>DATIBJ010000087.1:0-20684 GCA_035457565.1 Pyrinomonadaceae bacterium | reverse complement strand
CTGATCCAGTTCCGCCTCCAGTACCTGGTCCAGTTCCGCCTCCAGTACCTGATCCAGTTCCGCCTCCAGTACCTGGTCCAGTTCCGCCTCCAGTACCTGATCCAGTTCCGCCTCCAGTACCTGATCCAGTTCCGCCTCCAGTACCTGGTCCAGTTCCGCCTCCAGTACCTGGTCCAGTTCCGCCTCCAGTACCTGGTCCAGTTCCGCCTCTGGGCCCTGGTCCCAATCCGCCACGTCGGCGGCGACCCTCATCACGCATCCTTTGAAACTGGTCCCATTGTTCCGGAGTCAATACCTGACGCAAACGTTCGTCAGCCTGGCTGCGAATCTGTTCGAAGCGCGGCTCGGATTCTTTCCGCAAGGTCGATAACTGTTCACGCGTATCAGTGAAGATCTGTTGCACCTTAGTCTTTTGATCTTCATTCAACTTCAATCGCTGCGACATCTGCTCAAACCGATCTCTGCCGCCGCCATTCATGTTTCGGGCCCAGCCGCGATAGACGTTCAAAGCGAGAATGCCGGCCGCAAACCCCAGTAGGAAGATAAACGCCGCTGCGAACCTAACCTGCCAACGTGTTTTCTTTGCCTGATCCATATTATTTAGCCTCTTCCTCTTCGAGGTAAATCGTGCTCATAACCTGCTCGTACGACAACTCTTCCTCATCGCCAAGAATTACTGATTCGGCCGAGTATGCAGTCGCTGCCGGTTCAGAAGATCCAACTACCGGGCCGGGAACGACAAAGCTGAGAACTGCGAGTGCGGCCGTTGCAATCGCCATCGACGACACCAGATAACTCGCGGACCGCCACAAGCGAAGCATCACCGGCACGTTCTCAGTTTGCTGCTCTCTTATCCGCGCGAGAACCTTCGTCGCGAAAAATGGAGAAGGTTCGATCTCGACTGAAACGCGCGCATGAATGACATTTGAGGCCAGCAGAGCTGCGTCATATGACTGAGCGCACGAAGAACAAATCTCAATGTGAGTGCGCATCGAAGTAAGTTGAGATTCACTCCACTCACCGATCGGCGCATTATCGAGAATGTCGATGATGTGGCTGTTGTTCATTGTTCACCTGCTGTCTTCAACTGTGGTTCCTGCTTTTTCTTTCCACCAATGAGTTTTGCCATCGCTTCTCTCACCCGACGCCGGGCACGAAAAGCTCTGACCTTGACTTTCGATTCGGACCAACCGGTTACTTCTGCGACTTCTTTGATAGTGGCATCGTCGCCATCGATCATCGTCAACGCCAAACGATCTTCAGGCGACAATACGCCCAGCACGCGATCCGCTAAGTCCGCCGCGATCAAATCTCGCTCTGCCGATCGGTGCTGTTCGTTGGCAACCGTTGATAATTTTTCTTCGAGCCATTCGTTCTCGTTTTCTGTTAACTGCGAAACGATCTGCTCGGGACGTCGTTTCGCGCCGCGTACTATGTTCAAACAGGTATTGGTCGCTATCTTTGTAAGCCAGCCTTCCATTGATCCGCGGCCTTCATAACTTCCGAGCTGCGTATAAGCTTTCAGAAACACGTCTTGTGCTGCCTCTTCAACCATGCTTCTCTGTCGGAAAAACCGGCTCGCAACACTGAATACTCGCGGGCTATAACGTCTTACTATTTCTGCGAACGCAGACTCGTCTCCATCCTGTGCCCGCCGCGCCAGGTCGAGGTCCGGAGCCTGTTCGTAACCGTCCGTCAGAAGAGTTGTCCCTCACTTCAGTTTTCGATTGTGGCGGACCGTCGCCATCTGCCGCAGCCCGCCACCATCGTGGGGGAACATCTTACTGATTGATGCGCAGTTCGCCTCGACCTGGCTTGTTACCACGTCTCTGTTTGAACCGCGCTTGTGCCTGCTCAAGCTGAGTCTTTTGCTCAGGAGTCAAAATCGAAAGCATTTCCTGATGGATCTTAAAGCGCTCGCCCATCAGTTTAGCCTCAAGTGCCGCCATCTCGGTCAACTTTTGTGTGGCCAACGATTCGTTGAACGTATCGCCCTGCCGCGCCTGTTGCAACTCCTGACGCTTCGCCTGAAGTTGATCGCGAAGCGGTTTGTTACGCTCAGCAAAACTCTGGTGGATCTGTTTGACCTTGGCCTTTTGATCCTCCGTTAGATTGAGCTGGCTGAACAGCCGGTCACCACCATGCATGCCGCCGAAACCGTGATTCCGGTTACCCGCGCGACCACCGCGGCGCCACTCGCGCTTCTGACCCTGCTCCTGAGTCGACTGATTCGGTGTCACCGACTGCGCGACAGCAATCGAACCAGCAACCGCTGTAGCAGTCAGCGCGGTGGCCAATCCTAATGTTTTAAGCTTTCCAAATGTCTTCATCTGTTTATTTCTTTCCCTTTGTCCTTCTTGGCTTGTTAAATGACAGGGGAGCCTCCCACCGAGACAGACACCAGTCGGACGGGATTGGTTACAAGGAGAAAGGGATCTCTAGATTGTCGTTGCCCGGTGAGGTGAGAACAGGAGAAGCGAAGCGACTGTCTCTGCCTCTATGCCCAAAGGCGTAAGCGCGGGTTGAAAAGCAGTCGCTTCGCTCCTGTTCTGAAATGGCCGGCAAATTTCTTTCTGTCGCGTGTAACCAATGCCTCACGGTGGGTGTCTACCGTTGTGATGAAACTTTTCACAGTATTGTCATTCGCACTTGTTTTCTCCGTTAGTGCCGCCGCTCAATCCACTTCGACAGCCAAAACGAAGGCAGCATCTGCCGACCTTATAGAAGCCACCGAAAACTCCAAGACAGCCGCTGAACAACAACTTCCGACGGCCGAGGAAGCGGTTACGAAAGCTACTAAGTCGCTAAGTCTGCTTCAGCAACTCGCCTCGGAAGGCTTAATTGCACGGGTGGAAGTCGAAAGAGCCGGGGAAGACTTAAGAGGTGCGAAAACGCGTGTCGAAGAGCTTCAAAAGCAGATTGCCGATTCAGTTCAACTGGTGGCGGATCTGAAGAAAGCCGAATTGACGGCACAAGCCCAAGCAGCAAGAACCAAGCAGCTGACAAAATCGACTTTAATGAGGATCAACGCTTCGGGTTCGGTCATTCGTTCAACCAACGGTAATTGGACATTGGCATTCCTACCCTCTGTTCAGCAGTTTTTTTCGAGCACATTTGGACGGTCACTCCCGACGAGCACGATTGGTCAGAGTGCAACTCATAATCGGCTGGGTTGGGATCACCGGCACGCCGTAGATGTCGGCCTACATCCGGATAGTACGGAAGGCCGCGCATTGATCAGTTTCCTGCAATCGGCAAACATTCCTTTTCTGGCGTTCAGATCAGCTATTCCGGGCGTTTCGACGGGACCCCACATTCACATCGGAACTCCATCACACCGTCTGGGATAAGGGCGGAAAAGTCTATTCGGTACCGTTCTCGATAGCTGTGGTCAGGAACGTATTCCGTACCGTTCGCGGTAGCGAACGGCCAAGGCTCAAGATCAGGGCGAGTTGTGTCCTGGTCAGCTACCGCGAACGGTACGGAATAATCCCGACGCTTTACAGATCTTTACATTAGCTACCGTCAGCCAACAGTGCAGAATTTGATTAACCAAACACTATGTAAAGTTATGTAAAGAATCATCTTGTATGTAACCGGATGATCATGCTCGGTGTCTGGGTTAGTGGTCACACAAAGCATTCTTGATAGAGGAACCAAACTGGATCAAACAAATGAAGATAACGAATCTGAATTTCTCAAATAAGTTGAAAGCCTTGAAGCCCTTGAAGGTTGGTAAGAAAACAAGGCTGGCAGTAATTGTTGGACTCGTGGGGATTGCTGGTTTTGCTGGCTTCGCTTTTTGGAGTAATCGCGCCAGTGCAGCCGAATACATGACTGCAAAAGTCGAGCGCGGCAACCTTCGCAATACCGTTACCGCAACCGGCGTACTGCAAGCTGTCACAACCGTGCAGGTTGGCAGTCAGGCCTCCGGTACCATTTCCGCTCTTTACGCCGACTTCAACTCCGTCGTGAAGAAGGGCCAAGTGATCGCGCAGTTGGATCCGTCCACTGCGCAGGCCCAAGTGCAACAGGCACGTGCGAACTTGGAAAGTGCCAAGGCGAGTTTGATCCAGGCTCGCGCTGGTGTTTCTGCTTCACGTGCCGGCACTGCGGACGCGCAGGCCAAAGTGTTGGCAGCTAAATCAACAGTGCAAACCCAACAAGCGGGAGTTTCGGGCGCGCAGGCAAATCTGAACGTACTCAAAGCTGAGCGAGACGATGCGATGAGCGCGTTGAAGCAGCAGGAAGCCCTGGCAAGTGCGGGGGTGATTTCAAAACGCGACTACGAGATCGCGCAAACGGCCTACAGAACTGCTGATGCTCGATACAACCAGGCGGCGGCGCAACTGAGTCAGGCGATGCTGAACGAGAACATGTCGGCCGGCTCTGGTCAGGCGCAGGCGCAAGCCCAACTCCAACAGTCACAAGCTCAGATTCAACAGGCGCAGGCTCAGGTGCTGCAAGCGGAGGCGCAGGTGCAACAGGCGCAGGCCGCATTGAGTGTGGCCGAAGTGAATCTGAGTCACACCACGATCACATCGCCAATCGATGGCATCGTGGTTTCGCGAGACATCAACGTAGGTCAGACAGTGGCGGCCAGTTTGTCGGCGCCTACTCTGTTCACTATCGCAAACGACCTGACGAAGATGCAGGTCATCGCAAACATCGATCAGGCTGACATCGGTCTAGTCGAGCAGGCGAAGACCGCTACCTTCGGTGTCGATGCATTTCCTGGAAAAGAGTTTAAAGGCGCGATTCAGCAAATGCGACTGAATCCACAGAATGTGCAGAACGTCGTCACTTACAACGTCGTGCTCGACGTCGATAATCCTGAGCAGAAGTTGAAGCCTGGGATGACTGCAAACTTGACGATCACGATCGACGAACGCAACAACGTTCTCAAAGTGCCGAATGCGGCACTTCGTTTCAGACCGCAGACTGCCAACACACAGAATCGTTCTAACAATGGCGACAACAACGGTGGTCAGCGTCAGAATCGGGGCCAACGTAGCGCCGATGGAAACGGCGACCAGGCGAATCGCCAGGAGAATCGTCTGACGCCATCGAGTGCTCCAGTCATTGCTGGTCAGAACCGGCTGGTCTGGATTATGGGAGCGGATGGCAAACCGCAACCGCGGCGAATCACTGTTGGGCTTAGCGATGGTTCCGCGACTGAGATCGTTTCCGGGAACCTGCAGGAAGGCGATGTGGTAATCATCGGCGAAACAATCTCGGGCCAGGCTAGAACACAAACTACGCAGACCGCGCCTGGATTCGGCGGCGGAGGGCAGCGTGGCGGGCTCGGCGGCGGAGCACGACGGTAAACGATGTCCGATAAACTTCAGTTTGTCGTGTGAAACGGTTGATCGACCTGATGGGAATAGATATGGCAGCAATAGTTGAACAACGAATACAGACGCCCGGCGCACAGTTTTGGCGCCACCAAAATCTGATCGAAAGGGTTGAAGCGCCAGCGGTCATTGAGCTGGATCACATTCACAAGACCTACACGATGGGCGATGTGGAAGTGCACGCGCTACGTGGAGTGTCGCTGACGATTCGTGAGGGCGAGTTTGTGGCAATCATGGGTGCGTCTGGTTCAGGAAAGTCGACGACGATGAACATCATTGGCTGTCTGGATCGTCCGACACGCGGAACATACGTACTCGACGGCCAGGACGTCTCTCAACTCAGCAAAGACGAGCGAGCAGACATTCGCAGTCAGAAGATCGGCTTCGTGTTTCAGGGTTTTAATCTCTTGTCTCGAACCTCAGCAATCGAAAACGTCGAGCTGCCGATGCTTTACGCAAGTATCGATTCGCAGGAGCGACAGAAGCGCGCGAAAGAAGCGCTCGCAGCGGTGGGTTTGGTTGGACGAGAGCAAAACCATCCGAATCAGTTGTCAGGTGGTCAGCAGCAACGCGTGGCTATCGCGCGTGCACTGGTGAATCGACCCGCGTTGATTCTGGCGGACGAGCCCACGGGAAACCTCGACTCGCGCACGTCGATCGAAGTGATGGAAATCTTCCAGCGCTTGAACAGAGAACAAGGGATTACGCTCGTACTCGTAACACACGAATCAGACATCGCGGAATACGCCTCGCGCGTCGTGGTGTTTAAGGACGGCCGAATTAAGAAAGATTACGAGATTGAGAATCAACGTGATGCTGGTGAGGAATTGCGAAGCCTGCCACCGATCGAGGAAGACGACGAAGAGTAAATAACGATGAATCTCCTAGCTATTATTCGAATTGCCTATCGAGCGCTCGCCCGTAACAAGATGCGCGCGGCATTGACAATGCTTGGCGTGATTATTGGTGTTGCCGCTGTTATCGCGATGGTCAGCATCGGCCAGGGTGCTTCTGCTTCAGTGCAGGCGCAAATCTCCAACTTTGGTACCAATCTTCTGTTCGTCAGTGCTGGCGCTCAGAATGTTGGTGGCGTTCGCAGCGGTACGGGCGACAACGGTACGAACACCCTGACTGAGGATGATCTACAAGCTATTCAGCGCGAAGTTCCAAGCGTTTCGATGATCAGTCCGATGGTCAACTCTCGATCGCAGTTGGTAGTCGGGAACCAAAACTGGAATACGTCGATTCAAGGTGTCAGCGAACAATTACCTGGTATTCGCAAGTGGACCATCGACAGTGGCGATTTCTTTACAGAGTCGGATGTTCGTTCGGGAGCACGTGTGATTGTACTTGGTCAAACGATCGTCGATAACCTCTTCAACGGAATGGATCCAGTTGGACAAAGCGTTCGCGTGATGAATCTGCCCTTCCGTGTGGTGGGAGTGCTGGGTCGTAAAGGTCAGGACCCGCAGGGCCGTGATCAGGATGACATAGCCTTTGCGCCGTATACCACTGTTCAGAAGAAACTACTCGGCACGACGCGTATTCAAGTCGCGTACGTTTCGGCTGTTTCGGCCGACGCGACGTACACCGCGCAAGTGCAGATCGGCGACTTACTGCGCCAGCGCCATAAACTCTCTGGCAATCAACCGGACGACTTTACCGTTCGAAACATGTCTGATGTCGCCGAAGCCGCAAACGAAACAAACAGCATCATGACGTGGCTGCTTGGCAGTATCGCCGGTGTATCGCTTCTCGTCGGTGGCATCGGCATTATGAACATCATGCTCGTGTCCGTGACTGAGCGCACCAGGGAGATTGGCGTGAGGCTGGCGATTGGCGCACGCTCTTCTGCGGTTAAGAAACAGTTCCTAATCGAATCGATTGTTCTAAGTTTGACGGGAGGGACCATCGGAATTCTTCTCGGAATAGCCGCAAGCCTGGCGATTCCGATGATGCTCGGATGGCCCACTCTTGTCTCGACCACCGCGATTGTTGGGTCAGTGGTTTTTTCGGCAGCCGTCGGAATCTTTTTCGGTTACTACCCGGCCCGCAAGGCCGCTGCGTTAGATCCGATAGAGGCTTTGAGATACGAATAACCTCTTTGGGGTGCGGCGACTTGTCACGGCTCTCCTCGGCTGCGATGTTCGTAGCCAATCCCCACGTGACACCGGTACAAAAACGGTGACTTGTCATCGCGTCTCGGACTGCAGTCTATCGCAGAACTCCAAGACAGCCGGTTCCCAAAAGCGGTGACAAGTCACCGCACTCCAAAGAGACACTACGCCTCTCTGCAATGGATAATTCTCATGGCAGTCTCCAAAAACTTTATTGTGGACGGATTAGGACTTCAGAACTGTTCAAGATTTCGCGAGAGCATTCCTGCCGGCCGAGTGCCACGCGTAATGTAAGCTAAACCAAAAGAGGAAGCTGACGACGTAACTGGTCAATGTCGCAGTCAATCGAAACTGTGGATCGATCTTGGGGCCCACGAGCGCAAGGACAATCGCAGGAACCAGGTTAACGATGAGAAACGTCCAAAGAGCGATTCGCAGCGGATCCCATTTCGTAATGCGTGCCAACAGAAAGACGACAATGTTGCCAATGATGCCTGCTGTCGCAACCGCATCAAGGATTCGACCAAACACGAGAATGGCAGACACCTCGTTCGATCTTCCGTAGGAGAGTAGGGCAAAAGCGGCGACAGCAATCGCAGCGGATGCTGATAAACCGATTAGATCACGTCGTAAGTTATTCATAAATCCATCGCCCTTTCTTTTCTCAGCGTGCTCTTTAAATGCCGTCACGACCAGGTCATTAACAACGACGCACCAATAAAGCAGAATCGCCAGTTTGTGTTTTGTCGCTTCATCGCGATATCGATCGCGGAACAGTTGAGCCATCAGCGGACCGTATTCGTCACGAAACTCGCACGGGTAAGCAACTAGCAGCAACTCATAAATTCGAAACGATAACGGTATGTTCGTTTTCATTGAATCAAGCAGGTGCGCGTTTTCTCAAACTCTATGAACGGACAGTAGCTTCTTCGTTCGAGCTACCTTCACTAATGCAGCAAGGCGTTCCGCTTCTGCCACAGCCACACGACGCCCGAACCCGGATAACCGATAGTAACGACGTCGCTCATCGTCCATTTCAGGATCGGGGCGTTCATCCAATTCTTCAATCAATTCATCACCCAGCATCCGCTTTATCGAACCGTACAGAGTTCCAGGACCGAGCCGAACCTTTCCTGCAGTCCGCTCATCAACTTCACGCATGATTTCGTAACCGTGACGGTCCTGATCGGCAAGCGCCAACAGGATATGAAACATCGCCGGCGTCAGCGGCAGGAAGTCGTCTGGATTGCGATCCTTTGCCAAATACGATCTCCTAAGACATCTACAAACTATATCGGCGCGCGATATAGTAGGGAGCGGCGATAGATCTGTCAATACTTATTTTCTCTCTCGTCGTTATCTCAGAGTTCGGGTACTATCCCGCCCTATGAAAAACCGGACCCGACTCGCCACAGCTTATCTACTGATCGCTCTCTTTGTGCTGCCTGTATTCGCGCAGCGCACGCGTCCAACAGCCAGCGCCACAGCAGCGCGCCCGCGCCTGGTCCTGTTGATTGCAGTCGATCAGTTTCGTCACGACTACCTTGAGCGGTTTGGAGATCTGTTTGGCAAGAACGGATTCCGGCGATTGATGCTTGAAGGTGCGGTTTGGGAACAAGCTCACTACGACCACACACCGACCTACACTGCACCTGGCCACGGAACGATGATGACCGGCGCGTATCCTGCTGAAACTGGAATCGTCGGCAATGAATGGATCGAACGTGAGACGGCGAGACGAATCACCAGCGTCTCAGACGCTACCGTTAAAGCACTCGGCGGTAATGCAAATGAGCCAGCGGCCAGCCCACGACGATTGATGGCCTCGACCGTAGGCGACGAACTTCGTCTCGCAACCAATGGTCGATCCAAGGTAATTGGCATTTCGGTCAAAGATCGATCGGCGATCCTCCCAGCAGGTCGTCACGCAAGCGCTGCCTACTGGTTCAGTTCCGGATCAGGCAACATGATCTCGTCGACCTACTACTTTGCCGAATTACCGGCCTGGGTCTCGGCATTCAACAGTAAGCGCGTCGCAGATAAGTTTTTTGGCGCCCGCTGGGATCGGCTGTTGCCGGAATCGGAGTATCTAAAGCGCGCTGGTGCTGACTCACCACCATGGGAAAACATCGGCCGCGTTGCTGGCGATACGAACGCCTTTCCCCACACGATCACCGGCGGTGCAACGACGCCTGGTCCACAGTTTTATGCGGCATTGGACTACACGCCTTTTTCAAATGATCTGCTGGTGCAGTTTGCGCAGGAAGCGATAGTGAACGAGAACCTTGGCAAGGATGACGATACTGATGTATTGACCCTGAGTTTCTCGGCAAATGACTACGTTGGCCATCGTTTTGGTCCATACAGTCAGGAAGCGATGGACGCTACACTGCGCGTCGATCGGCAAATAGGAACGTTTCTCGATTTCGTCGATTCGAAGGTGGGCTTACGAAACACGATTGTGATTCTCACGGCCGATCACGGCGTTGCTCCTATCCCAGAACACGCTGCGGCGCTGGGTCTCGATGGTGCGCGTTTAAGAGGTGAAGACGTACTCGCCGCCGTTCGCAAGGCTATCAGTGCTCGCTACAACCCTAAACGCACTTCTCCGGATCCAACGGCCGACTACATCTATACATACGATATTGGTGGCCGCCCTCAACCCGCGTTCATCAACGGGAATATCTATTTCAACTATGCCGCTCTCCAACGCGACGGAGTCAGTCTCGATGAAGTCACGGCTGTCGCCCGCGATGCTGCGTTGACGGTGCGCGGTATAGCGAAGGCATTTACTCGTTCCCAGCTGCTGCAAGGCGCGGTATCGATCACCGATCCGATTGAACGACGAGTCGTGCATGGGTTTTACCCGTCGCGGAGTGGCGACGTCGTAGTTATAGCGGAGCCTTACAAGTACCTTGGCGATGCGATTCCCGCAACGCACGGAACGCCGTACTCATACGACACACACGTTCCGTTGATTATCGTTGCGTCAGGACTGACCCCGGGCCGCTACTATGATCGAGCATCGCCGGCCGACATCGCACCAACAATATCCGCCTTATTAAGAACAACCCCGCCAAGCAGTGCAGTAGGCCGGATTCTGATCGAAGCAATCAGGAAGTAAGGTGAAACATGCCGATTGCCGATTGCCAATTGCCGATTGCCGATTGACGGATCCGAGCAACATCCAATCGGCAATCAAAAATCGGCAATCGGCAATGTTTTTCACGCACCGTAACTTTTTAGCTGCGCGCCAGTTTTAGTTCATAGAAGCGGTGAGCGAATCAGAATGAGTCGCGGAAGTGAATCCGAAGAACGGCTGCTAATTGAAGCCGCCCAGAAAGATCCGGGCCGCTTTGCGGAGCTTTACGAGCACCACTTCCATCAAGTTTATGCCTATATCGCCCGACGTGTTTCTGATCGAAACGAAATCCAGGATCTGACGGCGCACGTTTTTCAGCAGGCGCTCGCAAATCTTGGAAAGTTTAAGTGGCGGGGGGCGCCGTTTATTACCTGGCTATATCGCATTGCGTCAAACGCGTTATCAGATCAGCGAAAACGACGCTCGCGAGAGGTTAGTAGCGACGATCTGCCAAATGGTGAAAGTGCGAGCGAAGTGGATTTAGAGGAAATCGAACAACGCGCGCAGTTATTTAAAGCGGTTGACGCGCTGCCGGAAGATCAGCGGCGCGTCATCATTATGCGCTTCGCTGAAGAAAAATCGATTCGCGACATCGCTTCGGAACTCGAACGGACTGAAGGGGCAATTAAGCAGCTTCAGTTTCGTGGTCTTGAGAATTTGCGGAACCGCCTGGCTGAGAAACAGGCGAACTGAGTATTACCAATGGCTGAACGTTCAATCATCGATCAACTTGACGACGCTGTGAGCGCCATACTGGCAGGTCGCGAAAGCGATACCGCGGCGATTGATCAGTCTGTGGTGGAACTGGTCGCTGTTGCTCAGCAATTGCGCGGCTTGCCACGCGATGAGTTTAAGAAACATTTGAAAGACACACTTGTAAGGAGTAACGAAATGAGTAGTCCTGTGATGAAACCCGAACCGGCATTGCCATCGCTATCAGTTTATCTCTGCTTCAATAACGCTGCCGGCGCGATTGAGTACTACAAAGAAGCGTTCGGCGCTGAAGAGCTGATGCGGCTAGCCGAACCTGGCGGAAAGATCGGACACGCTGAAATAAAGATCGGCGAAGCAGTGATCCTGATGTCTGATGAGTATCCGGACTATGGAGCAATAAGTCCGCAAACGCTTGGTGGATCACCGATGAAGTTGCATCTGTCTGTTCTCGACGTCGACTCGTTTGTCGCTAAGGCCGTTAGCTTGGGAGCGAATCTTGTACGGCCAATCGAAGACCAGTCGTACGGCCACAGATCCGGTCAGATAACGGATCCCTTTGGCTACACGTGGATCATCTCCACACACCAAAAGGACGTTCCGGTAGACGAGATGCAAAAGCAATTCGATGATTTTGTACAGAAACGCGCAACCGACGAAACACCAGCCAGTTCAAAGACGAGTTATAGACGCGAGGGTTTCCACACAGTGACGCCTTACCTAACTGTTGAGCAACCCGCCATGTTGTTGGAGTTCACGCGCAAAGCATTCCTTGCCACCGAACTGGGCCGAACGACGGGTTCCCCAGGTGGCCTGCATGCAGAAACAAAAATCGGCGATTCGATGTTGATGATTGGCGGCGGCGTTGGGCTTGAGCAGAGACCGACGGCTATTCATCTGTATGTGCCTGACGTAGACGCAGCGTACCAACGAAGTCTGGAAGCAGGTGCCACATCGCTTTTTGAACCTGCTGATCAGCCCTACGGCGAACGCTCAGGAGCTGTTCAGGATCCAACGGGTAATCGCTGGTACATCGCAACACCTTTCGTTCCATTGAATGAGATTGCTGAGGGGCTTCGCACGATCACTCTGTACCTACACCCAATTGGAGCGCAAGGCTTGATCGACTTCTTACGAAACGCGTTTGGAAGCGAAGAAGTTATGCGCCACCAAGCTCCGGATGGAATGATTCTTCATGCGAAGATGCGCATTGGCGATTCGATCGTTGAACTGGGAGAGTCGCGTGGGGGCTCCCTGCCAATGCCAACGGCAGTTTACATGTACGTGGAAGATGTTGATGCACTGTATGAACGAGCGTTGAAGGCGGGAGCGGTCTCGGTGTTACCGCCAACAGATCAGCCTTACGGAGATCGCAACGCGTGGGTGAAAGATCCGTTCGATAACATCTGGTACCTGGCGACACATCTTGCTTGAGATCTGGGGTCTGGGATCTGAGATCCGCAATCTCAAATCCGTTTAGAGGCGGTCGGCTGCGAAAATCATTGGTCAGTTATCATTTGACAGTTATCAATTGTCATTTAGCCGACGCGACAGGACTCGTGTACAAGACCAAAATGATAATTGATAACTGTCAAATGATAACTGACCAATGATTCCGCTTATCCGCGCCGATAACCTCGCGCATAACCTGGCGCTGTAATACCCTCCGGCAAACGCGGATCGTTGATCGGCTCACCCGCAACCATCTTCAGTGGAATTACTCCGGCCCAAATTGGAAGAGCGTAATCTTCCTCGTCGTCCAATGGTGGGCCGGTTCGGATCTTTGCAGACGCTTCCTCAAGTCGCAGCGACAGAACCGTTGTCGCCTTTAACTCCTGCTCGTTAGGCTCACGAACGTCGGCCCATCGACCCTTTACGAAATGTTCCGACAATGCCAGCAACGCCGCATTCTTCTCCTCTCGATCATCGACCAGCTTCGCGTTTCCAAACACCACTACTGATCGGTAATTGATCGAATGATGGAATGCCGACCTGGCGAGCACTAGCCCATCAACCAGAGTGATCGTCACACAAACATCCACTCCCTGAGCAAGCGTCCTCAACATTCGACTCGCCTGCGATCCGTGAATGTAGAGTTTGTCGTCGACACGCGCATAACCTGTCGGTATCACGAAAGGCAGACCGTTGACGACAAATCCGACGTGACAGATGAAGCCTTCGTCGAGAATGCTATTTACTGTTTCGCGATCGAAGTGCCCGCGTTTTGGTAGACGCTTAAGGGTTGTGCGATTAGTTTGCGGGAAAGTCATGTGGTGAATAGTAAATGGTGAATCGTGAATAGTGAATCGGCAAGGCAAATGGCTCGCCTCTGCTTAAGGCCTATAACACACAGACGACAGGCATAGTGTGCGAGGTACAAAACAGCCAGACTCAACCTGCACTGAAACAACTCAAGCTAGATAAATGCAGTAAGGAACGGTGGCTTGCCCCCGCTCAATGTCCCTTCCATTCAACGTTGAGAGGGAGGGAGATGAAGGGGGGTAAACCGCCCTTCCGAACCTGTCTTTATGTCTGCCTGAGTTATTCCAATGAAATTGAGCACTGATCGTCTGCCCATCGAATGGTTCCTGCTGTACTTCCGATTTGGTTAGCATGTTAGACTCTGCAACCTGAAACGGTTCTCTTCGTTCACACCAAACACTGAGGAAAAAAACCCATGCGATCTCGACGTTCCCTGCTCGTATTTTGTGTGCTCCTTGTCTGCCTTGAGACTGCGTTCGAAACTCTCGCACAACAAGGCAACGGTCAAAACCAAACAAAGTCGGCGATCGAAACAGCGCTCTCCACACTGCAATGGCGCAGCATCGGCCCCGCTAACATGGGCGGACGCGTCGCGGACGTCGAGGGCGTGCCCGGAGATCCAAATATCGTGTATGTCGCCAGTGCTTCGGGTGGATTGTGGAAAACGACGAACGCTGGGACGACATGGAAGCCAATCTTCGAGCGTCAGGGAACGATATCGATCGGCGATATCGCGCTTGCGCCTGGTAATCCAAATGTAATTTGGGTGGGCACGGGTGAATCCAACGTCAGAAACAGCGTCTCTTTCGGCGATGGTATTTACAAATCGACTGACGGCGGAACCACCTGGCAGCACATGGGTTTGAAAGAGAGCGAGCGGATTTCAGCAATCGTAATCAATCCGAACAACACCGACATTGTTTACGTGGGAGCACTTGGTCACGCGTTTGGTCCAAACGACGAACGTGGCGTGTTCATGACTACCGACGGGGGAAAGACGTGGGCCAAAACTCTTTTCATCGACAATCAACACGGAGTGTCTGATCTCGAAATCGATCCATCGAATCCAAACATCCTGTACGCGGGCATGTGGAGCTTCGATCGGAAACCGTGGACGCATCGCAGCGGCAGTGAAAAAGGCGGCCTTTATAAATCGATCGATGGCGGTCGTACATGGAAGAAACTTACGAACGGTCTACCCAAATTGATCGGACGAATCGGCGTTCGCGTGGCACCGAGCAACACGAATGTCGTTTACGCAATGGTCGAAGCTAAGGAAGGCACGCTATATCGATCTGACGACCAGGGCGAAACATTCAAGATGGTTTCAAAGAATGAACAGATCGTGTCGCGCGGCTTTTACTACACGCGCGTGCGCGTTCATCCAAATGATGAGAACCACGTGTACGGCGTCGCGTCGACTCTGTTTACGTCGGTCGATGGAGGCAAGACGTTTCGCTCAATTACCGGCAGAACTCATATCGACTATCACGCGTTTTGGCAGGACCCACAGAACCCAAAGAGAATTTGGCACGGACAAGATGGCGGTGTTGCCGTGAGTTACGACGGTGGCGAAACCTGGGAAGCCGTCTACAACATGCCGTTAGGACAGTTCTACCAGATTCATGCAGACAATCGACTCCCCTTCTACTACATCATGGGTGGACTGCAAGACAATGGCAGTTGGACGGGGCCAAGTCGGACTCGAGAGCCGGCTGGAATCATGAACGACGACTGGCGCATGGTGAGCTTCGGCGACGGTTTCTTCATGATCAATAACCCGGATCAACCAGACGAATATCTTTCCGAGTCGCAAGGCGGAAATATTCTGCTGACTGATTTTCGCAGCCGCGAGCAACAAGCAGTTAATCCGTGGGGCCGCGGCAGTGGTGGTGGACCAGCAGAAGGTCAGAAGTATCGGTTCAACTGGAACTCGCCGATTGTCTTTTCGCCGCACGATAAGCTAACTGTCTACTTCACCGGCAACGTTGTTTTCAAATCGCCGGACTTCGGTAGGACATGGGAACAGATCAGCCCGGATTTGACGACAAACGATTCTGCGAAACTAAAAGACGCTGGTGGCCCAGTCGCCGTCGAAAACACGGGCGCGGAGTATCACGCCACAATTATCAGCATCGCTGAATCACCAGTTGCGAAAGGCCAAATCTGGGTTGGCACAGACGATGGTAACCTTCAGGTCACAACAGATGGAGGCAAGAACTGGCAGAACCTGACTCGTAATGTGTCCGGTCTCGGTGCGAACTCGCCTGTGTCACACGTCGAACCATCGCGAACGAGTGCGCGCGTTGCTTACGTCGCATTTGATCGTCACATGCTCGACGACTTTCGTCCTTATATCTTTAAGACAACTGACGGCGGTAGAAGCTGGACCAACATCTCAGGAAACTTACCGCCAAAAGGGTACGTGCAGATCGTGCGCGAAGATCCTAAGAACACAAACTTGCTGTATGCAGGCACTGAACTCGGCCTGTTCGCTTCTTATAACGGTGGGCAGGAGTGGATACCTTTGAATCTGAAGAACCTGCCAAACGTTTCAGTGCACGACGTCATTGTTCATCCACGTGAGAACGATCTGATTCTCGCGACTCACGGACGAAGCATCTGGATCTTTGACGACGCCACGCCGATTCAACAACTGAACCAACAGATAATCGATAAAGACATCCACCTGTTTTCAGTCCGACCAGCGCTGCGGTTTGCGAGTCGTTTCACGCGGTATGGTATTGGCGACAAGCAATTCACCGGACCAAACCCTCCGACCGGGGCCTTGATAACCTACTACTTGAAAGAGAAGCCTGACGAAAAGACTGCTTTCAGAGTCGATGTGTTTGATGCTGATGGCAAGCTTGTGCAAACCATCGACAAGCCTGCAAAGGAGAAGGGCCTGAATCGAATCACCTGGAACCTCCGGCTCGGCGGACCCGAAGTGCGGCGACTGGCGTCGGAAGATGTGAATCCATTCGCTGGACCACCGCGCGGTCCACAGGTCCTCCCGGGCGTTTACACTGTGAAAATTACGCTGGGCGCGAAGACAGTGGAAGAACGCGTCGAAGTAAAACTCGATCCGACCGTTAATGTGTCGCAGGCGGATTTGAAAACAGCGCAGGAGATGCAGATTAAACTGCGCGACATGCAATCCAGCACCAATCTGGCGTTGCGTTTCCTCGATAGCTTGAAAGACCAGTTAAAGAACTCGCAGACAATCGTTAAAGGCTTGGAAAAAGAGCCCAACAAGGATCTAACAAAAGCTCTCGAGGATTACGTTAAAGCGGTCGATTCACTACAGGACCGGCTAACTGCTCGCCAGGAAGGTTTGGGGTTTTCCGGGAGATCTCAAGTGAATGACGATATTGGCGACCTGTTTTTTGCGCTTGATGGGAACAATGGTGTGACGGCCGGTCAGCGTCAGTACTTCCAGGAGTTCGAGCCTGTCTATCGCGCGCGAATGGATGAAGTGAACAAGTTCATTCGCGACACGCTGCCACAGTGGAATGAAAAGTTGCGCAACTGGAACGCGCCAACGCTAACAACCCGAAGGCCGTTTGAGTTTTGAGGGAGCAGACAAGGCGAAGCGTTCCGCTGAGTCATGGCATCCAACTTCCGTGCAAAGTTCAAGGTACAAAGCCATCATTGCTCATCTTCACTGAAACAACGCAATGTAACCAATTGGCTGGTCCGGAAGGGTGGCTTGCCCCCGCTCAAGTTCATTTTCATTCAACATTGAGCTAATTTGGATCTTGAGCGGGGGCAAGCCACCCTTCCCAACCTGCAATATCAGTCAGCTTGAATTGTTTCAGTGAACATTGCGTTCCGACATTTTGTACGTTGAATAAACACAATCACAATGAATCTAATAAAGACTAGTCGCTCGTCACAAATATCATCGCTCGTTCTCTTACTTGCAGTTTTCACCATCGCATTTTCTCAAGGACCGCCAAAAGAAACGGGTCCATTTCGTGAACCGGATCTTGTCGAGCTTGTGAAACTCGATCCCACAATCAAACTCGACATTCGCTACGCAACCAAAAACAACTTTCTCGGCAAGCCTGTTTACAAACAGGCGCGCGCATTTCTCCAGCGGCCGGCTGCAGAGGCACTGGCTCGAGTAAATCAGAAACTGCGAACACAGGGATTCGGACTGGTGGTATTTGATGGCTACCGTCCGTGGTCCGTAACCAAGGCGTTTTGGGACGCGACGCCTTCAGACAAAAAGATCTTCGTCGCCGACCCTGCACAAGGCTCTCGCCATAATCGCGGCTGCGCTGTTGATCTTTCGATGTTTGACCTAAAAACCGAAAAGCTTGTCCAGATGCCGAGCGAATACGATGAGATGACTGAACGCTCGCACATCAATTACGAATGCGGCTCGGCTGAAGCAAAGCGGCTCCGGGGTATTTTAAGAGCGGCGATGGAAGCGGAGGGGTTTGCGGTCTACGAACCCGAGTGGTGGCATTACGACTACAAAGATTGGAAACAGTATCCAATCCAAAATGTGGCGTTCGATAAGATAAAGAAATAATGGGGACCACCGACTTCATGTCGGTGGCACTTCAATCTCAGCCTACCATCGCAAACGCCGACCACCACCGCGAAGCGCGAGGAGTTTTTCCTTCCTTGTGGGTTGAAACTAAAAGACCACCTGTGTGAAACAGGTGGTCTTTCGAATTCAAGCGTCAATTAGTCGAGGTTATTGTTCCTTCGGCAGTGTAACTAGCGCAGTCTTGGTCTCCGCTTCCGCGGTAGCGGCCGGCGTGGCAACCGGGATTTTCAGGCGGATGTTCCCGTTGATTCCTTTAGCAGTGATTGAATTCCCACCGCTGCCAATCTGAGCCCAGTAACGACCGCGCTTTCCTTTTTCAATCGTGACCGATGCGCCCTCTGCAACCAGCTGCCCATTTATTCCCTTCACATCCAGATACCCATTCACTCCCGCAGCGAGGCGAAGTTCAATATTTCCGTTGATGCCTGACAAGCTTACCGCGTCGAGATTCAGTTGCTTCAGAGCAAGAACAACATTGCCGTTAATTCCTCTTAGATCAGCGGAGCCGTTAGCACTTCCAACCTGCACTCGGCCGTTGACACCACGCACCTCAAGCGAACCTTCGACGTCACCGGCCACGACTGGACCATTAATGCCTTTGGCGAGTAACGCGATTTGGCGCGGCAGTTTCAATGTAACTCTCTCAGTAGGATTTGAAGCGAACAAGCGAGTCCAAAATCCGGCGCTACCTTGCGATCCAAATATTTTGAGCGTGCTGGAATCGTACTGGATATCAATTCTTCGTCGATCGAGAGACTCGGCACTTGGACCAACGCGCTCGATGTAAATGTCCGCTGTCTTGCTGTCGGAAGTCTCAATGTTTACTGAGCCGTTGATGTTGAAGACTTCAACGCGTGCCCCAGGCGCCAACTCATAACTCTCACGCTTCTCATCGCGCGTTTGGCCCGTCGCTTTGTGCGACACCAGATCCTTGAAATCAGACAGCCCGGCTCCCTTATGGGATCGCACAATGCCTGCAACCGCAGCAATAATTACTAGAAGGGTAACTATGATGAGCCGTTTCCACATTTTGCCTCCAAATGATTCAGGAAGGAATCTCTCGCGGTCTTTAACGACAGCCGTGCAGGAATTGTTTCGTATTTGCTCTTTCGAGAGATTTCCGCGCCTTGTGAGAATTGGACCTTACCTTGACAGAGCGTCGCGGTGGGTCATAGAGTCGGAACATAACTCGCTACGTTTCAACCTTTTATAGATATTGCATTGCTGTTCGGGACGGTGTTAAGTCGCCTCAGATGCGTGAGTCACTCAACATAAAACCCGAAGCTACGGGTACCGGCCACAATCCAGGCAAATGGCTGATCGGAAGGATCTGAAAGTACTGCTAGTCGAAGACGTCGAAGACACTCGACTCTTCATGCGTCTCGAGTTGGAGCAACAAGGGTTCATTGTGTTAGAAGCCGCTGACGGCCGTAGCGCTGTTGATGTTGCTACGAAAGAGTCGCCCGACGTGATTCTGATGGATCTAACTCTGCCACACATGGATGGTTTTTCTGCGGCAAAGTTGATTCGGATGAAGAGCGGAAAACTTCAGACGGTGCCGATTATCGCGGTCACTGCTCATCAGGAAACAGATTTTCGATCCGGCGCAAAAGCTTCCGGATTCGATGCCTACGTCACAAAACCGATAGACATCAATTCGCTTAAAGAACTGATCGACGGCTTGCTCTGAACCTTCCTTACATGACCTCGCCTGCGTCCATAGTTTTTCGTGACATCAGAGAATTATCTGAATTTCGCCAAGTTGAGCGTCTTCAGAAAACAGTTTGGGGAGTAGAGGACCTCGACATTCTGCCGGCACTCGCAATGAAACCTCTGGTTGAAGTCGGCGGCATTTTGATCGGTGCTTTCCTTGAAGACAAGATGATTGGTTTCGTGTTTGGCTTCCCCGGCCGCCATGGCATTCAGCACATCATTCATTCAGATATGCTTGCTGTTCTGCCTGAATATCGGTCCTTCGGCCTCGGCTTTCGTCTCAAACTCGCACAGCGAGAGCGAGCACTGGAAAATGGAATAGAGACGATCACCTGGACATTTGATCCACTGCGAGCGGTAAACGCCAATCTCAACTTTGCACGACTCGGTGTCACGGCGAGTAGATATGAAATCGATTACTACGGCGAAACTTCAAGCGTTCTTCATCGACTTGGCACGGATCGCCTGTGGGTAACGTGGGAGTTAAAGAGCAAACGCACCATCGCGCGAATCGAAGCCGATGCTGGCCCAACGGAAATATGGTTTCCGAAAGATGCGGTTTCACTGGTTGCCGTTGGTGAGAAGCAACAACCAATATCAAACGACGAATTCTTCAGTAACGAGGACGCGCTTATTGAGATCCCAACGAACCTCGACGAACTTCTGAAACAGCAACCCACGCTTGCAGCAGACTGGCGCATGGCGACGCGAAAAGCTTTCACGCAGTCGATAAGCGCTGGCTATGTCGTTCACGACTTCTTACTCGACAAGCAAGCACGCAAGGGGGCGTATTTTCTAACTGTGCCCTAATTGTAGGGGCGTCC
>DATIBJ010000086.1:0-14011 GCA_035457565.1 Pyrinomonadaceae bacterium | reverse complement strand
CTTCCTTGGCCCAAGCTGCATCACCCGTATCCTACTAGGCGCCTGGTCGTCAACACCTAAGGCAAGAGCCGGATGCGTTAGCAGCGCACGTCCGGATCTGTGGAGGGGGTGATCCACAATGGTCATTCCTACTCCGACCTCCAGATCCAGAACACTCAAGCTTCATAGCAGAGTGCGGCGTGCAAAATCATCAGCGGGACTAAAGAAATGAGCGTTGGGACTATGGATCTCAGCGGGGGTAAACCGCCCTTCCTGACTGCATTTGTCTGAGTTGAGTCATTTCATTGATCGTGGAGCATGGTCTTTCGGACGCTGCACGCTGCGTTGTAACTTGAGTGTTCTGGATCTTGAGCGGGGGTAAACCGCCCTTCCCTACTGCGATTACTGTGAGCTTGAGCCATTTCATTTAGGCTAGAGCGCTGATGATTCTGCACGCCGCACTCTGCGATGAAGCTTGAGTGTGGATCTCAGCGGGGGGTAAACCACCCTTCCGAACTGCATTTATCTCAGCTTGATTTGTTTCACCGAAGCTTGAGTGCTGATGTTATGTACCTTGAGCTCTCGAAAGCTGTCATCTGACACCTGTCAACCAGGCTCATTCTGCGGCAGCCGAACAGTAAAAATCGCGCCGCCACCGGAGGCGTTTTCCGCCGTTAACGTCCCACCATGTTCGCTGATCACACGATGCGAGAGAGCCAAGCCTACGCCATGCCCCTTTGCTTTTGTAGTGAAGAACGGGATGAATATCTTTTGTAAGTGCGCCGGCGGTATTCCCGGTCCGGAGTCTCTTACTTCGATGATTGTGTAAACCTTGCCCGCGGCATCGTGGTCCTGCCTTGAAGTAACTTTCACTGACCGGCGCGCCTCTTCGTCAGGTATGGCCTCCGCCGCGTTTCGGATCAGATTCAGCACCGTTTGCCTCAGCATCCGCTCATCGGCTCCGACAACCAGCGAGTCTGTCTCGTTCTCAATGTTCAGCTCTACTCGAAGCTCATGAAACAGTGGCTGCAGCTCGGCTGAACAATCAGCGATCAATTCCGGTATACACACTTCTTCGAGTTGCAGTGGTTGGGGTCGCGCGAAATTCAAGAACGCGGTCACCATCTCTGAAAGGTTGCGGACTTCGTTCAGCAGCGACTCAGTCGCGCCCCGTGCTTTCTCGTTCAAGTCAAGGTTCTGCAGCAGTTGTGCATAACCGTGCAAAGCAGCAACCGCATTTTTGAATTCGTGCGCGAGTCCAGCCGACATCTCGCCCAGACTTTCAAGGTTGTTCTTCAGCGCGACTTGTTCACGAAGTTGAGTGACCTCGGTGATGTCGGTTAGCAGGCATAGCGCGCCGCGAGATCCTTGCGTACTTTGCAATTCGATGGGTGCAATCGTTGCGCCGAGTCGTCGCTTCTGCCCGTCAGCGCTTACAGCATCAATTTCGGCTCGTCGATACAAAGTGCCTTTTTCAAGGCACTGACTAACCATCTCCGACAGTCCCTGATAGTTCGCGAGCAGGTGTTCAAACGACTCTCCGAGAGACGTTCCGTCTAATTCAAGTAGCGTTCGACCCGGACTGTTGATGGCCATCGAGCGGCCGGTTGCATCGAAAGCGATCAAGCCTGATGGCAAACTGGCGACTATACGTTCACTAAACTTTTCAGCGGAGCTCGCGCGCTCGCGAGCCTGCGCACTCAGTTTCTCGAGTTCTTTTCGCTGTTCCTGTAGCTGTCCAACGACTGATTGAAACGTCTCGAGCACGAATTCTGCTTCATCGCTCGTCTTGCGAATCTGTGCTTGCACTGACGCACGTTCAGCTTCGCCAACCAGCTTATCGTAGGGCCGCAGCAACCAGCGCATCAGAAACAGAATGCACACTAAACTGCCGATCAGAATCGCTATGAATGATGCTAGTAGAATTGGACCACGCGCGACGGGCGTTTCGGGCGTGAAGGCATAGAGCAGGATCGCGAACAGAGCCGCTAACAGGAAAAGACCTGTCAGCAAAGTTAGGCCGAAATGGAAGCGGTTACGATAAGGCATAAAGCATTGTTGATTTTTGATTGTTGATTGAAGATTGAAGCCATTGTCGATTGCGGCTTGCAGATTGTCGATCTGCTTCGTGTTTCATCTCTGTCCCGCTTTCTCGCACGAGCCGTAAACATGGCGACTCCGATAATGCCAATCGGCAATCGGCAATCAGCGGAACTGTCCGGCGTACCACTCAGCTATTTGAGCGCCAAACAGCAAAGCAGCGATCGCACCTAATCCCAGGAACACACCAAACGGCAGGAGCATCTGCATGTCGCGCTGTCGTTGACGAGCCATAAGCACGATTCCAATCAACGAGCCTGAAAGAACGGCGACAAATATAGTCAATATCGTCAGGCGCCAGCCTAGATATCCGCCAACCATAAACATCATCTTTACGTCGCCTAGTCCCATCGCCTCGATCCCTCGCAGTTTTTCCCAGGTCCAACCCATCAGCCACAATGAGCCGCCACCAATCAACGCCCCTACTAATGCGCCGATGAGTGACACTACCCAGATGGGCATTCCTTCAAAACTTCCGTGCATCAGCGAAGGAACATCGTCGAAATGAGGTCTTCCTGTTAAGAGAGGAATTGCGATACGCGCGACAACAGCGAACACAATCCCCGGATAAGTGATCACGTTCGGCAGGATCATGTGCTCAGCATCGATGAACACAAGCGCCACAACAGCCGTCGTAAAGATCAGATCGAATGGCAATGCCGCACTTACGCCGCTTCGCCACGTGACCACGACGAACAAGATGGCCGTCAGCAGTTCAACCCCCGGATACCGCGGAGAGATCCGTGAGCTGCAACCACGACACCTACCGGCAAGCACCACATAACTCAGGATTGGAATGTTGTCGTAAAAAGCGATGGCCGCGCCGCATGAAGGGCAGCGTGAGTTTGGGAAGACGATCGATTCTTCTCTTGGCACGCGGTGGATGACGACATTCAGAAAGCTGCCGATGATCGCGCCAAAGACGCCGCTGATGATGTAGATGATTACCGGTGGAATTCCGTCTAAGGTCTCAATGACCAGAAGAGGAGACGCAAGCATGCTGAAGGCATTGTAGCATCAAGCAGATCCACCGATTACACAGATTGGGAAGTTAGACAGCTCAGTTGATTGACTTAGACTCCATTTCGGTTAGCCCATTAATTCAAGTTAGCTGTCTACGCTCTTAATCTGTGTAATCTGTGGAATCGGCGGATATGCTTTTCTTCTGCATTTCCCAGAGCATCAAATGCTTCAGGAACGCGTGATGGGCCGCGAAGCCAGCGATCGTGAAACCCGCAAATCCGTCACGAAAGCCGCCTTTCAATACCAGGCTGCGAATAAACGCAGCAGGCCCAGCCGTGGCAACGCCAATTGGCGACGTGCGTCTACCTGCTTCAAACATTTGTTGCGCGGCCAGCGGAGCGTAGCGCTCTCCGATCATCCGATGGTGATGAGCAGCGTCTTTCACAGAGTAGTGAAGAAGATCGCCTTCGAGTGCTTCGGTTCGAGCACCGTCCGGCATCTGAACTGATTCATGTACGTGCCGTGGCTTCCAGCTGCCTCGACTCTTCCGGAACAATCTCAATTGACGATCTGGATACCAACCACCACCGCGGATCCACCGTCCCTGGTAATAGCTGCGCCTCGATAACACGTAGCCATCTGCAAGCTGTGATTCCGGTTTATCGCGCAAATCAGCAATCGAACGTTTCAACTCCTCTGAAACTCGCTCGTCCGAGTCGAGACTGAATATCCATTCGTGCGTCGCCTGTTCAACGGCAAATTGCTTTTGTAGACCAAAACCGGGCCACGCATTGATGATTACTTTAGCGCCGCATGACGCAGCAATCTCCCTGGTTCTATCTGTGCTTTCGGCATCGACTACAACGATCTCGTCGGCCCAGGCGACAGATTCGAGTGCTGCCCGTATGTTGGATTCTTCGTTTAGGGTGATGATGGTGGCAGTTATCTTCATCCGGTTTGCAGTAGCACAAAACGAATTTGCGATTGCCTTGGTAGCCTAAGCTACCTTAGCAATCGCAAATTGAAAACGGCAAAACTGCTCCGCGTGATGACTAGGGAGTCGTCGTTGGTGTGTTTACAACGACGTTATTGGCCCTGAGTGTTGTGGCTGTAGCTCTTTGCAGGTCAGCAATCGCCTTGTTGTAATCGGTTTGCGCTCGCAGTTCAGATGCACGAGCATTTGTTAAAGCGTTCTGCCTTTGGAACAGAAGGAATGTAGTCGAGCGCCCGACCTGGTAGAGTCGTTGCTCGCCTTCCAGTTGCAGTTCAGCATTGATTCTTGCTTGCTTTGCCGAGAGAACTCGTCGGCGTGAAGACTCAACTGCCTGGGCTGCGTTGCGAACGTCAACTTCAACGGATTGTTGCGTCGAACGCATTGACGCAAGAAGCTGGTCTTGTTGAATCCTTGCGCCCGCAAGGTTCGCCTCCGCGGTCTTGTTCTTGAACGGAATCTGTATGGCTACGCCCACGGTGACATTGTAGGTATTCAAGCCGAACAGGTTACTGAGAGTTTTGCCATAACCTCCCACCAGATCTGAAGGAGCGAGACCAGGTGTTAGCACTACTGGTGACGTCGCGACCGGAAACCCGGATCTTCGTTGAATATCCTGGACCTGACTCAACAAAAAAGCGTTAGCCACAGTGTTGGGGTCACCTGAAATCAATGGGATCGGAGTGCCCGCAGGAACTGTTGCGGCAGCAGTTCCAGCCAAGCCTGTAGTTGCTATGGTAGTTTCAAGATCCATCTGCGGCTTGGTTTGATTCTTGAAATACTGAAGATCGATCTTGTTGATGTCTGCTTGGAGTCGCAAGCGACGCAACTCTGGTCTGTTCTCTTGGGCGTCTTTCAACGCATCCTCTAAATTGACGGGAGCTTCATTAAACGAGGGACTATCAGAAGGGGTGACTTGCATTGACCATTCGGCCGCCGATCTATCTCTGAAGATCAACTGCTTGAGATTGTTTTCTGCGATCGAGACATTCTGTACTGCCGTTAGCAATGCAGTTTCGCGACTTGCCAATTCCGTTTGGACTTCAGCTCGCTCCAAAGGAGCCTTTGCTCCGGCGGCGATCTGCGCATCAACGTTTCTCAGGTTTTCGCGAGTCAAATTCAGGTTCTCCACCTGGTTTTGTTGATCGCGAAGTGCGAATACCAATTCCCAGTAGGCCTGTTGCACGCGAGTGATCGTGTCAATCGTTCGGAGTCGGAAATCGGCGTCCGATTGCTCCAATCGCTTCC
Source organism: Pyrinomonadaceae bacterium (assembly GCA_035457565.1). Lineage (GTDB taxonomy): Bacteria > Acidobacteriota > Blastocatellia > Pyrinomonadales > Pyrinomonadaceae > PSRF01. Next base: position 8,730 of record DATIBJ010000086.1, on the reverse strand, counting down.
GTTGAATTCGAATCTGACGACGATTGTTATCAATTGGTCGGTTTCGCCAGAGTGGTTGAGTGAAAGCCAAACTCAAGTTCGAAGAGTAGTATGGATTCAGCGTGCTGTTGGTAGCAGTCGTCTTTGTGCGGGAGTTACTAAACTGGAACTGATAATTCCCGCCGCCTCGCCCAAATTGTTTGTTGACCGTCGGACTCAACGTGAGCGTAGTATTGGATAACTGACCGGCCGTTCCTCCACCAGCGAAGATATTCTGAACAGGGATCACACGCTTATCGATCGTTGGAGTAATACTGAAGATTGGATCAAAGATGCCTTCCAGCGCTCGTAGCTGCGTTTCTGCGTAACGCACATCATCACGCGCGACCTCAATATCGTTATTGTTTTCGAGCGCCTTCTTAATCGCATCGTTTAGCGATAGGGCGAGCGTCGCGTTTGTCACGCCAAGCCGCGTCATGTCTGGCAGCGGCGGCATCGGTTGAGCTTGGAACGGCGGAATTACCGGTTCCCTCGGTTCCTGCGATGTCGGCTCGGTCGTTACTGGTGCCGCAGGCGGTGTTGCCGCAGGCGCTGGATTTGTTGCCGGCGGTGCGGTAGGAGACGTCTGCTGTGTTCCCGGAGGAGCGTTCGGGTTAGTCGTTGCAGGTTGCGCGCCTGGCGGCACCGCTGGATTATTCTCCTGTCCCGGCGGTTTCGTCGCATCGCGTTGCGCCGGATTAGTGCGTGGCGCAGGCGTCGGCGTCGGCGTTTGAGCAACTGCTGCTGTGGTGATGAAGAGCGATGTGCTCAACAAAGCCACACTGAAAGGTATACGTGAAAACTTAATACTGAACATTGGAACTAGAGCTCCTTACGGGTGAATTCGGCAGGCCTCGATCGCTCGAAAGCGTCAGGATTGTGGCAAACCAAGGTCCGCTGCATCAAGACTTTACTACGTTCCATTTCTAAAAGCAGTTTCAAAAAGTTCCGCATGATGCTGGCTTGACAGGCTTTATCCCGCCGCATAATCTTGCTTTTCTTCCAACACGCGCGATTACACTCAGTTGTCACAACTTTACGTGTGTGCACCACGCTAATTGGAAACTTGTCGAAACTGGGACTTCATTTTTCGATAATGGGACGTCTAAGAGTTTGATTCATTAACAGTCACGCAAAGGAGCAGGAGCAGCAGGCAGGAGCACGCATCTCGAAGTTAGTGCCCCTGCGTGGTGCTCCTGCTCCTGATTCGTAGGAGGACTTTTCAATGGCCGTTAAGGTTGGTATCAATGGATTCGGGCGCATTGGTCGGAACATTTTTCGAACGTCGATCGGCGATCCTGATATCGATTTTGTTGCCGTAAATGATCTAACCGACACACGCACTCTCGCTCACCTTTTGAAGTACGACTCAGTGCTCGGCAATCTCGAGCACAACATCACTTCTACTGAGAACGGTATCAGTGTCGAAGGTGAAGAATTCCGCGTGTTCTCGCAGCGAGATCCTGCGGCAATTGATTGGGAATCAGTCGGTGCTGAAATTGTCGTCGAATCAACGGGTATATTCACGAAAGCGGAAGACGCCAAGAAACACCTACGCGGGCCTGTAAAGAAAGTGATCATTTCCGCTCCGGCCAAGAACGAAGACATCACGATCGTGCTTGGCGTTAATGAAGACAAATACGATCCAGCAGCTCATCACGTCATATCAAATGCCTCGTGCACGACAAACTGTTTGGCGCCGGTCGCGAAAGTTGTACATCAGAAGTTTGGCATTCGTTCGGCTCAGATGACTACGATCCACTCCTACACAAACGATCAGCAGCTACTCGACCTGCCGCACAAAGATCTGCGACGCGCGCGTGCGGCAGCGTTGTCGATGATTCCTACTTCTACCGGCGCGGCGAAAGCAGTCGCGCTCGTGTTGCCTGAACTGAAGGGCAAGTTCGATGGCATTTCAGTCAGAGTTCCCACACCAAATGTGTCTCTGGTGGATGTTGTTATCGATGTCGAAAAAGAAACGACTGCTGAAGAAGTAAACAGAGCATTCAAAGACGCAGCAAATGAGGAACTACGCGGCATTCTGGAGTTCTGCGAAGAGCCATTGGTATCAGTCGATTTTAGAAAGAACTCAAACTCTTCTATTGTCGATGCTGAATATACGAAGGTCATCGGCGGCAACATGTTGAAAGTTTTGTCGTGGTACGACAACGAGTGGGGTTATTCGTGCCGCGTGCGGGATCTGATCAAGTTCATAGCAAGCAAGGGACTCTAAATACATTGTCGATTGGCGATTGCCGATTGCAAATCGAGATGTGAGTTGATCCGCCAGTCGGCAATCTAAAATCGGCAATCGGCAATCGGCAATGTGATATGTCCAAGCTCTCCATCACCGATCTTGATCTTTCAGGCAAACGCGTCTTCATTCGCGTCGACTTCAACGTTCCCATCAAGGACGGCAAGGTTGATGACGACACGCGCATCCGTGCATCACTTCCCACAATTCAATATGCGACAGAGCACAAGGCACGTGTGATACTCGCGTCCCACCTTGGTCGTCCTAAGGGAGAGCGCGTTGAGAAATACAGTCTCCGACCTGTCGCTGATCATCTTTCGGATCTCCTGAAGCGCGAAGTTGGCTTTGCTACTGATTGCATCGGAGAACCGGCACAAACGGCCGCCAGCGGATTGAAGGATAGCGACGTCCTCCTGCTTGAGAACCTTCGATTTCATAAAGAGGAAGAAAAGAACGACGAAGAGTTTTCCAGACAGCTCGCCAGCCTTTGTGACGGACTTTATGTCAACGATGCGTTCGGTGCGGCGCACCGTGCTCATGCGTCAACCGCCGGCATTACGAAGTTCGTGGCGAAAGCGGCCGCGGGACTTTTGATGCAGAAAGAGCTCGACTATCTTGGTCGCGTTATTACTAATCCGGAACATCCCTTTGCTGCGATTCTCGGTGGCGCAAAGGTGTCTGACAAAATCCCAGTTATCAAGGCGCTGATCGATCGCGGTGTCGATAAGCTTTTGATCGGCGGCGCGATGGCCTACACGTTTTTGAAAGCGGAAGGGTTTACCGTCGGGAAGTCGCTTGTTGAAGACAACATGCTCGACACTGCTCGTGAAATCAGAAAGCGAGCGGAAGAGAAGGGAATCGCTTTCTTACTCCCAACCGATCATCAAGTGGTCGATAGTTATGAACCAATCAAAGGAGAGAAGATCGTTGCGAAAACGATCCCGATTGAGTTCACAAACATCGGCTTGGTCGGAATGGACATTGGTGTTGAGACGGTGGCGTTGTTTTCGTCAGCATTGAACGACGCGCGAACAATCATCTGGAACGGCCCGATGGGAGTTTTTGAAGAGCCACCATTTGATGAAGGAACGATTGGAGTCGCGCGCGCTGTCGCTGAAGCCGCTGATCGCGGCGCTACTGTAATTGTCGGCGGAGGCGACTCGGTCGCTGCTGTTACGCGTGCGGGAGTTGCCGATCGCATTACTCACATATCGACTGGCGGTGGAGCGACACTGGAATTTCTTGCAGGTGAGGAATTACCAGGAGTAGCGGCGCTTAACGACAAGGCGTAGTCAGCGCCGCTATTCACCTGTACCTAGATCTCGTCCTAATTCACTAACCAGTCATTTCCCTGAATTGCCTCGATTCTTAGTGCGCGTTGTTACGTAGAGGTCTTGTGCTCCGAAACCGCCGGGTCGGTCTGACACAAACACGAGCATCGTTCCATCAGACGAGACGTAGGGATTATTGTCGATGAATGTGGTGTTGACGGTATTACCCAGATTCACCGGACTTGACCACGTATCGACAGGAGTCTCACGCGTTGAGACCCAAAGATCAGGCCCGCCCGTTGTTCCGGCGCGATCGGATTGAAAGAATATCTCCAAGCCGTCATGCGTGATCGACGGACGCGAGTCGCCCCCCACGCTATTCAATTCTGTTATGTTCACAGGCGCGCTGAAGGAACCGTCGATCAACTGCTCACTGGCGAAGATGTCCAGCCCGCCCAAAGTCCCAGCGCGACTACTGGCAAAGTAGAGTTGCGGAATTCCGGTCTCGTTGTTCTCGAAATAGCTGGGCGCTTGATCGCCTGCTGCGGAGTTCACTCCAGCACCGAGGTTAACTGCAGCCTGCCAGTCGAAGTTGTCGTGGGTGTGCTCGCGTTGTGATACCCAAATGTCTACTCCGCCAAGTCCTCCGGGTCGATCACTTTGAAAGAACATCAAGTGTTCGTCGCGTGAGAAAGCAGGGTTTCCTTCATTCGCGGTCGTGTTCACAGTAGCTCCGAGGTTGATTGGTGTGCCCCACGATTCCTCTTCGCTCAGGCGTTGCGACACGTACATATCGAAGCCGCCGAATCCTCCGGAACGATTCGAAGCGAAGTACAGGCTCAGCCCATCCTTCGAGATCGCCGGCTGCTGGTCCTGAGAGGCGGAATTTATGACTGGACCAAGGCTGACCGGTGCCGACCAGTCAGAGTAATTCTGGGCGTGGGCCGTCGGCAGTTGTATTGTGATTAGACTGAGCGCCGCGACGAGCAATATGAGAGCCAAAACTGGTCTGCGGCTAAAACGGTGCTTTTCATTTCTTACTAACATGATTTATGTCCTGCTTTCGATGTGTGGTCAGTTGAGGTGTAGGAATCGAGCTGGAGCTTCGACCCGTTACGTGAGTTCGTTATTTGGTCCCGTTCACTCCTTTCCTGAGGTCGAGCGCTACGCTACCCTCGCTCGCATTGAGAGTAACGAAAGACTGACGAAGGATTCGGGAAAAATTGGCGAAAGGGTTAGATTGGGATTAACATATCGCGCAAATTGACCAGGACCGTTTCCCGGCATCGAACTGCGCACGCTACCAGTGACGGCACGCCGCACTGCGAATCCGGAGTTTCCTCAACCTTTCTGCAACGTTGAGCGATTTAAGTTCTCTCGGATGTCCATGCAGAAGCGATCACACGAAATTCACTCCTTTGATGAGTTCAAGCTCGACCTGACACGTGGCTGCTTGCAGCACGGTGAGGATCAGATAAAGCTGCGTCCAAAGTCGTTTGAAGTACTAAAGTACCTGGTCGATAACAACGGGCGACTCGTCAGTAAGGACGAATTGATTCATGCGGTCTGGGTTAACACTGCGGTAACTGATGATTCGTTAGTACAGTGCTTGAAGGACATTCGGCATGCACTCAGTGATCACAATCAACAGATCATCAAGACGGTTCACGGACGTGGCTATATCTTCGATTCAGAGGTGACATTCCAATCCTCTCTAGAGACCGCGACTGAAATGATCCGCCAGGATGATGTAGCCGAAGTTGCCGATGGTTCCGCCAGGACAGACGAGTTAGTTCTTGAGCCTCGAGAGATCTCTGCGAGCCAGTACAAAAGCATATACTCAGCCACTCGATTAATGGTGCTCCCATTTCGCATGTTGCGTGCTGATTCGGAATTTGATTTTCTGGCGTTCAGCGTTCCTGACTCAGTAGCCGGCGCGTTATCAGTCCTTGATTCCGTTATCGTGCGTGCGCCGGCTAGCTCGGCGCGCTACGCCGACAACGTTCTCGACTTGAAGCGTGTTGCGGAGGAAGCACAGTGTGAAGTCGTGCTTACTGGAACGATCCTGAGTGCAAGCGGCGGGATCCGTGTGAGCTGCCAACTCCTGGAAGTCCCAAGCGGCACCGTTTTGTGGTGGCACGAGCCACATGTGAGCATGTCTGATCTGTTTGAGCTACAGGACCGTGTCGTTCGTGGCATCGTCGAGTCGTTGTCGCTCTCATTGACCGCGCGAGAGCACAGGCAACTAATGCGCGATGTACCCTCGGCGGCGAAGGCGTTCGAATTCTACCTCCGTGGTAACGAGCTAAGTCGCCGGGGGCTCGCCGCGTTTGCCGATCTCAACGTCTCTCGCGACCTCTATTTACAATGCGTGGAGATTGACCCAAATTACGCACCGGCATGGGCACAGCTGGGTCGATGCTATCGACTTATTGGAAAGGGGTTGGAGCATAGCCTGGAAAACCGCGCACTCGCAGAGTCAGCTTTTCGCCGCGCGCTCGACCTAAACAGCGAGTTGCCGCTCGCGCATAGTCAATACGCCTTCCTTGAAGCAGAACTCGGTCGTGCGCCCATGGCGATGGCTCGACTATTACGCTGTGCCGAGACTTATCGCACTAGCCCAGATCTTTTTGTCGCCCTCGTTCTGTGTTGTCGCTTTTGTGGTTTGCTCGAACCGTCACTGGCCGCACACGAGCGAGCCCGTAAGCTCGATCCCCAGATTGCGACCAGCGTCAGTCATACCCATTATCAACTCGGAAATTTTGAGGAAGCTCTACGGGATGTTGCTGCCGGTTCATGGGCAATCCAGGGCATGAGTCTAGGGACAATTGGTCGCGCCGCAGATGCAGTAAGGATCTTTCGAAACCTCGAAGGGTCTGCGATTCCCAGGCCGATGCGGTCTTTCCTTACGGCCTGGCGCGCGATGTTTGAGGGGAACTGCGCTGAGAGTCTCGACGCCGCTGAACAATGCATTAAACAGTACTTGGATCCTGAGGGTGTGTTCTACATGGGACTCATCATGGCCCACCTTGGCCAGACTGACAGAGCGCTTGAAGTGCTTCATGAATCTATGGACGGCGGTTTCTCTTCTTTCGTTGTTCTGAACCGCAATCCATGGTTCGACAACTTGCGCTCAGAACGAAGCTTCTCCGATCTACTCAAGCGAGCGGAAACGCGCTTTATCGATGCCGATGCCGCTTACCGCGCAGCTGATGGTTCGCGCGTATTGGGATTGACTGCACAATAGATGACGGGCTAGATGGATTGTGCGAACGGCTTCCTTTCTGTAAGCTTCGATGTTTTGGAAAGTCACGACAAGCTGAAAAGCATATTGGACATCCACTTGTTGTGTTTCTGAAAGCTTGAGTGTTTCTCAATCACGACAGGACCTAAGACCAAACCACAAAATGCGCAAACCTGTCATAGCCGGAAACTGGAAGATGTACAAAACGATCGGGCAATCGGTCGAGACAGCGATCTCGCTGAAACCGCTGGTTGCTAATGCGAACCATTGTGAAGTCGTTCTGGCTCCGGTATTCACGGCCATCAAGACAGTCGCCGACCGACTCGAAGGTTCGAATATTCACGTCGCGGGTCAGAATTGTTCGACGGAGGTAAAGGAAGGTGCGCGCACTGGCGAAGTGTTGGCGATGATGTTGCGCGACGCGGGCGCAAAGTACGTCATTGTCGGCCACTCGGAGCGTCGCCAGTTCTACGGTGAAACAGACGCGGTGGTTAATCGCAAAGTTGCGGCAGGTATTTCAGCAGGACTGACCGTCATCATGTGCGTCGGCGAAACGCTGGAGCAGCGCGACCAGGGAATCGCGCAAGACCTTGTTGCTGGTCAATTAAACGGCGGACTCAGCGGGTTGACAGCCTCAGATCTCGACCGTATCATCGTCGCCTACGAACCGGTCTGGGCCATTGGCACCGGACGTACAGCGACGCCGGAGCAAGCGCAAGAAATGCATGCGTTTATCCGGCGCGTTTTCGCGGAAAGGCACTCTTCGGACCAAGCCGCGGAGTTGAGAATTCTTTACGGTGGTTCGGTGAAGCCCGATAACATTCGGGGCTTAATGTCTCAGCAGGATATCGACGGAGCATTGGTTGGCGGTGCAAGTCTCGAAGCAAAAGGTTTTGCGGAGATAGTTAACTATAAAGGATGACCTTTGCACTTAGCTCTTTGTTCTTTCTAAGCACGAAGTACTAAGCGCAAAACACAAAAGACAAAGCACTAAAATTTAGGAGTTTCGATTTTGGTAACTTACATTTTATACGGTCTATTCATTCTGTCTTGTATAGTCTTGGTAGTGGTGATTCTGCTGCAACCGGGTAAAGCCGATGCCGGTGCTTTATTTTCCAGTTCGCTTTCCAGCACTGCTTTTGGACCACGTGGAACGGCGAGTCTGCTGGCTAAGATTACGATCGGCGCAGCGGCCGCCTTCATGCTGATCGCCTTGGTACTTGCGCTTCCTTCGTTGCAAGGGGCTCGATCAGTGCTCGACACTTCAGGTGAAACTCCAACTGCAACTGCGACGCCGACGCCCGCGCCAACGCAAGAACCTTCTCCGGCCGCATCAACAGCACCGTCGACTGCGGCATCACCAGCTCCAAGCAAATAGTTCGGTATTCAGACTCAAGCTCTCCTTCTCCCCAGGCTTTAGCCTGGGGCTCACGCGCGTTTGAGATGTCGGTCAACCGTTTCAACGGTTTCCAAAGAGCACGGTAAAGTCCCGCCAACTCGATTCGCGATCAGTTCAGAACAGTAGGGAAGCGACTGATTTAATTCGCATAAGCGTCACCAACCGGCGAGGCAGTCGCTTCGGTCCTGTTCTGAACTTCTCTCTCACGATTCTTAAACCTTCCGTTAATGAATTCCTCCGCGATACGTCTTCTGTCACCACAGTCCTTTGACCTCTTCGAATCGATGGAGCGTCCCCCTGAAGTGAAGCTCCACGCCGCTAAAGCAGGTGGTTTCTCTCCATTCTGAGGAAGGAGGTAGGCAGAAATTGAAACTCCACGCCGCTGATGCGGGTGGAATCTACGGCATTTTTAGTTCATTTCGCCATCCCACCCAACTTGGCTATAATGCCCCAGCCTTGCCGAAGTGGCGGAACTGGCAGACGCGCACGTTTGAGGGGCGTGTGAGGTAACTCGTGGGGGTTCGAGTCCCCCCTTCGGCAAATC
>DATIBJ010000085.1:0-19823 GCA_035457565.1 Pyrinomonadaceae bacterium | reverse complement strand
AGAAGATTCTCGCACGCGGCTTTGCCGCCTGCTGTGAGGCGATGGCTCTGCCTCGCCGTAACGTGCTCTTTCTTTTTTGGGGCTGTGCCCTGGTTTGGGCTTTGCCCCTTCAATAGACAAAGCACGAGTCACACACTGTTGACTGGACCTGGCAAGCTCCAGGTCAAAGACCGAACCAAGGGCGCAGCCCATGATGAGAGAGTCACGTTACGGCGAGGCAGAGCCATCGCCTCACAGCAGGCGGCAAAGCCGTATCAAAGTATGGTCTGCTGATTGAGCTGCGAACGTGAATCACCACGGCGCAAGGCCCAGGCATCAATGGCGAATTTTGCGGGCGCCTCAAGAGTCACAACAAGCTCGATCCGGAAGTGTTTTGGTTCGTGTTGGTTCGTGTGCCTTCGTGGATCGTCCTTGTTTTCTGGACAAACGGAACGATCCACGAAGCCACACGAAACACGAAACTCGTTACCAACGAAATCGACTTTTGAAAACCTGATCAACGGAGCCGCTTCGTGAGCCAGTCGCCGATCATCGTCACCACGTCGTCCCGCATCATGATCGGCGGCGGGAGCTTCGCATAGTTGCCCGGGAAGCCGTCGGTATCCTGCACGAACAGATGGTTGACGTCGGGAAGCACGCGCGCAGTAACGTCCTTGTTTCCGCCCTCCTTGAACGCGGCCTCTATTAGCGCCACCTCCGCGGGCACCGCCTGCTGGTCGCGCGAGCCGGTGAGGATCAGCACCGGCGTCTTCACGCGACGCATGGTGGGAGCAGGATCGTAGGTGAGAAAGAATTTCATCCATGGGTCAGCGGCCATCATTGCGTCGATCCTCTTGGGGATTCCGGCGATTTGCGAGTCGCGCATTTCGGGCGTGAGCTTGGTGTTGTGCTCAATTCCGTTCTTGAGCTGGAATTGGAGCGCGGTACGCCCCGGCGTCGCGATGCCCGCGAGCAGCACGATGGCGCGCAACGTGGGCTCCTTTTCAGCCACCATCGGCGCGATGATAGCGCCCTCGCTGTGGCCGAGAACCGCGAGGCGGTCGGCGCGGATCTCGGGTCGCGTGCGCAGATACGCGAGACCGGCGCGCACGTCCTCGGCGAAATCGGCACTGGTCGAGCCCTTGAACGTGCCACCCGATGCCCCGGTCCCACGGTCGTCCACGCGCAGCACAGCGATCCCGCGGCGCCCCAGCGCATCCGCGAGTTGACGAAAGGGCCTAAACCCCGGCAGCCCGATGTTCTCGTCGCGGTCCTGCGCTCCGGATCCAGTGACGGTAACGATCGCGCTCACCGGTTTCGTGCGGCTTGCACCCTTGGGTAGCGTCAGCGTGCCGGCGAGCGTGTGTCCGGCCGCCGTCTTCACCAACACCTCTTCCGCGGTGTAGGGTGCATCGGCGGGCGCGGAATAGTCAGGCTTCGGCTTTGGCGCAGGCGCAGGCGTCGGCGTCGTCGTCACGGCCGCCTGCTCGCTGCGCTTGAAGGTAAGCGGATATTGTTCGCCGCCCTGGCTGAACGTCCCAGTCAACTCCGTGCGCTCTTTGTTCAGGGTGCCTTCGTAGACGATCGCGGGCGACTTGATCTCCAGACGTACGGCATCACCATTGACCGTGATTGTGTCAATCGGGATGGTGGCGCCCTGATCGAGGCTGTCTAATTTGCCGGCGTAAGTGCCCGCGTCCGATTTCGTCACGGTCACGACCAAACGAAGCTTCTGCCCGCCCGCTTCAAGCGTACCGTTCCACGAACCTTCAAAGTCTTTCACTGGTGTCTGACCAAAGACGTGACACGAAAGACTAAGCAGAAACAGCAACATCAACAAAGTGTTTTTCATATTTTCCTTTTTAGATTTATGGAAAACAACGTGTACGTTGTTCCCCGATCAGTTTTTATTCCCACTAACGATGTCCTTCAATTTGTTCCCATCGCTAGTCAACATTGAATTCATCTTTTTCTGAGCTGATCCAGAGCTTCCCTTATCGCAGCATTATCGTCAGCACGCTCCGTTTCTTGTGCCTCGCGGCCCGCGTGGTGTTCCTTCACAGCCTGACGTAACAGCCGCTCTCGGTACTGTTGATTAGCAGCTGTCATGTCAACTTCTAAATTCTCTGCAAGTAAAGGCAGTTCTTCAATAGCACATTCTAGTACGAGAATGTCGCCATGAACGCTCGCCGCTCTATTCGGAACCGTCCTCATTGACCATTCCCTATTAAAAAGTGCAACCCACTCCGGCGTGGGCGCCGCAGAAAGTCGGAAGGGAAATTTTTTGGAGTGTGTTCTGGAACCATCACGCACCTGGGCCTGCTCTGGATTAGCAATAATAGTAATGTCTTGGAAATCAGTGGGCATGAGATTTCTCCTTTAGCTTCTGTTTTTCATCTCAGAGCCTTTGTTGTTGTGTTTCTGCATGTGTAACCAAGGGGAACGGTGCGGGTAAGTTGAAAGACCTTATGGCAAGTATCTAGACGTAGCAAACAGTAGGGGCGAAGACCTAACTTCACTTGCATTTCAAAACTTAGAACAGAAGCGGGATTAAGATAAACGCCAATTCCTGCTTCATATACTCGAGCCGAGGACATGGCCGACCTTCACCGCCAAAGAACCAAAAAACGCCACATCGACCCTTGTAACTCAAGCTAATGGACACCAGCAAATATAAGCTGGCAACCAAGAGTATTACGACATTGATAATTAGACCTCTAACGAGGTACTTGAAAGGTTTTGTCAATATCTGATTCCAACTGAGCGCCGAACGCTGCGCTTGAGCGGCTCGCGAATCCAACGGCCTGTTAGGCTGCCTTATTGAGCGCGACGCGCGTCGATGGTCACAAACTCAGTCCACGTCTTTCCCTGGTCGAGCGATTTGTCCTCACGCCACGTAAAGCGGCCCGCTGAAATGTTTGAGAAGGTGACTCGGCTAATGGCGTCAGGAGCGAAGATATCGACGAGATTGAACGTAATGGTCTCCGGGCTCACGCGAACACCGCCGAGTCGCTTTGGTCCTAATTCCACCCAAGAAGAGCGCGTGGCATCGAGCCATCTCATCACCCACGTCTTCTTTTCCACGCTATACGACCGTAAGTTCATTCCGTGAACAACGAGTTCGCCCGCCTCATTGATCATCCGATACTCATCGGCGATCACGTAGCCGTCCAGAATGTAACGGCCAACCCAGGTTGCCTGGTACTTTTGCCAGGTCCCATCTGCCCCCTTTACGCTTACGTCGCAACGCCAGCTGCCAATGAGAAAGGCGAACTGGGAGAGTTCAGGAGGCGCCTTAGGATTCGGGTTGCCATATCCTGTGTCACTGCTCATGGGTTGAACGGCATGATACCTCAGCCATGTCGCCACCTAAACTACTTGATCAAGTTCGCACAGTTGCCCGCCTCAAGCACTTCAGCCGCAAAACCGAAGTTGCTTGCCAGTTGGATCAAGCGCTTTATCCTCTTCAATCGAAAACCATCCGATTGACCCGCTCTCGCTCAAATTGTTGGGTTTGCAACTTTCGCGCTGCTCAGGCGTGTGAACTGGTTGGGGAGCGCGACTCGATACTGGTAGCGCGGACGTCCTCGTCCGCAGCGCGTCGTTAGACGCGAGGGTGCGCGCTTCGCGCTCATTTGCGGACGAGGACGTCCGCGCTCCCAGTATCCGCGCTCCCGATATCGAGTCGCCGCACTCCAAAGGCCGATGCTATACTCGCGGTTCATTTCGCCGCCTTAATTCCAAACTATGGCCGAATTCATCGCTAGATTAGGTACTCCCGCGGGCGAGGTCGTCACCCGCACTGTTGAAGCTTCGGGTATCCACGAAGCACGCGCACGCCTGGAGCGCGAGGGGTTCCGCGTCTTCAACGTTACGCCGCCAAAGACAACGGGCGTCGCGACGTTAACGCGCTTCGGTCGTTCCGGATCACACCCGCGAGTTAAAGCGAACGACTTCCTTTTATTTAACCAACAGCTCGCAGCCTTGGTTCGCGCCGGCATTCCCATTCTTCAGTCGATCTCCATGCTTCGCAAACGCGCCGCTTCCGCGAGGTTGCGGACGGTGCTCGGCGACGTCGAGGACAAGATTCGTGGTGGCGCGGCCCTTTCAGAAGCATTCGCCTCCCAGGGACCGATCTTCCCGCGTATCTACACTGCATCGATTCTCGCGGGGGAGCGCTCTGGAGCTCTGGATGAAGTGCTGCGTCGCTACGTCACCTACATGCGCCGCAACGTGGCGCTGCGCCGGAAAATTCGCGGCGCGCTGGCTTATCCAACGTTCCTACTAATCGCTTCCGCGGCAATGGTCACGTTCCTGACTGTCTATGTTGTGCCGCGAATGTCGGAATTGTTTTCGGGATTTGGAAATGAACTGCCAACTATCACTCAAATTGTGGTGACGATTTCTCGCTGGTTATCGACAAACGTGTTCTGGTTCGCTCCTCTCGTGGTTGGTGGTGCAATCCTTTTTTATCTGTGGACACGTACTTCCAGTGGTCGTTTGACTGTCGACGGTCTTATTCTGCGGGTCCCTTTGGCCGGAAATCTTGTCGTTCAATTATCTGTCGCACAGGCGACACGATCGCTGGCAACTCTTTTGGCCGGTGGTATCACCTTAGTCGAGTCGTGGGAGATTGCCTCAGAGTCAATCACTAACCTCGAACTTCGACGCCGCAGTTCGGCAATTCTGCCGATGATTCGGGAGGGTCGTTCGTTTACGGAAAGCCTGGAGGCTGCGGGCTGGATGCCGCCTCTCGCGATCGACATGATTGGAATCGGAGAAAGATCGGGCAGTTTACGCGAGATGCTAGACGAGGTGGCGGTCTTTTATGACGCGGAGTCGGAAGTACGTTTGGAGCAGTTGACGACCACGCTCGAGCCTGCGATCCTTGTCGTCATGGGCGGTGTCGTAGTCACCATCCTGCTAGCCATCTACCTCCCGATTATTCAGTCGATCTCGAGTGGCGTGGGCATTACCCGCCACTAATATATAAGGACATGGAGCAACACCCAGATAAAGATACCGCGAGGTTGGTGACACCCACTGTTCCCCTAAATGGAGATCAGAACGGCGACGACGAGCACACACCTCCCGAGATGAAGGCGGCCCGCGAGCTTGCGCGGAGGTATCGCCTCCCGTTCGTCGATTTGCTGCCACCCGACCGCGAGTCGCCAATCGATTACCAGCTGTTCACTGAAGTTCCGGTGGAGTTGATGGTGCGCCATCAGTTCGTGCCTCTAAAAAGGGACACGAAGGGGCTGCACATCGCGATGGCTGATCCCACGGATCTCGAGCGGCTCGATGAACTGTCCTCTACATTGCGAACGCGACTGGTTCCGCATGTCGCAACAGCTGGCGCCGTAGAAGTCGTACTGCGCAAGGGCGACACGACGCAGCGCGTCCTACAGGAAGCTGCGTCCGGCTTTCGTATCTCACTGGTGCGTGAAACCGAAAAGGGTGAAGAAGTTCTCGATCTCGATCGTTTGGCGACGGACGCTGACATGTCGCCGATCATCAAGTTGGTCGACACCATCATCTACCAGGCGATGGAGTCGCGCGCTTCCGACATTCATATCGAAACGCGTGACACTGAAGTTCAGGTGAAGTACCGAATCGACGGCGCACTCTACGCGAAGGTCGATCCGATCGACTTGGTTCACCATCAAACTTTGATCTCTCGTATCAAAGTGATGTCGGAGCTGGACATTGCTGAACGTCGTGTTCCGCAGGACGGTCGCTTTAGAGTTCGCTACAAAGGACGCAACGTCGACTTTCGTGTTTCGATCATGCCGACCATCCACGGCGAAGACGCGGTGATTCGTATTCTCGATAAAGAGCAGATCAACGAAGCGTTTAAGAATCTCAACCTCGATGTCGTTGGCTTTCTCGAAGAGGACCTGCGAAAGTTTCGTCGTTACATCGCTGAGCCGTACGGAATGGTGCTGGTGACTGGACCAACCGGTTCTGGAAAGACCACCACTCTCTACGCAGCGCTGAACGAAATACGAAATGAAGAAGACAAGATCGTCACCATCGAAGATCCGGTTGAGTATCAGCTTCATGGGATCACGCAGATTCCGGTGAATGAAAAGAAGGGACTAACATTCGATCGCGGTCTTCGTTCGATCCTGCGTCACGACCCAGACAAGATAATGGTGGGTGAGATTCGCGATGAGGAGACTGCCCAAATCGCGATCCAGTCGGCGCTGACAGGTCACCTCGTTTTCACGACCGTCCACGCAAACAACGTAATCGACGTGATCGGTCGCTTCCTGAACATGGGTGTAGAGCCTTACAACTTCGTGTCGTCTCTTAACTGCGTGCTGGCGCAACGGCTGATTCGAATGTTGTGCCCGTATTGCAAGCGACTTTATCAGCCGACCGACACGGAACTGGTCGAGTCAGGATTGAATCCCGACGGACATCGCGAGACCCACTTTTATATGAATGTCGGTTGCGACGCGTGTAATCACACCGGTTATCGTGGCCGAACGGCCATTCATGAACTGCTGGATCTTTCGGACAACATTCGCGAGATGATTATCGAGCGCCGTCCCGGTTCCGAGGTCCGGCGGGCTGCGGAAGCCGAAGGATTGACGAGCTTGCGAGAGTCAGCGCTGCAAAAGGTCTTTGCCGGTATCTCAACCTTGCATGAGATTAATCGCGTCACTTTCGTCGAGGAAGTGAGCGCTTCAACCTAGGGTGCGATTCAGTACCATTCGCGGTAGCGGATGGCCAGGACTCAAGCAGCTAACATCATCGAGTTGAGTCGCAAATCGATGACAAACCAAAGGGAACAAGGAGGGGCGTTTGTTAACGGAACCGGAATCAAGACTTCGCGTGTAATTAGGCGTTCGCGGGATCTTGCTCTTATCCGCTGACAAGCGCATTATTGGGGCCGCAAACGCTTTCCACCTCCCGACGTTGATCGTCAATGAGAAAAATTATGAGAACTCGAACCATTACATCCATCGTGCTTGTGCTGAGTCTGTTGTTTTTGCCCCTCACGGCGTTTGCCAAAAAGGGCGACAAAAACTTCAAACGAGGTATGGATTATGAGATGGCTCAGCAGTGGGATAAAGCCGCACAAGAATTTACTCTCGCCCTGGCTGCCGACCCATCGAATATGGAGTATCAGCTGCATTTCCGCCGCGCCAGTTTTAATGCGTCGCAGCACTACATGCAGCAAGGACGAACGCTCGCGGAGGAGGGAGATTTCGTCGGCGCTTACAACGCCTTCCGACAAGCGTACGGTTACGATCCGGTGAATGAACTCGCGGTGTCCGAAATGGAGCGAATGCTTCGTCTGCAAGCCGTTAAAGAAGGCCGCACTACCAAGGTGGCGGATCAAGGTGATGGTAACGGGACAGGAACGCCAAGCGCCCCCGGCGCCACTGGCACAAAGCCTGAAGACTTCATAGCACCACGCGCTGAACAGCTGCGAGTAATCGCATACAACGGCGACCTCAAAGCATTCATTCGCAGTCTTGCCGAACAGTTGAATCTCAACGTCATCTTCGACCGAACTTCTTTCGCTCAGGCAAGACAAATCGATCTCAATCTTCGAGATGTAACTACGGCGCAGGCTTTGGATTACGTCTTCTTGCAGGAAGGATTGTTCTTCCAGAAGCTAAGCCGAAGAACCATTCTCGTTGCCGATCAGGCACGACGACCGCAATATCAACAACTTGTGCTGCGGACATTCTTCCTTTCGAACATGAAACCCACTGATGCTCGCACGTTGGTCCAACAGGCAATTCCGCCATCAGTGGGAAGACCTCAGACGATCGTCGTTCCTGACGATGCAACGAATAGTTTGACGGTGCGCGACACTGCTGAGAACGTTCGTCTAATCGGCGATTTGCTGGCTAGCATCGACAAAGATCGTGCGGAAGTGGTGATGGACGTCAGCATCTATGAGGTCTCGAAGACTGACATGATGCAACTCGGTAATCAGGTTGGACTTCCAGGTCAGAATGGACAGCCATTCACTGTTGGAGGTTCACCGGGCTTCTCGCTGTTAACTGACAATGCTGTATTAAGCGCAGCCCAGCGCGGCGTTAACGTCGGATCTATTGTTGCGGGAGTACCGACGGCGTTGGCAGCAGCCCTTGTAATCCCACCGTCAGTACTTACCGCATTCTATTCGAAAGGCGATACAAAGCTGATCGCGTCTACGCAGGTTCACGCGTTCAACGGTGAAGAGTCGACGGCGCGCATCGGTCAAAGAGTTCCCGTTCAAACCGCTCAGGCTTATCCCTTTGGTATTCAAACAGGTCAACCGACCACCGGTCAGCCCTTCCCGAGCGGCGGTTTCCCAGTGATTAACTATGAACCGACTGGTCTTACGTTGAAGTTTACGCCGCAGGTGTTTCCGAACCTGGACGTTCAGGTGAAGATGAACATCGAATCGAAGGACGTGCTCGGCGCCAGCACTTTAACGCCGACGTTCACTGAAAGAACAATCACCGGAACGGCGCGAGTGCAAAACAATCGCACAATGATGCTGGCCAGTGTTTCGACCGACATTGAGGCGCGCGGACGCCAGGGACTACCGGTGCTCGGTGGTTTGCCATGGCTCGGACGTTTCTTCACGTCACCGACTCGCGATAATCGAATAATCGACATAGTCATCTCAGTAACACCGAGAGTGTTGCGAGCGCCGGCTGTTACGCCACGCGACGAGGAGATGCGACCCAGTGGAACACTGCAATCGCCAACCACTGGTTCGTTGGAAGCGATGATTCGTGAAGCAGATCGCGATGATCAAATCGCAGCTGCGCGAATGTTGCCGAAGAACGCCGTGGTCCAACTGCCCGACCGGCCTTTGCCGGGCGTGTTCAACGGCGCACCCGTTCCTCTGCAGGCGGTCAACAACACAACAGCTGCAACGCCGAATACGACAGCAGCTCCGGCTTTTACGCAGCCGGTGAATATCACGACGGCAGGTGCGCCACCCGTCAATAACCCGATAGTTGCCGTTGCAACCACGACAATACCAAAGCCGGGCAACGGGATGATTCTCAATAATCTGACGGCTCCTTCGGAAGAACTGCCGTCGTTTGTCCCCGCGCCGAAATCATTGGTGAGCGATCGTGCGGCTACAGAAGTAGCAACTGTGAACTCAGGTGGTGCTGGTACTCAGAATGCCGTTCTCACGAGTATGCCGAGTCCGACCGATTCGTCGCTGAATCTGAAGTCGGGCACATCACGTCTTGCTCAGATCAGCTTCTTGCCGACCGATGATGTCCTGAAAGTTGGTGAGAAACGTCGTTACGCCGTTCAGATGAGTTCCGACGTTGCGCTCAGTCTCGCTTTGTTTGCCATCCGCTTCGATCCGAAGGTTGTGAAGGTGACGACAATCACGAGCGGTAGCTTGCTGGGGATTGAAAATGGGCCGACGTTTACACAGTCCGTTGATCCGTCAGGAACTTGCTTGATCTCGTTTTCTGGACTCAATGGGAAGAACCCGGTTAAAGGCACCGGTCCGTTGTTCTTCATCGACGTTGAAGCAATTGCGATCGGTGATCCGTTACTGATTCTCGACGAAGCCGCGTTACATCTGGTCGCGACTGACGCGAAGGACGTCACGTCCAAGTTGTCGCTCGGCAGCGTCACAGTTAAGCAGTAGATGTTTGCAGGATTCACAAAAGCACAACCAGCCTCGGACAAGCGCGGCGATTCGGTGAGCGGTAAAATTACTGGTCGCCGCGCATTATTGTCAGCAGGTGCCCGTGGCTTCTCGCTGATCGAGTTGGTGATTACCATTACGATCTTAACGATCCTGACGCTCGGCGTGATGCCCCTGGTGAAAGTATCAATCAAGCGCCAGAAGGAACAACAACTGCGCGAAACGTTGCGGCAGATCCGGATGGCGATCGATGAGTTCCATCGCGACACAATCGGCATGAACTGCACCGGCGTCGTGCAGGGGGGGACGGGTACAGGTTCGGGACAACCGCCGCCGCCCCAGCCCCAGCCCGTCATCGATCCGCGCAGCAAGGTGTACATCAGCGACTGCACGATATTTGGTGTCGATAATCCCGATCATTATCCGCCTGATCTCGACACACTCGTAAACGGCGTTAACGTGTTGCCGCGTGTACCAATACAGATGGGCGGTGCGGGCATTGGAGGCAGAGCTCCGCTGTCGGAGTCGCAAACGTCGACTAAGAAGAAGGTTTACCTCCGGGACATTCCAATCGATCCCATGACAGGAAAACAGGATTGGGACCTTCGTTCATGCTATGACACACACGACTCGACATCGTGGGGTGGTGAAAATGTATTTGATATACGCTCGAAGTCGAAAGACACGGCGTTAAATGGAGAGCGGTACAGTGATTGGTAGTTATGTTCAGAGAAGAATAGAAAGACGCCGGGAAGCGGTGACACGGCGACACGGAGAGACGTTGTCCCCGCATCACTGTTTCTCTCTTTCACCGCGTCTCCAAACAGGGTTCACTCTGCTCGAGTTGATGATCGTGATCTCGATCATCATCATTCTCGCCGCCATCACGCTGCCGCAATTCCAAAAGACGATTATGCACACGCGCGAGGCTGTTCTGCGCCAAGATCTGACGGACATGAGAAAACTCATCGATCAATTCGCGGCTGATAAGGGCAAGTTGCCGCAGTCACTCGATGATCTCGTAAGTGAGGGCTACATGCGAGAGGTCCCAGTCGATCCATTCACCGGACAGAAAGATTGGGCCATCACGACTGGTGAAGATCCAAACTCCAGCGAAGGTGAGCAGGGAATGATCGACATACACAGTAGTTCCAGCGACGTATCATCGGAGGGTACACCTTACAGCGAGTGGTAAAGCCACAAGATCCTCCATGCCGAGATTAATCAAACGAGTCGTAGAACCCTGGTATCCATCGTCTGCCGTTGGCCTTGAGCGGGGCACAGTTTCCGTCGTCCATCTGGATCGCGGGCGCGGTAACAGTTTTCGCATTCGAAACGCCGCGACTTTCAACGTCGGTGACTCGTTGATTCAGCCAAGTTTCGACGACGTCAACCTCTCTAATCCCGGACAGCTTGCTGAAGTCTTGCGCCAACTCGCGACGAGTGTCGGCCTGATGCGGCAAAAGCGCTGGTCGATAGCGCTGCCCCAAGGCGCCGCTCGAACGCTGGTACTTACGCTGGAGCAGCCGGCCCAGGGAGCCGAGTTGCAGGAAGTTCTCAAATGGAAGATGGAAAGAGGCTTTGGTGCGGAGTTGGACGATCTGTCGATCGCAAGCGAGCGCTTGCAGAAGGATGCGCAGGGTCGTGATCGTTATCTCACCATAGCTGTGAAGCGGTCGGTGTTGAGTGAGTACGAGCAGGTGTTTGAATCACTCGGATGGCGTGCGGGCTTGATCCTGCCGCGTCACATCGGCGAGTCGCAGTGGCTGATCAGAAACGGCACCATCGGTGACTCACTTCTTCTCAGTCGATCGGAGCATGGCTTTACCGCAGTTATCTTCAGGGGCAAACAGCCGCTGATCATAAGAACGGTTACCTGTACACCTGAAGAAGGCGAAGACGAACTTTATCGTCTGCTTCTTTTTTATCGGGACCGGCAGACCGATGGTCAGGATGAGGAGCCGAGACTTTCGCGGTTAATGGTGCTCGGTCAGGGAATTCGGAAAGAACACGTCTGCGCACTCGTGAACGAGACGACCGGCGGTGATCTGCGTTTGCTCGAAGCCGAGGATTTGGGTCTCGTTCTACCCACGCGCGATCTCAGTTTTGACGCTATTGCTGCACCCGCCGGCCTCGCGACATTGTCTTAAAATGTCCGATAAACTTCAGTTTGTCGTCGAGGTGCCGTTCGTGCATCGACGACAAACTGAAGTTTATCGGACATCTGAAACAAAACCCCAAACTCGAACGTAAAACCTTGGCATCATGAACGTTGCATACCCAATCGCCCCCGTTTTTGCTCAGGACTTTGCCTCCGCCACAGATAGAGACCTTGTCGCCACCGCTATCAACGGCGTGGAAGGTAGTTTCGAGGAGTTAGTGCGGCGCTACCAGAGACCGATTTCTGCCTACGTCTACCGCATGGTTGGCAACTACGAGTCGGCGCTGGATCTGACGCAGGAGATCTTCATCAAAGTGTACGGCTCGTTGCGGAAGTACCGATCCGAGTTCAAGTTCTCAACGTGGATTTATAAGATCGCGCACAACGCCGCAGTCGATCATTTGCGACGGAGCTCTACGCGTGAGCAGTCGCTAATAAATGGCACCGAAAGCGATCCGTTCGAATTGCCAATTGAAAGTCGCCGTCTGAGCCCGGAACAGGAAAGTGAGCGCAAGGAGCGGCGAGTTGAAATCGAATCGGTTGTTCGTGCCTTACCAGCAAACTACCGTGAACTGATCATTCTCAGGCATTCGCAGGATTTGACTTACGAAGAGATCGTCGATGTTACAGGGCTGCCGCTGGGCACCGTGAAGAACAGGTTGTTCAGAGCACGCGAGATGATGCGACAGCAATTTGTTAGTAGAGGTATCACCGGTATCTGATGTCAGTCGACGCGATACAAGAGATCAGCTGTGATGAGAAATTGATCGCAGCGTATATCGACGGCGAGCTGGACGCTTCGAAGCGGCTTGTCGTCGATCGTCATTTGGACGACTGTGATCACTGCCGCGAAGACTTGCGTATGCACCGGATGTTTGTGTGTGAGCTTGATTCGGTGCTGGCGCAGTCGGATGTCGCAGTGCCCGTGGATTTCTGCCGCCGTGTAGCAGCTCGGGCAACGAGTGATCTCAGGGGTATTCGGTCGCCTTCAGAAAACAAAAAGGCCCTGGCGTTTTGTATCGGACTTGCGCTCGCTGCGCTGGCCTTGTTGACCGACACCTCGCGTCTCACTGCTCTCCGAACCGGGCGTCAAGTTTTGAGAACTATCATCGGCACGGTCGGTGTGCTGTTGAGCGCGATTTATGACATGGTCGCTAGCGTTACAGTTATTTTCAGAGTACTTAGCAGAAAACTGATTCTTGAATCGAACTCGCTTGGTCTCCTGCTCGTTCTGTTCGCTCTCGCCATTCTTCTACTCTCCCGTATGATCGTGCGTTACCACCGTACGGGCGCGACTGAGTAGAGCTGCTTGCATGACTACTTCTTGTCCATATCAACTACCGGCAACAGATCTGTCGTCGGTGAGTTATCCCTTCATGCGAGTCGATTTGTATAACCTCACGCGACTCTTACTTTCGCTACTTATTTTTTGCGGTGTCGTATATGGACAAGCCACGAGCGAACCGTCCAACGATCAAATAGTGCTCGTTGATGGCGTTACTGACACGACAGTATTTGGGATGGGACGGACCATTAAGATCACAGGTACGGTGAAGCAAGGAGCGCTTGCGTTCGGAGGCGACGTGATCGTCGAAGGAACTGTCGAAGGTGATGTCGCCGCAATCGGTGGGTCGGTGATCCAGCTTGACGGCTCGCGCATTGGTGGTGATGTCATTGTGCTGGGTGGAACTTACCGGCATGGAGAAAAGCCGCCGCTTCGAAACGCGTCAAGTATGACGATGATGTACGCGGGCTACCAGCAGGAACTGCGCGACATCATGCGTAATCCGGTCGGTTTGCTTAGCCCGCGTTGGACGCCTGGATACATTGGCACTCGAATCCTTGTCGTGCTCTTCTGGTTTGTTATCTGTCTTGCAGTGACGGCGGCAATGCCTGGAACCATCAGTCGTGGCGTTGCGAGGCTACAACTCACAAGCCTACGCGTCGCGATTATTGGATTGGTGGGCGTGCTGGTCCTTTGTGGAGGTGTTCCCCTGGCCCTCTGGGTTTTGCCGGAAACACTGAGCGTGCTTGTCGGTCTACTCGCCCTGTTGCTTTTGCTGGTGGCGGGCTTGTTTGGTCGAGTGATCCTCTATGCTGCGACTGGTCGCTGGTTGCAGCGAAAGTACGTGCCCATTGGACGGCATTCCGAGGCGGTGGCCCTGTTGTTGGGAACAGTTTTTTGGGTCATTCTTACGTCTCTCCCGTATGTTTGGCCATTCATAGTGTCGTTCATTGTGGTGATCAGCCTTGGCCTCGCCCTCACGGCGCGATATCGCGTCGGCTGGCAGCGAACAGTTATTCCCTCGCCAATAAATACCCCCGCCAAGTGAGTTTGCTGCATCCAAGCGTGGCGAAAGGTAAATTGGCCTTTTCGTGCAACTTTCAGGGGTCTCGGGCGTTTATAGCCGGGGATTCCTGACGTTTATTTTTGTAGGTCTCTGGCTTCGTCCAGAACATTCCCTGACTCAGGTGCGTACCAAAACACGGCGCTTCCCAAGCCGTCCCTTCGGACAACTTGTTATAAAAGCTCGTTTAGTGGTGTTCTTGAGACAGGATTGAAAGGAATCGTGATGAGGGCCCTTTTTCTCGCCGTGGCTGTTGCTCTGGCCACTTTGCATCTATCTCTTGTTCTTGCAGTTTCAGTAAAAGCACAGATCCAGGATCCAGCGACCGATTCATCCATCGCTGCCAAACACGCAATCGGAGAAGTTAAGACGATCGACGTTCCGCAGAAGATACTCTCAATAAAAACCGACGCCGGCACGACCGTATTTGTGACGATCACCGACAAGACAATTTACAAGCGCCTTGCTCCTGGTGAGACCGACCTCACGAAAGCGACAGACATCACCCTTGCAGACATTGGAGAAGGCGACCGCATTATGGCGCGGGGTACCGTCGCGGCCGATCGGAAGTCAGTTCCCGCTCAGATGATCATCGTGATGACGAAGGGCGATCTCGCGAAGAAGCAGGAGGCCGAACGACTTGAATGGCGACGTCGCGGCATTCTCGGCGTCATTACAGCGCTGAAGCCTGATGCGAAGGAGATTACGATCTCTAATCGAACATTGGCAGGCACGCAAACAGTTGTCATTCCGGTCGACGAAAAAACTGAGATGCGTCGTTATGCGCCCGACTCCATCAAGTTTGGTGATGCCAGGCCGAGCTCTTTTAGTGAACTAAAGGTAGGCGATCAATTGCGTGCTTTGGGTGATAAAAGCGCAGATGGATTGAAATTTACTCCGGTAAAGGTAGTTACAGGAGCGTTTAGAACAGTGGCCGGCACTGTTAAAGAAGTGAACGCCGCAACCGGTGAAATAAAAGTCAGCGACCTCGAAAAGAAGCACCCACTCACCATCGTCATCAAACAGGATTCAGTCTTACGAAAGTTTCCAGCGGCGTCGGAGATGGGCGCGTTAATGGGTGGTATGGGACGTGGTCCAGGTGGTCCTCCAGGAGGAGCACCCGCTGGTGGTCAAGCAGCACCGGCAGGCGGCCAGACGCGACCACAAGGTGCCGGTGCGCCAGGTGGTCCCGGTGGACCTGGCGGACGTGCGGGCGGTCCAAACATCAACGACATGCTTGAGCGTTTACCCACAATCGCACTCGCCGATCTTAAGGTTGGCGACACAATCATCGTTTCCAGTACGCAGGGAGTTGATCCCTCTCGTCTAACCGCAATCGCACTCGTCTCTGGCGCGGACACCCTTTTGGCGATGCTGGCACCAAGACCGCAAGCAGGACAGGCACCTAATCCCGCAGCTGGCCTCGGCGGCAGCGGCATAAATTTTGGCATCGGCTTGCCATAGCTTCGGAGAAGTTGGCAGCACGTCGGCTTGCGCCAACGCCTCCGAAAAAACCTTAAAAGGTCTATACCCTTTTCCCCGGAAGGTATACTCATGAACTCTGCTCAAAGAATCATTCGCAGAATCGCAAGCCTCGGTGTGGTCGTTGCTCTGGTAACAACGGTTGCGATCGCGCAACAAAACCGCGGGTCATTGCGTGGTCTCGTAACAGATGAATTAGGAGCGGCGATTGTTGGCGCTACGATTACTATTACGGACGCGAGTGGTGCGCAAAAGAAAACGACAACGAACGGAGAAGGAGTTTATACCTTCACTGGTCTTGCGCCTGGCAAATACGTACTGCAGGCAACGGCGCCTGGGTTTGCTCACGTTCAGGATCGCGAAGTCGACATAACAACTCAGAGGCAAACTGCTGACATCACTCTCAAGATAACCATCGAAGAGAAAGTGACGGTCGATACTGACCGGGAGCTCAGCACCGACATCGCAGCTAATGCAAATCAAACGGTCATCAAGGGTACCGATCTGGACGCCTTGCCGGACGATCCCGATGAGTTGGCCGCCGCTTTACAAGCGTTAGCGGGCCCGGCTGTAGGGCCAAACGGTGGGCAGATCTTTATAGATGGTTTTTCCGGAGGCAATCTTCCGTCTAAAGAATCGATACGGGAGATTCGCATAAATCAGAATCCTTTCTCGGCTGAGAATGACCAACCGGGAGGCCGGATCGACATTCTTACCAGACCCGGAACTGACAAGCTGCGCGGCAGTGCGGGCTTTAACTTTAATGATGAGAGTTTCAATTCGCGCAATCCGTTCGTGACCAGGTCCAGCAAGCGGACGCCTTTTCAATTTCGGCAATACAGTTTCAACCTGAGCGGTCCACTAGTCGCCCGCAAGGCGTCGTACTTTTTTGACTTCAATCGAAATGCAACTGACGACAATGAACTGGTCCGCGCAACGGTGCTCGACTCGAACCTCAATATCGTTGATGTCGGTCAGACGTTTTTGGTTCCGCGACGCGGCACGAACTTTGGCTCGCGCATCGATTACGCGATCAATACGAACAACACTTTAGTCGGCCGCTACAACTTCAACCGTTTCCGAACAACTAATCAGGGTATCGGCGGCTTTTCTCTTCCTGAACGCGCTTATGACTCTGTAAACACATTTCAGACTTTTCAGTTGACAGAAACTGCAGTTCTTAATCCTACGACGATCAACGAGACTCGTTTTCAGTTCAATCACAGCGTCAATGAGAGCCTGGGCGACAGCACGATCCCCGTTGTGAACGTAAGTGGTGCTTTCATTAGTGGCGGATCGCAGATAGGTCACCAGAAGAACCAACGCAACAACTGGGAACTTGCAAACTTCACGGCGATTCAACATGGCACTCACGCCATTAAGTTTGGTGGCAGGGTCAGGGGCGTGAGCATCGATGATACGAATCCGAATAACTTTGGTGGCAGCTGGTCCTTCACAGGCGGCTTCGGCATGACGAGTATTGAGCGTTACCAACTGACGCTCGATCTGCAGCGGCAGGGCAAAACACCAGAAGAGATTCGCGCTGCGGGGGGCGGCGCATCACAGTTCACCATCAATACGGGCAATCCGCTCGCCGGCGTCACTCAGAAAGATTTCGGTCTGTTCATTCAGGATGATTGGCGCGCCAGACCGAACCTTACTTTGAGCGCGGGCCTCCGCTACGAATACCAGACGAACGCAGCAAGCAAGTTCAACTTCGCTCCGCGCGTGGCCCTGGCATGGTCACCGGGAGCGGCGAACAGCGCTCGCCCGCCACAGATGGTTATTCGTGTGGGCGCCGGCATCTTCTATAACCGCTTCGGCGAATTCAACACTCTTCAAGCGAATCGAAATAACGGCGAGAACGTGTTGTCGTATGCAATTACGGAGGAGACCGGTCGTATTAATCCGCCAACCATCGCTCAGCAACAAGTGCCAACGGTGGCTCCTGCCTATGCGTTACTGAATAGTTTTGATCCGGACTCAGTTCCGTCCGTCGCGAACGTGCCGGCAACGCAACAAACGATCTGGCGGATTGATCCTGATTTGCAGATCCCAACGGTCTACGTTGTCGGTACACAAGTGGAGAGACAGTTGCCACGCAACATCACGATGTATGTTGGCTTCTACAACATCAAGATTCAGCACGTGATTCGCGCGCGCGACATCAATGCTCCGCTTCCGGGTTCGATCATTCCGGTGATTCGTCCGGGCGGCATTAGACCGGATCCAACGCGCGGCGAAATCAATCAGTACGAAGCCAGCGGACGTTACAACCAACGCCAGTTCTTTGTTGGTTTCAATAGTCGTCTGAGCCGGACCATTAATCTTTCCGGCAATTATTCGCTCAGCAAAACGGAAAACGATACCGACGGTCAGGGTAGCGGCGGGTTCCCGGTGAACTCGTATGACCTAACTGGAGAATATGGTCGTGGCAGCTTTGATGTGCGTCATCGCTTCTCGCTTTTCGGTTCGATCATCATGCCGTGGAGGGTGTCGTTGAATCCCTTCATCATCGCTAACACTGGACCAGGATTCAACATTACGACGGGTCAGGATTTGAATCTGGATCGGCAGTACAACGAGCGTCCGAGTTTTGCTGGCGCGAATGCTGATTGCCAGAATGAATTCATCAAATGTACCAAGTATGGGAACTTCAACACTCGGCCGCTTCCGGGTGAACAGATCATTCCACGCAACTATGGCCAGGCGCCTGGCTCACTTAGTGTGAACGTTCGCGTCAGCCGCGCATTTCAATTCGGTGTTATCCACCGGACGGCGGCCGCACCAGCCAGGGCTACGGCTCCGGCGACCGGCCAACCGAGCACGAATTCAAACCAAACTGCTTCCGCACCCGCACCCGCACCGGCAGGTGGCGGTGAAAAACGTGTAGTTACGACCGGATCAGGTGGACCAGGTGGACCAATGGTCGCCGGCGGTGGCGGCGGATCGGTCGCCGTGAAGACCGCGGCCGTCGGTGCGCCACCACCCCAGGGAGGCGGCGGACCTGCTCCAAGTGAGTACCGTTACAACCTGACAGTGTCATTGAGTTTTCAGAACGTTCTGAACAAGGTGAATCTTTCGACGCCGATCGGCAATTTGTCTTCACCTAATTTTGGACAATCACTAGGCTTGAGCAACTTTGGTGGATTCGGTGGCGGCGGTTCATCTGGCGCCGGCAATCGACGAATCTACGCCCAAGTGCGGTTGAATTTCTAAGTGGCATGGCCCTCTGAGTGTTTTTGAAGTGAGGTGTTTTATGAAGAGAAGTTTCTGGTTAGTCGTTCTCATAGTAGTGTGGGCGAGTTTTGCTGTTGGGCAAGCGCAACCGGCGAAGACAAACGGCAACTCGAGTGATGCGGTCGCAACGCCAGCCGTAGTGATAACCGCGGAGAGTACACCCGCAGATTTGGCGAAGGCAGCGTTCATGTCGATGGGTGGCGAGAAATTCCGAAGCGTGCAGAACATGTTGTTGCGCGGCTCGGTTAATCTTTATCAGCCGAATAGCATCCAATCGATCCCGGGAGGTTTTTCAATCGTCACCGCGGGCGAGAAACTTCGGATGGAGATCGATGCCCGCCCACTCGTCGTCTTCAAACAGATTTACAACGGACAGCAATCATATAGTTCGCTGCCCGGCGTAGAAGTGCCGCCGCTTACTCGATTTGGTTGGGGAGTACTCGTTAAGTACGATCAGCCGGGCTACAAAGTGACAACGATCGCCGCCGACAAGAAGAAGCAGCGGGGTTTTCGAATCGAGGATCCTGACGGGTACACGACAGACTTCTACATCGATCCAACCAGCGGAAGAGTTGTCAGCTTTCTGCTTTACTACGGTGGTTACACGTTTGGCACTGAGATTAAGAAGTTCAAGGAAGTGGATGGAGTGTTAGTGCCGTTCAACTTCTCGCAGAGGTTCGAAATGCCGCAGGGTGCATTCTTCGCCGAGTACAGTGTGAAGGAAGCCAAGTTGAATCAAACCCTCGGTGATGATGCGTTTGCAATTCCGAACTAAACGTAGCGCGCCGACAGGGATGAAAGAATTAGCCGCAGATTATCGCGGATAACACACATCTTTCAACCATGCCGAATACTCTTGGAGATGAGCTCGATTCTGCTCGATCAAACTACTCAATTCCTCTGCATCTTGTGGCTCGATGAGGCGAAGTTCAGTCTCGTCGTCGATTCTGTGATTTAACTCGAGCTTCCTATCCATGACGTT
>DATIBJ010000084.1:0-22298 GCA_035457565.1 Pyrinomonadaceae bacterium | reverse complement strand
CAATGAGCGAAGCGAACAAACCTGCGCGACTGCATCGTGTTGCGGACGAGGACGTCCGCGCTCCCAGTTAGCAGTACCGATTATCGACCCACGAGAGTCGACGCCCTCACTTCTTCTGAGGCTTCAACTCCCACAGTACGTTTACGATTACCCATCGGCCGCCAAACTTCGCCATATGCAGGTAATCGACCCACTCGCTCGCCACCACTTTTACTGAGGCCGCATTCTCGTAGACATCGAGAATCGTCACGTCTTTTTGTTGCTTGTCCGCAGGTGTGTCCTTGCCCCCGCCACGTCGTGTGCCCAGAACAAGCGTCATCGCACTCATCTGATCAAGTCGTGATCTTCCTTGCGCATTTGTCTGGACTATCCTCTTTGCCAATTCGGGATGAACAGCGCGTTCCATGCGCTCTGCGTTGCCTTCGTACCAACCTTCGATGTAATCCAGCGCCGCTTGCTTAATTGCGGCTGCCTCAGAAGCTGACTGCGCACTCGCGCTCGAGATGGACGCGAGCAAGACAACTACCAACAGAAGACCGGATCTTCCTAACATGGACATGATGTTTTCCTTCCTTGCGGTCTAGTTATGAGCAACGCGATGTGTTTCGCTTTACGAGATGCATTTCCCTTTTGTTGCAGTGAAGAAGAAAAGACCCGCCAGTGACGGCGGGCCTTTAGTTTGGATTAGGATCGCTTCCTACGAATCGTTAAGCCGTAACGACCTAAACACGTTCTGGAATGCGTTTTCGAAGTTACGCTCGCCCTGCGGCGCCACCGCGATCAGATAGAACAAGCTACCATCGCGGAGCTGCGTTGAGACGACTCGGATGACCTCAGTCTGACCTGTCGCTTCGTTAATATTCGTCAAGGTTGACAAAAGTGCCGTACGTCCTGACAAGGTCGTGCGCTGATAGCCGCCATTCATGCGGATGTTTCGGTTTCCCTGGGCCAGGCTGTTTAAGAATTCTTCAGTAGCCTGTTGAAGGTTGCGGCTGTTTGTTTGACTTGCTCCCAGGTTAACGCCATGCGTGAACACCGCCTGACCATTCACCTGACCGTAAGCACCTTCCGGGACAAACCAGACCGAATTGCCTTCCCCCAGTTCGCGCCAGTTAACCGGCACACTCACCTGAACGCCACCACCGAAGAGCTGATGATTCTGATACCGAGTTGACGGGTATTCGACTCGACCACGCGGCGCGTTGGACGGAATGTTTCCAGTGGTCTCTCCATTAGGATAACGTTGGCCACTGCGCTGAATCTCCGCCATCGTTGGCGCGGGCCCATAACCATGCAATCGCTGCTGAATACGGGCAAACTCGCGGGTGTCGCCATATGTATTGTTGACCCGCAACATGTCTGCCTCGCGATTGATTCGCGCATAACGATCTGACGGACTTGGGTGGCTACTCAAGAATCCGCCGCTGCTGCCACCTTGTCGTTCCAGGATTTGGAACATTCCTGCCAGGTCACGCGGATCGTAGCCGGCTCGCGCCATGATCTGCGCGCCAAGAATGTCGGCCTCAGTCTCGTATTCACGACTGAACTTAAGGAAGTAGACACCGACGCCCTGACTGGCGATCTGCGCTGCCGCTCCAGCAGGTCCGCCCAATATCGCACCACCGATACCCAATATGCCGGCGAGCAATCCATACTTCTGTGCTTTGGACGCCTGTGCGGTTCCGTGTCTTAAGGCAACGTGACTGATCTCGTGGGCCATCACGCCAGCCATCTGACCTTCCTTCTGCGCAGATTCGATCATGCCGCGGTTCACATACATTGGACCACCGGGAAGCGCAAAAGCATTGATATCGCGCGCATTCACCACTTTGAAGGTATAACGGAATTGTGGCTGCTGAAACTGAGTTGGAATCGACGCCACAAGACGTTGGCCGATACGTTCGACGTACCTTTCAACCTCAGCGTCTCGTAAGAGCGGCAACTGCTGCTCGACCTCTGCTGCAGCCTGGCGGCCAAGCTTAACGTCGTCCTCAACTTTATATTTGTTGCTGTGATACTTGATCTGCGTCTGCGCAATTAATGACGACGGCATCGCGCAAAACGCAACAATGACTATCCATGCAATCCACTTTTGTCTCATTTGCGAATTTCGAAACATGAAATACCTCCGATGGCGGTCATCACCGCATAGTCAAACGAGCGGCTAACTCACAGGAGTCTGCCGCTCGCAGAACCCCTCCCAAAAACCAGTGCCCGCTGTGTTCTCAGGGAGAGGTAAACCGGTGATTTGATGACTCATTCTTAACTCCACGTTGCTATCTTTCGGACTGGCTCAGCGTGCACCAAAACGCAACAACAATACACGTAAAAGGACGATTTCATGTCGCGGCACACGCGATATTTGGGCCGCAAACTGCTCCCCTTGTTCGTGATGCAATGAAGATGCCAGTGTAAGGGATTACCGATTTCGGGGTTCGATGTGATCGTTAAACCACTGCGCCGGTTCGTTCAGCGGGGCAATACGATGAGACTCACCCTGCCAGACGCGGCTCATCGAGATAACCAGAAAGATGAAAGCCGCGAGTTTGAACATGGTTCCCCCGAGTGAGCTGTCAGTTATTGTACCAATGACGCCAAAGACCGTATGAATGATGAGAATGGCGATATGTAAGGCCAAAGCTTGCGAAGCGTGAAATCGCACGTGTGCTTCCCTGCGCGGAACAAGGAACAATTCAACGAGCGAAAAGACGAGCCCAATGTAGAACGGAGCATAAGGCAACATCATTGCCCACTTCTCAGGCATGCCGATACCCGCCACTGTCCGTGAAGTTGGCTTGGCCGCCGGCGGAGGTTGATAAATCTGAGAAGGATGAACCGGCGTTGGCGGAGCGTAAGTTGGTGGAATGAAAACCGAAGGATAACCGGTGTCGCTTTGCGCACCTTGCGAGCTGTCGTACCGACGCGTAGGCGCCTCGGAGTAGATGTTCTCACGCGCGGTCTGCTCAGCCTGCGGCCCAACCCTTTGCGTAGCGCCTTTCACCTCCTGTGTGGGCGCTCCTTCGCCGCCGAATCCCCACGACTCTTGCGTCTTTCTTTCTACATCCGGGTCGAGCGGGTTAGTGTCGTATTTGCTCTTCTTTGTTTCCATTGCCGCTTTTCAATCTTACTCGCCAGCCACATCATACTCAACCCGTTTCCAACTGTGATCTTGCTCCGAGATTACGAAAGCCCTCATGACCGGTTGATCACCCCCCAAACCCACAATCAAGTAAACAGCTGAGGGATAATAAGCAAGGCGGACGTCAGTTTCAGACGGTGTGGGTTCAGACGCGCGTGGGTGGGAGTGATAAATAGCCAGGAGAGTCTCGCTGCTTTGCCGCATCTGTCGCTGTGCAGCAAAGAGCTGTTCCGGCGCAGCTTCGTAAGCCACTTCGGTGTCAGCAGCGACGTTGGTGAGGCGATAGATCGATTGAGTGCGGCCGTCTTTGGTGCCGCCGATTAGCCCGCAGCACTCGGCGGGAGACTCTTCGCGGGCATGGAGGAGGATTTCGTTAAAGTGCCGGCCCTGGAGAACGAGCTTTGCCATTGATGATTGTTGATTGTTGATTGTTGATTGAGGATTGCCGATTGTGATGCGGGATTCAATCAACAATCTTCAATTTACAATCTTCAATCTACAATCCTCAGGTGTAGCTCCTCCAGTTGCTTCGGATCAACCTCTGCCGGCGCGTCGATCATCAGATCCGCCGCCGATGCTGTTTTGGGAAAGGCAATCACATCGCGCATGTTGTCAGTCCCTGCCAAAACCATCATCAGCCGATCGATGCCCGGAGCAATACCTCCATGGGGCGGCGTCCCAAATTCAAGAGCATCGAGAAAGAAGCCGAAGCGCTGACGTGCTTCCTCCGTAGTCATACCCAGGGCTTTGAAAACCAGACGCTGAACATCGCGCCGGTGAATACGAATTGAACCACTCGCCATCTCGACGCCATTGATGACTGGGTCGTACGCTTTTGTTCGAATGCGCGACAACAACTCCGTTTCGCCGTGTTCGACAGCACGTTGCAGCAACGGTAGATCTTCATCGACCGGTGAAGTGAACGGATGGTGCATCGAGTAGTATCGACCGTCTTCTTCGTGATACTCGAACATCGGAAACTCCGTCACCCATAATGGCGCGTACACATTCTCGGGAATCAATTTCTCGCGCCGCGCGACTTCGTTGCGCAATGCGCCCAACGCAGCAGCGACAATCTTCGGCTTTCCGGAAACAATTAACCCCAGGTCGCCCTTCGAAGCGCCGGCCTGCGTCGCTACCTTGTTGACCGTCTCCTCACCAAGTGCCTTGAGTAGCGATGAAGTTGTTTCGTCACCCACCTTTATCCACGCGAGTGCAGTCGCACCATATCGCTTCACAAACTCCTGTAGTTCATCCAGAACTTTGCGCGAAAGACCAGCACCGTTCGGGACGACAATTCCTTTGATCGATCCTCCGGCAGACAACACAGAGGCGAATGGCGCGAACGTAGTGCCTTCTAAAACGGGCGACAAGTCTTTCAATTCCAATCCGCTGATTCTCAAGTCGGGCTTATCTGAGCCGAAACGATCCATCACTTCCGCAAAACTGAAGCGCGGAAACGGCGTCGGTAATTCGACGTCAATGAGTTTGAATACGCGCGCGAAGAGTCCCTCGATTAGTTCGTAGATGTGCTCGGGATTGGCGAAGCTCATCTCGACGTCGAGTTGCGTGAACTCCGGTTGCCGATCGGCACGGAGATCTTCATCACGAAAACAGTGCGCGATCTGGAAATACTTATCCAAGCCCGCAATCATGCAGAGCTGTTTGAAAAGTTGCGGTGATTGCGGTAACGCGAAAAACTTTCCGGGCTGCACACGTGCTGGCACGATGTAGTCGCGTGCGCCCTCCGGAGTCGATTTTATGAGAATGGGTGTTTCAATTTCCGTGAAGCCCCGACTGCTCATGTAACTTCGTATCTCTGCTGTCACGCGATGACGCAGCCGGAGGTTCGCTTGCAACTCTGGTCGGCGGAGATCGAGGTAACGGTACTTCAGCCGCAAATCTTCAGCTGCGAGCGCATCAACGGAAGCGTCGAGCTGAAATGGCGGTGTTCGTGCATCGTTGAGGATGTAAAGCTCGCGCGCGTGCACTTCAACGTCCCCAGTGGCGATGCGAGGGTTGCGAGTGTTGTCGGCTCGCGAAACAACTTCACCGCTAACGGCGATGACATATTCACCGCGAACCTCCTTCGCCTTCGTGTGCGGATCAGGAGCGTCCTGCGAATTGAAAACCACCTGAGTGATACCATCGCGATCTCGGAGATCGACGAATGTCAGTTCGCCAAAGTCGCGACGCTTAGCTACCCATCCCATTAATGTGACGGTCTGACCGATGTTGGTCGCACGCAGTTCACCGCAGGAGTGCGTACGCTGCAGGTTACCTAGATTATCCAGCAAAACAATACCTCACGAATTACGCCTCACTTGTCGATTGCGCGATCTCCAACCGATTCCCTCCCGGATCGCGCACATAGAATCTACTCCAGCCTGGTGTCGGTATATCGTCAGGCAGAATCTCAACGCCGGCGTCGCGAAATTTTTGTTCAGCGACCGCAAGGTCGTCTACGGTGTAACAAACGTGTCGTTTGCTAATGCAGTTCTCGCCGGGTCCATCTTCGATAGATAGATGTAACTGCATCGCTCCGAGCTGATACCAAGCGCCACCACGCGCACGAGACTCTTCAGGTTTGGGTACCTCCTGAAGACCCATAACAACACCGTAAAAGTGCTTAGAGTTTTCCTCGACAGCCTTCGGAACGGTGACATTCACATGATGGATAGAGGGTTTCATTTTCTTGGCAGAAACGAGTTATGAATCAAGTCGCTGATCGAGTACAGAACCGGAGCGAAGCGACCGATTTGAATTTGCGTCGTGTACCGAGTCAGCCGGAAT
The DNA here is from genome assembly GCA_035457565.1 of Pyrinomonadaceae bacterium. Lineage (GTDB taxonomy): Bacteria > Acidobacteriota > Blastocatellia > Pyrinomonadales > Pyrinomonadaceae > PSRF01. Next base: position 16,366 of record DATIBJ010000084.1, on the reverse strand, counting down.
CGGTCGCTTCGCTCCCGTTCTGTGCTTGTATCTGCCGACCTGTTTTTCATTTAAAGCCTATTTTCCGAAATGCGGATTCTCAATTATTCCCAGAACATTTCCAAATGGATCTTTGACTGTCGCGACTCTGATTCCACCGCCGACATCCTGCACGCCTTCATGTTGCGTCGCGCCAAGCTCTATCAATTCCTGCAATGCGGTCTCGGCATTATCGACGCCCCAATACGCGGCATGGCCCTCGCCTTTTGCACGTCCTTCATCGGGATGAAGCCCCAATTCAAATCCACCTACATTGAAGCCTACATAGAACGGTTCATCGAAATATGGCTGCTGGCCCAGGACGGAGCTATACCAATCGCGCGCTTTTTGGATATCGTCGACGTAATAAACTGCTGTCCTCAATCCGAGAAACATCTCACTTACTCCCCTGGTTGCTCTGCACATCAAATCGTTTAGCGGTGTCGGCTGTTCCACGCTGCTCGCCCATCTTTGCATTGAACTCCGCTGAACGATTTCGAGGAATGCTCAACCACTTCCACTCGGACGATCTTAAGTGCTTTGCAAGAAACACTATCTGGCCGATGTGATACGAGTAGTGCGTCAACTGTCGATTGATTGCCTGGACGATCGTGTGCGTTTCGCCTCGAATACTGACGGTCCTGGCAAAATCCTGCGGCTGTAACGGCTCGAGAGCACCAAACACAGCGCGCCATCCACGTTCCCAGTAATCCAACACATTTTCCTTCGTTGTTCCTTCTTCGATCACAAACTCCATGTCACGATTGCGATCCGGCTTCTCACCATCAGAAGTCAGAAAGTCGGTCCAACGCGACAGCATATTGCCGGCAATGTGTTTCATGATGACGGCAATACTATTGCCCTCTTCATCGAGCGTGACGAACAGCTCGTGATCGTTTACTTGTTCGATCGCCTTTTCAGCCAGCTTCTTGTATGCCTTAAATGAACCAAGCGCGTCCTGGAGATACTCATTCGCAATGGTTTCGTTCATGACGTGCGCCTCCGTTGCACGACGAGTTTACGCAACTCCTCACCTACGTTGTGCCGTTTGATGTTTCGCTGCTCAGCACTTTCAATGTTCTTGATAGCAACTTCTCCCTTTTCCCGCTCGTCGTCGCCAACCAATGCCACGAAGCGAATATGCTTCTCTGCAGCGTATTTGAATTGCTTGCCCAGCCGATCAATCTGTGGATACAGGTCGACACACAAACCTTCGTTGCGCAATTCTCGCGCTAATCTGATCGCATCGTCGAGCGAAGTGTCGTTCCAGATCGCCACCATCACGTCGGCCGGCGATGCGGCGACACCATCGGGGAACATTTGTCGCTCCGTCATAACAACGATGATGCGTTCAAGTCCGAGAGAAAACCCGCAAGCCGGTACATCCTGGCCCAGAAACATACCGACTAGGTTATCGTATCGGCCTCCACCGCCGAGACTGCCGGCAAGATCCTTCACGTTGATTTCCATGATGGCGCCCGTATAGTACGAAAGACCACGAGCTAACGTCGGATCGATACGAACATAGCGCGCAATGCCGCTTGCCTCAGCAAATTCCAGTATCGACCGCAGCTCATCGACGGCCACTGCCCCCATTTCATTGTCACCGACGAATTCGACGATGCGACCGAGAATCGCTTTGTTCAGAGCTTTCTGCTTCTGCTCCGGATCCTCTCCCGCAGCAATCTCCGCTGCATGATCCAGTTCTCTCAGAGCGCCAAAGAACGACAACAAGCGGTGACTAACGACTTCGTTGATACCTCGCGCTGCAAACTCTTTCTCGACGCCTTCGCGTCCGATCTTGTCGAGTTTGTCGAGCGCGATTAGTGCTGTTTCGTGGTGCTCGAGAGGTACGCCCGAAACACCGAGTATTCCGGTCAGCGCTTTTCGATGGTTGAGTCGGATGCAGAAGTCTTTGAAGCCCAGGCGCACGAGCACGTCAGTGGCTGCTGCGCAGATCTCTGCTTCAACCAGCATTGATGGTGATCCGAGAACGTCGACATCGCACTGATAAAACTCACGGAAGCGCCCTCGCGCAGGACGATCGGCGCGCCAAACTGGTTGGATCTGATACCTCTTGAAAAACTTCGGCAGCTTGTTTCGATACTCAGCAACCACACGCGCGAGCGGCACCGTCAAATCGTAGCGCAAGGCGAGATCGGCTTCGCCCGTTGCTTCATGAACGCCTCGCTTCAGTATCTTGAAGATGAGTTGATTCCCTTCCTCACCATACTTCCCCATTAGCGTCTCGATGTTTTCAGCCGCAGGTGTCTCTAGGGGTTCAAAGCCGTATCGTTGGAACACGTTCTTTACTACGCCGATAACGTAATCACGTTTGCGCACGTCATCGGGCAAAAAGTCGCGCATGCCCCTGGCTGGTTGTGTGTTCGTTGTTGCCATTACTTGAAAACTGAATAGCCTGCATAAAACACAAACTGATTAAGACCTCGGTTTGAACCCGTGCGATCGCCGTTAGAAATATGATGAACGCGTAAGCCCAGCGTTATCGCTCGCCGCGCCGAAGTAAAGATCCTTACCCCTCCGCCTCCTTCAAGCGTGAAGGCAAGCTTGCCGGAATCTTCTATGGGAACGGCTTTTGTGAAGCCGAGAATGCCGGCGGTGACGTGCGCAAAAGGATGAACTCGCGAGCCGTTTGCAAAATCAATTTGGAATCCAAGAGGCGAGACACCGCCACCGTATGCGGTGTCGCGTTGAAAAACGGTCACGCCGCCTACGCTTGTACGACCGGTTATCACGCCCGTCGCAACGGCCACGGGGATGGCGTCGAGCGTGTATTGCAGAGCGATGCTGTCGTTCGCGTAGAGCGTGCGACCATAGCGAAAGGCCGCCAGGAAGAACTTTCGGTCAGCAGCTTCGGCTTCTGATAATCCGGCAAATATCGTCGTGGCCTTGAATGAAATACCAGCCCACCCGCCGAATTCATTGTCACCACCCTTGAGCGTGTACGGTGCATCGTCGTCTGCCGGAGACGTAGCCGTCGCGACGACGACCGAAGCTCTCGGGGACGATGGAATCTGGGCGTTGGTTACGACACTTAGAACTACAGTCAATGCGACGATAGATACTGTCGTAAAATAGCTTTTCATCCTCACCTGCCAATTTATGTCCGATACGGTTTAGCTTGTCGTCAAGATCAGGTTCTGCTCAACATTGGTTAATAGTGATCCTTGACGACCAGCTAAAGCGTATTGGACATTTCTGCTCGATAAAACTTCGTGTATTCGACGTAGTTCTTCCAAAACACTTCGAGCTGGACCACCTCTTCATCGTTCAGGGGCCGTTTGACCTTCGCAGGAGATCCCATTACCAACGAGCGCGGCGGAATAACTGTTCCTGGACTGACCAACGATCCAGCCGCAACCAAGGACCGTTCACCGATGCGGACGTCATCGAGGACAATTGAGCCAATGCCGATCAGCGATCCGCGTTCGACATAACACCCGTGCAGTGTGACGCTGTGGCCCACGGTGACTTCTTCTTCAAGAATGGTCGGATGAGTGCCCTGGCGTACGTGTATCACCGAGTTGTCTTGCACATTCGCGCGCGCCCCGATGCGAATGAAGTGAATGTCTCCGCGAATCGTGCAGTTACACCAGATCGAGGCTTCCTCAGCCAGGTGAACATCACCAATCACCTGCGCACTTGAGTCGACATACGCAGTATCGTGAATCTGCGGATGCAACCCACGAAACGGTCTAATCATGATTCGCGAGATAGTACCATACCGGCAAGAGACTGAATTTGTCAGTCTTGAGTTTATGGTGCATAACCACCAAACTTCCGCCGAAACAATTTGCCCCCGCTCAATCCCCCTTTCATTCAACGTTGAGAGTAAGGCACATTGAGCGGGGGCAACCACCCTTCCCGACCTGCATTTATCTGAGCTTGAGTTGTTTCTTTGAGAATTGACTACTGATGATCATGTCCGTTGAATGTTTCATGGTGGGTTGAGTGTTGTGATCTTAGCCGGGACCAGCTACGTGTGATAAATTCACCCGCAATGCAGAGACGAAGAGCTACCGTAACGATGATTGTTCTTGCGATGCTGGCGAGCGCCTGCTCGACGTCACTTTTCAAAGTCAAACCAGTTACGGAGCTGCCCTCACTTCCGGAGAACTCCAAGACTGCGGATGCGGGCGGCGTCACCGTTCGCATTGCACCGCTCTTAAGTGACGAAGAGACTCAGGATCTATTTGAAGTAAACCTTCCGATGACCGGAGTGTTGGCGGTGCGAACCGAACTTATTCATCAAAGCGGCGTCGCAGTTGAGGTGAAGAAGGCACGGTTTCGGTTGCGCGATGGTGAGGGACGCGTGTGGAAACTGCTCTCCCCAAAGCAAGCTGTTTCGCGCATCATGTCCGCGAATGGAATCACGCTTTACAATCCGAATTCGAAGAAGCAATTTGAGAAGGAGTTTGGAGCTTACGGCCTGGATCTAAAGACTCCTCTTTCAACTGCCGATCGAACTCGCCAGGGTTTCCTCTTTTTTCAAACACCTGACAAGCGACCAGTCGAGACCACTCAAAAACTAACACTCACTATCGAGCGACTGCCACAGACAGCGACGATCGTGATCAACTGAAATCATTGCCGACTGCCGATTGCCGATTGGCGATTGTTCAAAACCTTAACAGTGATAGTCGAACCGAATCCAAACCGCGCACGAATGCGCTAATCGGCAATCGGCAATGAAAAAAGGCGGACGACCGAAGTCATCCGCCTTCCTTGCACCGCACCTCTAGCCTACCCAACTAACTGCGAGGTCCGGTTGCTTGCACGGTTATTTCGGTGCCAGCCGGAAGCTCCAGATCCGTTCGACCCTGAACGTAGACTGACCCGGCTCCAGCGCCTGCGCCGATTACTGCACCAATCGCAGCGCCTTTACCGCCCCCGGCAATGGCACCGATGAGCGCGCCGACGGCTGTACCAATAGCCGTTCGTGTGACGGTACGATTAGTCTGACTATCGTCGTCACGCACTGCACCCTCTGTGTCTACCCGCACTACGTCTCCGTTAGGAGTACGTACATTCTCCAGAATGCCGGCGAACCGATAGGTTCGGCCGTCACGGAGGCGGATAGTATCGAAGTTCAGTGTTGCTTGCGAACGACCAGTGATCCGTCCGGCGCGATCAACACCGGTTACATAACCTTCGATGGTTGCTCCTTCAAATTGTCCCGGCGAACGCACGGTCATCGTAAACCGATCGTTCTCCTGAACTACCTTCGTAGAAAGATCCTGATTCAGCACGCCAAGAAGCTGCGTGCCGTTAGGAACGATGAAGTCACCTGAAGCTGCTACGTCACCACTACTGCTGTATTCAGGATTGGTTTCGTAGAGATTCAGTTGAGCAACATCTGACGACCTGTCGTAGTAGCTTCTGACTACTACCGGCTGCGTGAACCGTTCGCTGTAAAGCTGTCGCGTTACCAGTAACTGCCGTCCGTTGTCGGCGGTCTCGAACGTCACGACAAAGTCCTGCGCTCGATCGCCTGTGCGGTTGATCGTCAAGCGGTCGTTGCTTAGCGTCGCTCGCACGCGGACCGTGCGGCCGGTGTTCGTCGTTTCCACCTGCTCGCGCCCGTTGGCCACGAACTGGATCTGTGGTGCACGCGTCGAAGCTATCGTGACATTATTGCCGCGCTGGTCGAGTGCCAGCATGTCTGGCGGATCCAGTCTCCTCAAAAGGGAGTCGTATACTCGCTGCCGCTCGTTGACCGGCAAATTACGCGTTGCTAATTCAGCAGCACGCCTGACGTCCTCGCTCCGAGAGTTGTTGATGCGATATGTTCCCGTTAGTCGCCCATTACCAGAGCCGCTGTCCGGGTAACCAGGATCGGGATACGACGACGACCAGTTCCAACTCACGTTGAAAGTACTGGCGAGCCGGTCCAATTCCTGTCGCAGTAAATTCCAGTTGTTCTCCGTTTGATTTGAAAGCTGTTCGTTGCTCACATAGTTGTGTAGAAACGAAGCTTCCTGAAGAACGTTGCGTGCCTCTGCCGCTGTTGCTTGCCTCGAGTTAACTCGATTGCGTAACTGCATTACAGCAGCTTCAAACTGACTAAGTTCTGAACGGACCTGGTCCACTGAGTAGCGACCATTGTAGCCACGACGATTCAAATCCAACCGTAAGTTCCGGCTGAAGTTGGTCGTGCGGTTGTCTATCCGCTGCACTAATTGTCGCAACTGGATCTCGTTCGGGTAATTACCGGTGTTCGAAGATCCCGAACTCCACTGCCAGTTCATGTTGTAAGCAAGCGCCAGACGATCGAGATCCGAGCGCAATGCCTGCCATTCGCGTTCTGGTCCGAACGCGAGTTGGTAGTTAGCAAAGTAGTTATCGACTAACGCTGCGCGATCCAGGACCAAGCGAACGTCACTGGTGGTGGCGCGCCGCATTCCGAGGCGTCGATCTAGTTGTGTCGTCGCGCTTGAAAATTCACCGATCAAGCGATTCAGCTCATAAAGTTGCGAGCTGCTCACATTGCCACGATTGCGCGAATTTTGAAGTGTGCGTCTAAGGTTGTCTGTGCGCGATTGAATCGATTGAACCAAACCACGAACAGAGCTTTCGGAAGTGTTGTACTGAGCTGAGATGCTCACGGGCGTTGCCGCTGTAAACATCAGGCCCAGCACGGCCACTAAAATTGTCTTCGTTAATGTCCTCATGTCCTATCAACCTCCAGAGTCCTTCCCTATAGTTCACTGCCCCACAGAAAAGGTAGCAAGGACTGTTCCGAGGAGGCGCTGGTAGCTGCGACAGGGTCAAAAGCTAGGCTAACACCACGCATTTATAACGATGAAGGACGATGTTTCCGGGTTATTTCAGTGAGGAAAGTGCGGTCTTTGCAATCTAACGAGAGTGTTACAAAACTTTGCAGTGTATGTCTTATGGACTTTCAGTTTGGTATAGGCGCTGCGCAGTTGGTGTGCGTGCCTCAGATCTGCCCTTGTGTGCGTATGGTTTCGGACGTTCGTACGCCCGGGTCCCGCACAAGGATTCAACCCGTCGAGCCGAAGCCGCCGGCGCCGCGAGCCGTCTCGCTCAATTCGTCAGACCACGCTGCCGCGGGCGTCGCGATCTTTTCTATGATCAACTGACAGATCTTACTGCCGGCGGGAAGTGAAATACTCGACTCGCCGGTGTTGTAAAGCGCGCATAAAAGCTCACCGCGATAATCTGAGTCGATGACGCCGGCGAGCACATCCAGACCATGCTTGACGGCGAGTCCCGAGCGCGGCGCAACTCGTCCATAAAAGCCGTCAGGGATAGCCACTGAAAGTCCCGTGCGCGCGAGACATCTTTCACGTGGTCCAATATTTAGATCTTCAATTGAAAGAATATCGAGGCCGGCAGATGAAGAACTCCCGCGCGTTGGAAGTGTGGCGGCCGGATCAAGTTGCTTGAAATAAAGAACGTCCATCATCTGAATCTAGTCTCGGGGTTGAGATGGTAGAGCTTAAGATTTTAAATACCACCAACGGCAGTTGGTGGATTGTTCAGTTCCGACCTAAAAGACAGACGATTGCAACTCCAACGCGCCGCGAATTCAGTAGCGATTCTATTGTTCAAGTTGATTCGCGGCGCGCCGGAGCATCTAAGATCGTCGCTCGTAGGCTGGGCTTGAACAATCCACCAACTGCCGAAGCTGTGAAAAAATCAGGCAGGCATTAAAGACACCGCCCGTTTCACACAGGGCCTGGAATCGAGCTTGCTCCGCTGAACCTGCAACGGGCAAAACATCGGCGACTCAAGTTTCACTGGAACAACTCAATGTTTCAAAGCGTTCAACTTCAAGTTCCACGCGCTCCCGTCTTAAGCCAGTGGCCGTCTATTAATTTCTCGGCTTGTGCCGTTGGTGGTATTAAAGTGGGATCACATCTTCGGCAATGTAACGCCACGCTGACCTTGATACTTGCCGCCCCGATCCTTGTATGACGTCTCACACTCCTCGTCCGACTCAAAGAAGATCACCTGGGCTACACCTTCGTTCGCATAGATCTTCGCCGGCAAAGGAGTGGTATTTGAAAACTCGAGTGTAACGTAACCTTCCCACTCCGGCTCGAATGGCGTCACGTTCACAAGGATGCCACATCGAGCGTAGGTACTCTTACCTAAACAAACAGTGAGAACATTGCGCGGAATACGGAAGTACTCAACGGTCCGTGCGAGCGCGAAACTGTTTGGCGGGATAATGACGGAATTGCCTTTGATGTCGACAAAGTTATTTTCGTCAAATTCCTTGGGATCGACGATCGTGCTGTTGATGTTGGTGAAGAGTTTGAACTCATCCGCGCAGCGAATGTCGTATCCGTAACTCGAAGTTCCATACGAAACGATCCGTTTGCCGTCGAGTTCCTTCACCTGTCCTGGCTCGAACGGATCGATCATCCGATATTCCTCCGCCATTCTGCGGATCCACTTGTCTGATTTTATGCTCATGTGCGATTTATTGTGCCTGATTGTTTGAGCGGCAAAGGATACAAGGCGGAGGTCGAAGATTACAAGACCGGCCGGTTTATGTTCGGGTTTCTCTGTGAAACCTCGGTGTGCTCAGTGCCTCGGTGGTGAGTGTTTCGCGCAGTGGATTAACCACGGAGACACAAAGCACACTGAGACAAACACAGAGAGGACTCACTCACCCAGCACTCTTAACGAAGTTCAGTGTTCCATCGCCAACGGTGAACTTGAAGAACGCGCCACCCGCACCTGCTCGTGCACGTACGACTCTTTCAGTGATTCCTGGCTTTTGACGCATCTCCAGGCCGCCGAAGTTATCGACGATTTTTCCCGTGCGTAGAATATCTGCGTCAATGTCCCCATTGAATCCAGGCGGTAGTTCGACATTCAGCACACCGGCCGCTATGCGAATGTCAGCACCGCCACCACGCCAGCTTCGAACCGGCACGACAAAACGCACATTGCCTGCCGTGATGGTTGCTGAAACAACACCTCCGCCGAGGGTGAGAATCGTTTCGCTTTCAATGGCACTCAAACGCAGCGCACCTTCAATTGCCGACACGTTAACTGGACCATGACCAGCATTGAGTTCGACGTCCGTGATCGCTGGCACCTTAATTCGGTAATCGATCTTCCACGGCAGATTCAGAAGGTTCTTTGGGAAGTTCTTGGCCGCTCGTTTCATGTAGGAACGATCATGCGTTCCAATGGTAAGAATGCTGATGTGATTCGTATCTTCATCGAACGAGAAGTTGTTTACCGCGGCGAGGCGATCAAGATCAGCTTCAGTCTCCGCCTTCAACTCGATTTCAGCAATGACTTCCACTTCGCTGCGCGGCCAACCCTCAAGCGTTATTGAGCCCTTGGGTGCGCCGATGACCGTAACTGTGCCGCCGTAGGCGAACCTGCGCACCTCTCGCCGAGTGGCTGTGCGAGTTAGAAAGACTGGCGCAACTGCCGGCGCTTTAGTTTTTTGTATTGCGAAGAGAGGAGAAGTAGAAAGAAGAGTTAGTGCGAGCAGCGGCCAAATGAATCGCTTCAAAGGGTAATCCTCCGCTCGAAAGATACCACAAAAGCGATTTCGAATTTGGGATTTCGGATTGCGGATTTTGTCTTCGCTTGTCATTCCTCAAAACATCGGTTCTAAGAAATCTAAGCAGAGTGTTTCAGAACACGAAATCCGAAATCCGCATTCCGAAATCCGAAATTGAATGTCACTAGGGAGGTTACCTGCGTAGGAACGTGATAGCGCCACTGAAGTTCATTACTGAAACAGATGACCGCCCGTCGCCGACATCGCCGACATAGCGACGGCCATCCTGCGTTTTGAAGTTATTGTTCCAAAACGTGCCCAGGGAAACTTTCTTGGCTTGTGAGGCTACGACCAGACGGAATGCTGAATCTGCTGGAATCCGAATGGAAATATCGCCCTTATTGGATTTGAATTCGTAAGTACCACCACTCGAAAACTCACCGTCGAAGTTGATATTGCCGACCGTGTTTTGCGCGATCACTTGTGCAGCGCTGACATTGCTTAATTCAATATCCCCTTCAGTCGAAACATGCGCGCGCACCGAACCACCGCGAAGGTTTCGCACAAAGATGTTTCCGCGTTTCGTTTCGAGATCGACGGAAGAATTAACCGGAACTTCCAGCTTGAAGTTCACGTCGCCGACTTCACCGCGTCCACGATTGTCACCAATCACGTCGATCACCAGAGTTTGATCCATCATCCGCGGAGTCACTTGTGCCTTCGGTGATTCCATCGTCGCTGACAAACGAACTTCATCACGATCCCATGTCTCAACGGTGATCGTACCGAAGATATTCTTCAGTTCGATGTGAACCTTCTTGCCGGCGGGGAAGCGCTTGGAGAGATGCTGAGGCGACTGACAAATGGCGATAGTCGGCAGTAGAAAAAGAGCCACAACTACCATTGCCGGCAGGAGGCTCTTTTTTGAATAACCTGAGAAACGGATGCTCATTGGGGCTCTGCGAAAATCAAATTCCTTTTTTGTCGAGAACTCTAAAGGTCCGAGAATTCCTTTAACAGGGCAAGCTTATCGTTCAGCGCTTCATTCAACATCTGTTCGGAAACCTCATCATGCGGATTTCGATTCAACTCATTCATTGAATCGCTCACCGCCTGATCGATATATGCCATGTTGCGGTCAAACGTATCGCGCATCTGCGTACTCCAACGCGCTTTGTTCAACTCAATGCGCTGGTTCCAGTAGTTAATGACCTGTTGCCGTTGCCAGACGCGATCACTAACGCTCGCATTGATAAAGCTCGGAGTAGGATCTGCGCTCGCCGTCGTTTGTAGGCGTCGTAAACCTACAGTAGTCACAAGCGACACCAGCAAAATGATTCCCAGAGCTAACGACGCTAACTGCGGGAACGAAAGTTCCCAACTACGTGACCACCACCCGCGACCCCACGATTTCTCGCGCGTTTCGTTGACCGCCGGCCTGGCACTAGCCAGGTCGGCCTCGATCACATTCCGAATGCGCAACCAAAGCGCTCTTTCGTTTGGCGGTGCTTCGTACTCGCCACGATGGGACCGGCAATAGCCAATAATCGAAGTCAGATCTTCGCGGACACTGGCACAATCCAGGCATTCATCGAGGTGACTTTTCAGCGTTGACTCATCGGCCCCGCTCAGCGTGCCATCAATCAGGTCGCCGACCAGTTCCTCACATCTCTCGCAGTTCATTGCTTACCACCCTTGTTTTACCGGCCAGGCAGGGGCTTATGCGTACCGCCTCCGGCAAAACACTTTGAGGTTTTCGTCAATCAAGGGGAGACTGCGCAAAATCCATCCGTAATTTTCCCTAGGTTCTACAGTCTTCGAGGCTATTCGCTTGCTTTCTGTTGCCTGAGCAAGCCGCGCAATTTCATCCTGGCTTTGTGTAATTGCGACTTCGAAGTGCCAACCGAACACCCTAACATGCGGGCGATCTCTTCGTGTTCGTGCCCTTCAATGTCGTGAAGAGTAAACACCGTTCGATAACCGGGCGGCAACTGAGCTATGGCCTTGTCCAGGGCGATACGGTCAACCACCGGCATTGCGTTGGGGTTTTCCGTTCCTTTAACGATTTGTACTGGGGTTTCGCCGTCTTCGGTGGTCTGTTCCATACGCACTCCGCGTTTGCGGAAGTGCATCAGGACTTGATTTACCGTCAGCCGGTGTAGCCAGGTCGTAAAGGCCGATTCGCCTCGGAAACTGCCAATCTTTCTAAAGAGCTGTATGAAGACCTCCTGAGCGAGATCTTCAGCCTCCGAGACATTACCCGTCATTCGCAGACAGAGCGAATAAACGCGACGATTATGACGCTGGTATAGCTCCTCGAAAGCTCCCATTTCACCCTGGGCGGCCTTCTGAGCCAGCTCATAGTCTGTCGATTGCGGTGTCTCGGTTTCGGCTGCAGTCACGTGTTCATCTGCTCGGGCAAGCCGGACTTCTCCGAACTTGTGCGGCACGATTATCACGCTTCTGCTCTTTCAAGGGAGCGGCGCCTGCTGCTCGCGATTTCCGCGTGGGGATGCGGAACGAGGTATCAGGTGCCCTCAACGCGGCTGTGATGCGCCGCTTCGAGCGCGTCGTTGCCTTACCCGACCCTAAAATGTTGATTTCACCCAGCCGAATCAACAGCTTGGAAGCAGCCTCCATACGTCCCGAACGCCTGAGAAAAAATGGCCATTTAGCACACGACTCTCAGGCGGGCTTTCCTAAATCTCTATTGTGCGGCTGGCTTTAAGATACGGGGAGATGGACCTCGTGACAAGCGGGAATTGCGCCACGGCCAGGATTGTGACGGTAATGAAAGATAGTCGAAGTCCTGATACCTCTTAGACCGCTCACCCGGCAGTAGCTGCAACTTGAGGTTCGTCGACCACCACCAGGCCGGTGTCGCGCTTCAGTGATTCGAGAATGACTTCCTCGTTCCGGTACACAAACCGATCGCGCTCTGCGAGAAGTTCGTTTAGAAACTCTTCACGGTGCTTCTCGACGATCTCCGGCGTCCATTTGTTCTCTTCGCCATTTGAGACGGAATAGGTAAGATCCGCCACGACGGTGAGCAGGAATTCGTTACTGGTTTTGGTGATTTCGCGAAGCTGTTCCTTGTACTCACTCATTCCGGGTAAAGCCGGAAAGAGTCGCTCCATCGTGGCCACCTCGTGCCACGCCCAACCAAGCTGAGATGTAACTGCTTTTAATCCGTGTATCCAACCGGAAAGACTCACGAGCTGAGTGAGCTGTTCGTAAAACTCGCCAATCTTCGGATCGAGAAAATCGTAATCGGGATTGCAAACATCCCCGCGTAAGCGATTGGTTCGAACGAGTTCGTCATAAATCGGCGTCCCGTGATACGGCAGCATGCGGCAGAACGTTACCGGCAGACACCCATCGGCGAGGATGTTTCGCAGGAACGTGATGTTCTCGCGAATTGATTCGAACGTGCTGGACGGATCCAGGAGCATGAATCCGTACTCAAACATCAGTCCGATGTCCTTCAGAAGATTCACCGCCCGGCAGTTCTGCTCGACTGTAATTTGCTTGTGCAGGGTTTCGAGACCTTGTTCGCTTCCCGATTCAAGTCCCATGTAAACGAGATACAGTCCGGCATCACGCATGCGAATGAACAACTCGCGATCGACTGCATCTGCGCGACAATTCATCTTCCAAATCACCTTGCCGGGGAGTTCTGCGCGGTGCAGTTCGTCGACGAATTCATTTGCCCAGCGCCGCCACACCTGGCCAAACAGCGGAAAGTCGTCGTCCTGAAAAAGGAAAATCGTGATTCCCTCTTCTTCGTACAACATCTTCATCTCGCGAACGACTTCCGCCGGTTTGCGTGTACGAACGATGCGGCCTGGCGCAGCTCGATAGAAAGTGTGGATTGAACAAAACGAACAGGTGCGAGCGCATCCGCGACTGGCCAGGATTGGCATGATGCTGCGACCCAAAACCATTTCTGGTTCGTAGTCGCGATCCGGATACGGCAACAGATCCAGATCGTCGAGCAGAGCGCGGGCAGTCGTCGCTTTCACACCTTCGTTGCTGCGGAAGGCAATGCCATGGATCTCACGCCAGTCTCTTCCTGTGCTCACAGCGTCGACTAACTCGAGAAGCGTGATCTCACCTTCGAAGCGAACAATGCTGTCGAGTTCGGGTACGAGTTCGAGAGTTTCTTCATAGCTGAGGCTGGGAAAATGTCCACCCATTGTGAAATGAGAGTCGATTCCGTTGGCACGAAGTAGATATAAGAGAGCCGCATATCGATCGATGAAGAATTGAAAGATCAGGGAGAAGCCGATGAGAACTGGCTTCACATCGAGCGCAACCTTCAGGATCTTTTCCGGCTCCTGTTCAATATCTACGACATGAACGGTGTAGCCGTACTGGCGGAGCACAGCGGCGAGATAACCAAGGCCGAGATTACCCTGGTTCTGAAACCCGACGAGCATTACCGGAGATGAAGTATTACCGGCAGCCTCGATGGGCGACTGCAAGATTCGAAGAGGAATTGGCTCGCGCATGATGTCTCCTGCTTGAACGTCTCCTACTAGAATTCAAACGTAACTGCAGGCCGGAAGGGTGCCTTGGCCGCTCTCAAGCTTGAGGAAACTGCTCAACCAAATGTCCGATACGCTTTAGCTTGTCGTTGAGGTTGTGTCGATTCAAGGTGCCCGAAACCACTCAACGCAAAGTAGCGACTACCATTTAATGAGCAGAGCCAGTGTCTAAATCGGATTCGCCTGGGTCCGAGGTCAGTACCACCTCGCGGGTAGCGGGTGGGTGCGAAGTCAATTTGGCCCATACAATCAGTACTTAAGAATCAGTTGGCTTTGCACCCACCCGCTACGGCGAGGTGGTACTGACCTCGGACCCACTACAATTGTTCAAGCCACCTTTCCCGCCTGCTTAATCAGCCCCGTTGGCCGCGTACCAGAATTTCTTTCACTTTTGCTGCGAATTCGCGTTTGGCGGCCGCCAATTCGCGGCGTGCGGCAGGGTCAAGTCTTGTGAAGAACGGGGGCACGGGATCTTTGATCCACTCGGGATTGAATTTCAGGATGGCAGTCTTCGTCGCTGCTCTTTTTTTGGTAGCCATTTTGATCTCCTGTAGACGAATTGACAGATCATTGGTGAACAGACGAATGAGCCGAAACCGTGGGGGGCGGAATTCGGTCAATTGGAAAGCTGAGTCAGGCGAGTGTGTGTGCGAGGCTCGTGAGAACTCAGCTGTTTATGGAAACGATGCGGACGATAAGCGTGATCCAAATCGATGTCAACAAATTTTTTTTGTCACGTTTGTCGCAGGTAGATCCACCGATCAAAAAACTCTCGCAAGCTCCTGTTGCTTGCTGCTTCCATTTCCCGCTGAAAGTCTGCCGTCACTACTGACTTGCCGAAATACTTCCGCGTGTACTGACGAATGCCTGCCCAAAAAGCACGCTCGCCTAACTCTTCACGCAACAGATGAAGAACATAAGCGCCTTTGTCATAGACCAAGGTTCGATCCTCACGGGTGGGACTGTTCCAGTCGGGAAATACGAGCGAGCGATCTTTGCCGGCGTCGCGAACCTTTTCGTAATTCGCTCGATACTCTGCAATGTCTTTCATGTACTCTTCCCGACCGAACCGATCCTCTTTGTACGCCGAAGCCATGAACGACGCGATGCCTTCGTTCAACCAGAAATGTGTCCAGTAGCGATTCGTGACCATGTTGCCCCACCACTGATGTGCGAGTTCGTGAGCACCTAACCAGATCGCGCGCTCATTTGCCAACACATCGCGGCCATAAGTTTCGCGCAAAGCAGTGAAGCTGCTCATCTCCTGTTCTACTCCGCCTGCTGCCAGGACCTGTGTATAAACCGGGTCGGCATATTTAACGCCCGCGCGGTCTTCATAGAAATCGATCATGTCTGCGGTGTCGCGAAAGATACGGCGAAGCTCGTCGTTAGTGTATTGCTCAGACAGGTATCGAAGTTCGACATGACCATGGCGCTCAGAAACGGTTCTAAACTTTCCGACGCTGAAACCGAAGACATAGCTTGGGATTGGCGATTCCTGACGCCACTCGTGTGAGATCTTGTTGTTCGCCAAAGTACGACGCCCCAGCATCCGTCCATTGGCAACGCCGGTGACGGTCGCCGGCAGGATCAAATTTAATCTGAATGTCGCTCGATCATCCGGCTCATCAACGCACACCATCCATTGGCTGGTTGAGAAGATCGTGTAGACCTGCTGTCGTTCAGGAAAGAAGCGAATACCTCGTCGCGGCGTACCGTGATATTCAATCTCAAGCTCGCGTGTTTCATTTCGCCTGGCTGGTCTGTCGAGTGAGATGATGAGTTTCCGATCACGACGAACAAAATTCTGCGCGACTCCTTTTTCCTTAACTGAGTCGATTGTAAGTTCGCCGCAGTTAAACTCGATTTCTGTGAGGTTGGTGGTTAATGCAAGCAGCTTAATCGATTCCTTGCCGGTGAGTGATTTGCGATCTATATCGGGTTCAAGTCGTAGGTTGTAGTCGATGACGTCGAATGCGCCTGACGATTGCGGTGTTGATTGAGTCGGGACTTGGCCAAATGTGATTAGACAAAGAAAAGCTGCGACGAGAACCAATCTCTTCATAGTTGGCGAAACCGTAATCCAAGTAGAGCAAAGCAGTCCAGCATACTCGCTGATCAACCCCAAGACTACGCAAGCTTCGAAGCACGCAACGAATGTCCGATACATACCATTGACTTACATGTTCGACGTTAAAAACAGCAGTAAGCAAGCCGCACCGGAGCAACGCAGCTGCCTTGAATGCAAGTAGGGAAGAAGGGTGGCTTGCCCCCGCTCAAGTTC
>DATIBJ010000083.1:0-51432 GCA_035457565.1 Pyrinomonadaceae bacterium | reverse complement strand
GCGACCTGACATTCAGCATACCTGTCTCCCGTTCTGAGTTGATTGAATGACCATGCGCCTCGAAGCTAACGATCTGGTGATCAAGTATGGCGACCTGGTTGCCGTCGATCGGGTTTCGCTTGCGCTGAAGCCTTCTGAAGTTACTGCGATCATTGGTCCGAATGGCGCCGGCAAGTCGACGCTGTTAAGAACATTGAATGGCTATCTGCCGGTAACTGCCGGAAGCGTCACGCTTGATGATCAGCTCCTCGATCGATTTAGCCGCAGAACGATTGGCCGGCTGATCGCCGTTGTGGCGCAAGAGGCTGAGCTACGTTTCCCGATAACAGTTCTTGAGTTTGTACTCGGTGGCAGATACGCCTGGGCCACAAATTCCGCATGGGGCTGGGAGACACAACGCGACTTGGTTGTTGCTGAAGCTGTCTTAGCCGAAACGGAGCTCACAAATCTGAGCGGGCGTCTGATGAATCAACTATCCGGAGGCGAACGGCAGAGAGCCGTTTTGGCCCGCGCGTTGGCAACGGAGGCAGAAATTCTCCTGCTTGATGAACCAACGGCGAATCTTGATTTATCGCACCAGTCGTCACTGCTCGGAGTTGTACGAGGACGCTGCGATAACCAGAAGGTCGCAGCATTATTCGTGACTCATGACATCAACCTTGCGGCGCAGTTCGCAGACGTCGTTCTGCTAATGAAAGGCGGACGAACGGTCGGATCAGGAAAGCCTGCCGACGTGCTGCGATCCGATGTTCTCGAAGAAGTCTTCGGCGTCAGGGTCTTGGTGGACGCCCATCCAATATCAGGCGCACCTCGCGTTACGCCGGTGCACACGAAATCTAGTTAAACTGGCGCGCAATTGCCAGCGTGAGAAGCTTTATGAAAAAACTACTACTCGTTTTGCCCGCGCTAACTATCCTCTCCCTGATGGCTCCATTGACTCACGCGCAGGATGGCTCACGTATTCGTGGCACTGTTAGTGACGAAACGGGAGCTAACATCGCCGGAGCTGGCGTCACGCTACGTTCGCGTTTGGGCGTTCAGCAATCAACCATAACGAACCAAACCGGCGGTTATCAGTTTGCGAACGTTCGTCCCGGTATCTATCTGCTCGAGGTCAGAGCTGCAGGCTTTGCTGTTTTCACCTCCCGTAATACGCAGATTCATACAGCTGATGATGTAGTGATCGATGTTCAATTGAAGATCGGGGCCCTTAGCGAGAGTGTCGTCATCACTGCGACCGGAACAGTGCAGCGTGCAGAGGAGGTGGCGAAAGTTGTTTCCACACTTACTGCAGAGGAGCTGGATACCAGAGACGAATTGACCCTCACCGAAGGCTTACGAGGCGTGCCTGGGATTCGCATACAACAACAAGGCTCGCTCGGCTCACTGACGAGCATCCGTGTGCGTGGGCAGCGAACTATGGATACGTCGATACTGCTTGATGGCTTACGACTCCGTGACGCGGGAGACATCAACGGATCCGCGGCTTCACTTATGACGGATCTGATTCCGGTTGCGCTCAGCCAACTTGAGATAGTTCGCGGATCAGGCTCATCTCTGTACGGGACTCACGCGATTGGCGGCGTTATCAATGCGATTCCGGATGACGGCGGCACAGGTCTTCACTTCACAGCTGGTTTCGAAGGCGGCAGCCTGGGGACATTTCGTGAACGATTGAGCGTGAGCGGTGGACGAGAGCGAATCGGGTTCAACGTCGGCGTTCATCGAATTGATGTTAGGAGCGGTGTGGATGGCGAGGACGAGTATGGCAATTCGGCATTCGGCGGTCGCTTTCACCTGAACCCAACGCCGTCGACGACTCTGTCGGCGGGCTTCTATGGAACGATTTCCAATGCCCGACTCAACGATAGTCCATTCCCATTGCCTGAAGCGTTCACTGCTTCTCAACAGTTTCCGAAGGCTGTTGCCGGAGTAACCTTCCACCCTGACTTCAATAATCCTGATCAGGGCCGTCGGAATCGTACGTTACTAGGTTCGGTGAAGTGGTTACATCTGATCGGTGACCACTGGTCCTACTCGATCGCGTATCAAAGAGCGGCGACAAATCGGCGGAACTATAACGGTCCGAGAATAGATCCACGTTTTGCCGCTTTCTATCCCGTTGGCGAATTTGAACTGCTCAATATCAATCGTGGAACAATCGACACCATCGACGCACGATCGAACTTTCGCGCGTCCAGCTCAAATACTTTGACATTCGGATTCGAATTCGAAAACGAGTCTCTGTTCCAGCGCTCCGATCCGTCTTTCAACTTTTTCAACAACACGACAGATCGACAGCGAACCTTTGCTTTCTTCGGCCAGGACCAACTCTCGTTTCTTGATGATCGCTTACAGATCGCCGTCGGCGTTCGAGCGCAATCGTATCGCTTAAGAGCTGCGGATCGACCGACGATACTGCAAGGAAGAGACGAGGAAGGTTCCGTAACCGGCGATGGTGCTATCAGCTATTACATCGCTCCAACGAGCACGAAACTCCGCGCGCATGTGGGAAACGGGTTTCGGGCGCCATCGTTGTTCGAGCGGTTTGGCGAAGGGTTTCTTGCCGGGGCCGGCAATGTTCGATTCGGCGATCCAACGTTACGTGCTGAACAATCAATAAGTGTCGATGGTGGAATCGATCAGCGGTTGGCGGGCGATCGAGTGCTGATCGGTCTCACCTACTTTTACACCCGACTGCAACGCGCGGTCGCGTTTACAGGATTTGCGAACGACCCGCTCGGTTTAGGTCGCTTCACTGGTTTTACTAATCGACCAGGTGGCCTGTCTCGTGGTTTCGAAGGAACGCTACAGTCAGCGCCGTGGCGTGGCGCTGAGCTGCGTGCGTCTTACACGTTCACTAATAGCGATCGAGCGCTTACGTCGGGTCTTGCGCCTGAGTACGTCATTCCAGAGCACCTGTTCAGTCTCTTCTGGGGCCAACGCATTCGCACGCTGCAACTCAGTTTTGAATTGAATCGAACAGGAGAGTATCTCGCGCCACTGTTTGAGAGCAACTTTCCCTTTCGTAGCGTAGATCTTCGGTTTGAGGGATACACAAAGGCGGATGTGTTTGCGAATTATGATGTTCGAAGATCTGACCGCGTAACAGTGACGTTATTCGGAGGCGTCGAGAACCTTTTTGATCAGGACTACTTTGAGAACGGATTTCGCGCACCCGGTGCGATGGGTCGTGTAGGTTTGAATGTGAAGTTCTAAGAGTGTAGCTGTATCCCAAGTAACCGGTTAACTGCTCCGCCCTTTGCCTCAGCGTGCTCTGCGTAGCAAGTTCGCAAATTCTTGTTTTTGTAGGAACGTTTCCCGCAAGGGCGCAAAGAAGCAAAGAGAAAAAGAGAACAGCCTCGATTGTAATCTTGGCTCCTTTGCGCCTTTACGGGAAATTTTTGGTTGCGGCTCCGCTGCGCTGTATCTCTGTATCATCTGAGTTATTTCTGAAGCGTTAAGTTTCGGACACACACATTTAAAACGCAGAGGACACAGAGACGCAGGGCATGAGGATACGCAGAGACTGCACTTGCTGCTAAAAAGATTCAGGTTGCAAGGTGATGGAGTTCGAGGGCGCATCAGCGTCACTTATCGAATTCCTCCTTGCAACCTGAAGACGAAACTTCAGTTTCAAAAGACTAGACTGTCATGTGGTTTTGGTGAATAGTCCTCCAGCCAAAAACACGACGCCCAGCAGAATGTGAATGCCGTGATCAACTTGGCCCAAGTGGAGCGGACCAACATCCAACATGTGCTCTGCGCCAGTGCCCATCGCCATTCCCAGAATTCCGAGGGCGAGATAGACCACGCCGAACACTAGTGAAAAGGCCTTAGCTCCAGACAACGACCCGGCAAAGCCGAAATAAAGAGCAATCACGCCGGAGATAATGTGCACTGCATTGTGTGGTGGAGATAGGTGGGCTCCCAGCAATTCCGGCTTGGCGAATCCAATGCAGCCGACCAGCAGGAAAACCACCCCAAGAACCTTACAAACAGTCTTAGCCATAATTGTCTTTAGCTCCTCTGTGAAAGAAAAAGAACAATGCGAACTAGCGAGGTAGGGCCATCGTTCGCACACTGACTAGCGTTGTCTGTCCAGTAGGCAGTGTATATCAGAGAGCCACGACGCTTGCAAAGATTTTTCATATAAAAAACTGTGTCTTGCTTTGTAGGGGCGGCATTTGTAGGGGCGGCTCTCCGTGGCCGCCCCTCGTGTGACCAACGACAATAGAAAATGCAATAACGGCGGCCACGGAGAGCCGCCGCTACAAATCAATTTTTCGCCGGTGCTATACTGTCGTCACTCCCAAGTATTCTCAAAGTCCAAAGACCAAATAATGACCTGGGAAACAATAATCGGCCTTGAGATTCACGCCCAACTAAGCAGTGAGTCGAAGATCTTTTGCGGCTGTGCGACGCGATTTGGTGATGAGCCAAATTCGAATACTTGTCCCGTCTGTTTAGGACTGCCGGGCGCGCTGCCCGTTTTAAATCGACGTGCGGTCGAATTGGGTGCGCGCGCGGCGTTGGCCCTGGGCCTTCGCATCAACAACCAATCGATCTTCGCCCGTAAGAATTACTTCTACCCTGATCTCCCTAAGGGTTATCAGATCTCGCAATTCGACCAACCATTCTCAGCTAACGGCACGTTGGAGATCATGACCGCCGAGCGAGACGAGGCCGGTCACCCAACCGAATGGCGACCGAAGACGATTCGCATTACCCGCCTTCATCTTGAAGAAGACGCCGGAAAGAACGTCCATGAAGGTTTGCCGGATGTGGATCGGTATTCCTACATCGATCTGAATCGTGCGGGCGTTCCATTAGCAGAGATAGTCACCGAACCCGACTTCCGATCGTCCTGGGAGGCTTACGACTACGTTAACCACGTCAAACGTTCACTTCAGTGGGTTGGCGCGTCTGAAGCAGATATGGAAAAAGGAAATCTTCGTTGTGAAGCGAACGTGTCAGTGCGTCGTGTAGGAGATCAGAAGTTCGGGACAAAGGTGGAACTGAAGAATCTGAATTCAGTTCGCTTCATGCAAAGAGCAATTGAGTTTGAAATCAAGAGACACATTGAAGTTCTCGAATCGGGCGGCACCTTGCAGCAGGAGACAAGGTTGTGGGATGACCGTGCATTAGAAACGCGTATTATGCGCTCGAAGGAAGAAGCGCATGATTATCGTTACTTTCCCGAGCCCGATCTTCCACCGTTGATCGTCTCGGATGAGTTCATTGATCAGGTTAGAAAACAGCTGCCGGAATTACCCGAGCAGCAACGCAAGCGCTTTACCGAACAATACGGATTATCGTTTGCCGATGCGTCGCAGCTGGTTTCTGATAAATCGCTCGCGGAATATTTTGAGAAGACTGCTGCGGCTTCAAATAATGCTCGGGCGGCGGCAAACTGGATCCGTTCCGAAGTGCTTCGCGAGTTCGAAGTGGCGGGGATCGACGCCGATGCTTCGCCTGTTTCAGCGGAACAGCTAGCCTCATTGATCAAATTGATCGATGAAGAGAAGATCAGCGGCAAGCAAGGGAAAGATGTCCTTGTCGAGATGTTTAAGACGGGAAAAGACGCCTCTACGATCATCGAAGAGCAAGGACTGGTGCAAGTGAGCGATACGGCTGAGATCGATTCTCTGATTGATCAGGTTATTGCCGCAAATCCACAACAGCTTGAAAATTATCGCGCAGGCAAAGAGGCATTGTTTGGGTTCTTCGTGGGCCAGGTAATCAAAGCGTCCAACGGCAAAGCGAATCCAAAGATTGTTAATGATCGGTTACGGGTAAAGCTAACGGGTTAAGGGAGTGTTGGAATCTCTCTGTGCAACCTCGGTGTTCTTCGTGACTCTGTGGTCGTATAACGGGCCCCGCAAAACTCAACCACAGAGACACGGAAAGCACAGAGCAAGCACAGAGTAGCGAGGTGGAGTTCTTCGATGCAACTGAATGGCAAAGTTGCGATCGTCACCGGCGGCACCAAAGGAATCGGCAGAGCAATCGCTGATAGTCTAATGCGCGCCGGTGTTTACACGTCCATATGCGGTCGCAATGAAAGAGAGTTACATAAAGCAGTTTCAGATCTCAATCAACTCGAAGAAGCGAGTGCCACAGGCACTGTTTGTGACGTAAGAAACTACGACGACGTCACAGCGCTCTTTGAGCACACAGTCGAAACCTTCGGTGGCGTGGACATTCTTATTAACAATGCCGGTGTTGGGATCTTTACAACAGTCGAGAACATGAGCCCCGAAGATTTCCGATCGGTGTTGGAAACGAACGTATTCGGCGTCTTCTACTGCTGCCATCGAGCCATTCCTCTGATGAGAAAAAGAGGCGGAGGCTACATCATCAACATCTCATCGCTCGCCGGCGCCAATCCTCATCCGCAAATGGCTGCTTACAATGCGTCGAAGTTTGGTCTCAACGGATTCAGTGAGGCTTTGATGCAGGAAGTTCGGCACGATGGCATCAAAGTCAGTTACATCATGCCCGGTTCCGTCAACACAGAATTCGGCGGTGACACTCCTGACCCGAGCAAAAGTTGGCAGCTGCAACCTGAAGACATCGCTAAAACAGTCTTAGACCTTTTGCATTACGACGACCGAAGCTTGTCGAGTCGCGTGGAGATTCGGCCGAGCAAACCACCGAGGAAATCGTGAAGCTGAAAACACGGACACTCACTGCCGTACTCTGTGCGTTTGTAATCTTTTTCGCGGAAGCAGCCGCTCAAACGCCGACCACAACAGCAGTAACTCAACTCACAACCGAGCAGACGGCAATGTTGACCGAAGCATCTGCGCTCAGCCGGCGCGTGATCGAGTTGAACAACGGGCGAAAGCACGACGAGGCGATGCCCCTCGCGGAACGAACTATCAGACTGAGGAAGACGGCACTGGGCGAGAATAACGTGTTAGTTGCCGACGCAATCTCCAATCTCGCCGGACTGTATGTCGGTAAACAGGACTACGAACGTGCGGAAATCGAATTTCGAAAGGCCTTAGCGATCTATGAGAGTGTCGGCGGAGTACCCAATAACATGGGATACGTGCTCAACTCGCTCGCCTTGCTTTGCTGGGCTACGCGTGATTACGGCAAGGCTGAGGCATATGCAAAGAGAGCAATCGATCTCAACGAAAAACTCCACGGTGAGCAATCCGCTCAATTTCTCGAGAGCCTCAACATCCTGATTAAAATTTCCATCAGTGCTGACAAAACTAACCAGAGGAACGCAGCTTTGTCACGCAGTCTCTCAGTGTTTGAGAAGCACAAGGACAAAATGGACCGCCCTTCGCTTTTCCGATATCGCTGCATACTCAGTGAGGGTAAACAAAATCCTGAAGCAAGCGCTCTCAAGAATCGAATCGAGGTGCTACTTGATTGGCACGATCCAACGCCGGCCCCTTCATCGGTTGGTGTATTGAACGGCCGAGCCGTTACTTTAATGAAGCCTGAATATCCTCGGGAAGCACGAGCGGCGCGGGTGAGCGGTACCGTGGTCGTAGAAATTGAAATCGATGAATGTGGAAACGTGTCAAAAGTGAGAATGCTCTCTGGACCTTCAATGCTGTGGTCCGCCTGCGAGAGAGCGGCCAAGCTTTCGCGCTTTTCGCCGACGTTCGTCAACGGCTTTCCGATTAGAGTTGTCGGGGAGCTTCGTTTCAACTTTGTGAAGCTGTAGGTATGCGAGCTGTAGTTCAGCGAGTAACCCGCGCCAATGTCACCGTGGACCAACAAGTTGTTGGCGAGATCGAAAATGGTCTCGTCGTTTTGTTGGGCATCACTCGTGACGATATGAACGAGGACGTCGACTATCTCGTCAACAAGATCGCTGCGTTGAGAATCTTTGACGATGATCAGGGAAAGATGAATCTCTCTCTGAAAGAAACGGGCGGTGGACTACTTGTTGTTTCGCAGTTCACGTTGTACGGCGATGTCCGACGTGGTTTGCGACCATCGTGGAGCGATGCTGCACAGCCGGAAATCGCAGAACCTCTTTACGAGTCCTTTTTGGCGAAAGCAAAGGAGTCTGTATCTTTAGTGCAGGCGGGGAGCTTTAGGAAGTTGATGCAAGTGGAGTTAGTTAACGATGGACCTGTGACGATCCTATTGGATAGTCGAAAACTGTTTTGAACATTAGATCATATCGTCAGTGGCTTTTGATCGCTCTTCCAATTCAAATCGGTCGCGATCGCGGCGTTCGATTTTCTCAACGAATTCCAGCTCTTCGTTATCTTCGAAGTTAACACCGACCGCGTTCGCATTCTCTTCAACGAGGGATTGATCGGGAGTCGGATTATCACCCCCAACTGTTTCCGAGCCACTGCTGTTCACATCTTCCCAGTCAGCATCGATATCTCCGCCCGCATCGCGCGGTGAGGCAGATGTGCTATTTCTCAAACGATGCGCAAGTAATTCGGGATCCTTCGGAGCTCGCGAGATCTCTTCCTCCATAAACTCTTCAATCTCCGGATCCGGAACGTAATCTGGATTGTTTGCCAGATATTCGAAATCTTCCGCGTGCTTCTTAGGCATATCGACTCCTCCCGCTGATAAACGACACCTACGAGTGGCCACTCTTACAAGTGCAAGCTTTAGGGGAAGTTGTTGTCTAGACTATAACAAAGCTGCGAAAACCAGCCAACAAACCACGGTACCGAACGGAAGCGCAGCGACCGATTTCAAGCTACTTCATCTGGATCAGTTGAGAGCGCAGAAGCGTTCAGACACCTTGCTTGACGAACACTTTTGCGGACTTTACACTGCAATTTGAACCGCAAAACAATCAACAAACCAAATGTTCGATACGTCTTGGCTTATCGTTCTGTTCTTAGATCCGCTTCCGTCTCGAACATAAAGAAAGGGTTTGATCCCGCGTATGGCAGACAGTCCTTTTAATGCTCTCCAAAAGTTTGACACGGGTAATGGCTCTACCGGTCAATTCTATTCATTGCCGCAACTGGAAAAAGATGGCGTTGGTCCATTATCGCGCTTGCCGATAAGTATTCGCATCGTTCTCGAGTCGGTATTACGAAATTGCGACGGCAGGCGAATCACTGAAGAAGACGTTAAAGAGATCGCGAATTGGCAGCCCAGCTCTGAGCGGGTCGAAGAAATACCTTTCGTCGTTGCTCGCGTCCTGCTGCAAGACTTCACAGGAGTGCCGCTGCTGGTCGACCTGGCGGCGATGAGATCTGCAGTCGCTCGTTTGGGAAAGAACACCGGCGTTATCGAACCGCTGGTGCCCGTTGATTTAGTGATCGATCATTCGGTACAGGTCGACTTCGCCAGCACCAAAGAAGCATTCCAACGAAACATGGAGATGGAATTTAAACGCAATCGTTCCCGCTATCAGTTCTTGAAGTGGGGCATGCAGGCGTTTGATGGCTTCTCAGTAATACCGCCCGGGATTGGCATTTGCCATCAGGTTAATCTCGAGTATCTCGCAAAGAGTGTATGGCATCGAAACGTTTATTACCCAGATACGTTGGTCGGCACTGATTCGCATACGACGATGATCAATGGTTTAGGCATCGTCGGTTGGGGTGTTGGTGGAATCGAAGCAGAGGCGGCTATGTTGGGCCAGCCAGTTTACTTTCTAACTCCGGATGTCGTTGGCGTTCACCTGACCGGGTCTTTACGCGAGGGTGTTACAGCTACGGATCTTGTTCTCAAAGTAACGGAAATGCTCCGGCGTGCGAAGGTCGTCGGGAAGTTTGTCGAGTTTCATGGCGAAGGCGCGTCGAGTTTATCGGCAACCGACCGCGCAACGATCGCGAACATGGCACCGGAATACGGCGCCACGATGGGCTTTTTCCCGGTGGACGAAGAAACCTGCTCGTACCTGCTTGCGACCGGCCGTTCAGAAGAGCATGTCGAGATGGTGCGGCGTTATTACAAAGCACAGGGGATATTTGGAATTCCGAAAGGCGGCGAGTGCGACTACAGTCAGGTACATGAGTTAGATCTGAATTCAATTCAACCAAGCGTTGCTGGGCCAAAGCGACCCCAGGACAGAATCGACCTGCCTCAGTTAAAGGACCAATTCACCGAGCTGCTTCAGCGTCCCACGGCTGAAGGTGGCTACGGCAAAACATCTGACGAGGTGGGCACTCGCTATCACGTCAAGATTGGTCATGACCGGCAACATCTGACAAGCGGCGGTGGCGAACAACGGACTGAAACAATCCCGCCAGTTGTCGTGAATGATGTCACTCACAGGAACACCAGTGTTTGGACTGAAACGGAGATGATCAACAACCGGCCGACCCCGGACCGCGTTGCCGAAATCCCGGAGGATGAATTCGTTTCAGGTGATGCGTTGCTTGGCCACGGTGATGTGCTGATCGCCGCGATCACTTCCTGCACTAACACGTCGAATCCAAGCGTGATGCTCGCCGCCGGCTTGTTGGCGAAGAAGGCTGTAGAACGTGGTCTGTCGGTTCGCCCGACGGTGAAAAACTCACTCGCACCTGGATCGCGTGTTGTGACTGAGTATCTTGAAAAGACGGGTTTGCAACGTTACCTGAATGAACTCGGCTTCAATCTAGTCGGTTACGGCTGTACTACCTGTATCGGTAACTCAGGCCCACTTGACCCGGCTATAGAGCAAGTGGTTACTGAACGCGACATCATCGCAGCGTCCGTTTTGTCTGGAAATCGAAACTTCGAAGCCCGCGTTCATCAGAACATCAAAGCAAACTTCTTGATGAGTCCGCCGCTCGTAGTCGCATTCGCTTTAGCAGGGCGCGTTGATCTGGACATGTCGTCAGAACCGCTAGGCCGTGGGGGTGACGGCGAGGATGTCTACTTGAAAGACATCTGGCCGAATATGCAGGAGATCAACGACTTGATGCGCGAGGCGTTTGATCCCGAGTCGTATAGACGTTTGTATGGCGACTTTGCGGAAAAGAATCCATTGTGGAACGAGATTCCGACAACGACGGGAAACGTATACCAATGGGATCCGGAATCAACTTACATCCGTGAGCCTCCATATTTCGAAGAGTTTAGTGGCGCGCTGGGTCCGCTCGCAAATATCCACGGTGCGCGGCCGCTAGCCATCTTCGGTGATTCAGTAACGACCGATCACATCAGTCCAGCCGGGGCAATAAAGGCATCCTCGCCTGCTGGTTTGTATTTACAGGAGCGAGGTGTGGATATCGCCGACTTCAATAGCTATGGTTCGCGACGCGGTAATCACGAAGTGATGGTTCGCGGAACTTTTGCGAACGTCCGCATCAAAAACTTGATGGTTCCAGGCGTCGAGGGCGGTGTCACAATTCATCAGCCCGACGGTGAGCGCGTCAGCATCTACGATGCAGCAATGAAATATCAGCAGCAGGAAGTACCGTTGGTGATCATCGCGGGTCAGGAATACGGGACGGGCAGCTCACGTGATTGGGCCGCCAAGGGAACCAGGCTTTTGGGAGTGAAAGCAGTGATCGCCCAAAGCTTCGAACGAATCCATCGAAGCAATCTCGTTGGAATGGGTGTGTTGCCGTGTCAGTTCAAAGAGAACACTGATGCCACAACACTGGGGCTCGATGGAACTGAAGTATTCGATCTGACCGGAATCGAACAGGGAATTAGACCGCGACAAGATGTGATGCTGATCATCCGTCGTTTGAATGGCGCGGTCGATGAAGTACCCATCACGTTAAGAATCGATACCCCGATCGAGATCGACTATTTCAAACACGGTGGGATTCTGCCTTTCGTGCTACGGCAATTGTTGGCAGGAACCACGGATTTCTAAATTAGACTTTACGTCTTTAAACAAACCAGGAGTAATTGAATGTCATCAGCAGCTGTCGAGAACACTCAGCAGAAAAAATATCAACTCTTCATCGATGGGCAGTGGGTCGACGCGGAGTCAGGAAAGACTTTTCAGACGCCGAATCCAGCGACTGGCGAGTCCTTAGCTGAAATCGCTGAAGCCGACAAGGCCGACATTGATAAAGCCGTCGCGGCAGCGCGTCGCGCGTTCGAGGGCAAGTGGTCAAAAGTGAGTGCACGTGATCGAGGCCGGCTGCTCTACAAACTCTCGCAGCTGATTGAACAACATTCGGCTGAACTTGCCGCCCTCGAGACGGCGGACAACGGAAAGCCAATCAAAGAATCACTCTATGTCGATTTGCCGCAGGTGGTGGAGAACTTTGAATACTTTGCCGGGTGGGCTACCAAGATTGAAGGTGAGACGATTCCGGTTCCTGGTCGAATGTTCAACTACACGTTGCGAGAGCCAGTTGGTGTGTGTGGTCAGATCATCCCCTGGAACTTTCCGCTGCTTATGGCCGCATGGAAACTCGCGCCTGCTCTTGCTGCGGGAAACACTGTAGTGCTTAAGCCGGCTGAGCAGACACCGGTTGGCGCGATGGAACTCGCGAAGCTTATCCAGGAAGCAGGTTTCCCGGAGGGAGTCGTTAATGTTGTTCCGGGTTATGGCGAAACGGCAGGAGCCGCGCTCGCTGCACATCCAGGCATCGACAAGATTGCTTTTACCGGCTCTACCGAAGTTGGAAAGTTGATCGCGAAGTCAGCGGCCGAGAATCTCACGAAGGTCTCTCTTGAATTAGGCGGTAAGGCTCCCAATATCGTGTTTGCCGATTCTGACCTCGAACAAGCTGTAGCTGGCGCGATGATGGGCATCTTCTACAACCAGGGCCAAGTGTGCTGTGCGGGCTCCAGGTTATTCGTCGAAGAGCCGATCAAAGATGAGTTTCTGACAAAACTAAAGGAGCGCGCTGAAAGGATCGCCGTTGGCGATCCGATGGACAAATCGACTCAGATGGGCCCGCAGGTTTCTGAGGAGCAGCTGAACCGGATCAAGGGATACGTCGATATCGCTCGAGGTGAGGGAGCGACAGTGTTAGCAGGAGGTGCGCCGCCTCAATTAGTCGGACCATTTGAAAAGGGTTACTTCTTCAGACCCACAATCTTCTCGGAAGTGAAGAATCAGATGCGAGTGGCGCAGGAAGAAATATTTGGACCAGTAGTCTCCGTTATTACCTTCAAGGACGAAGACGATTTGATCAAACAGGCTAACGATACGATCTACGGATTGTCTGCGGGCATCTGGACGCGCGACATCACTCGCGCTCATCGGTTTGCGAAGGAGATCAAAGCCGGCGTCGTTTGGATTAACACCTACAATATGTTCAATGCGGCCTCACCTTTTGGCGGTTACAAGCAATCCGGTTACGGCCGCGAGATGGGCCGACATGCGCTTGAACTGTACACACAGGTGAAGAGTGTGTGGGTGGATCTATCAGGCCGGCCAATTGGCTGGTTTGGAAAATAGAAATAACTTCGCGCCCAGATTTGCTATTCATCAGTACCGGGCTCGGTACTGATGAATAGCGTGCAGTGCTGGTCGCTTAACCAGAGGTTCCTACGACAACGGGGCCAAGTATTCTTACGATTTAGTTCTGATCTGTGTTCATCTGTGTAAATCCGAGGCTCGCTGCCTTTCGCTCGTGCTATCATCCCCACATCTCTCCCGAAAATGACCAACCCCATTTAAGGAGATGAAATGTTCTCTATCAAGAAGTCTGCTTTGCTCGCGGGACTGTTTTGCGTCTCGCTGTTGTTCACAGCCTGTCCAAGCCAAACAAACATCTCGAAGATAACTTCCGACCCCGGCCGGTATCGAAACAAAGAGGTCGGCATTGTTGGCACAGTGACAGATAGTTATGGAATTCCGGGTTATAGTGCCTACGAGATCGATGATGGAACCGGACGATTGTGGGTAGTTACCAAGCGCGGCGCGCCGGCGCGAGGATCACGCGTCGGAACGAAGGGTCATGTGTACAATGGCCTTACCTGGGCCGGTCGGAGTTTCGGCACGGTGCTCCAGGAAACAGATCGACGCACTAAAGGCACGTAATCACAATCGCCCTCATCTCCCCTTTTATGAGTTCAGGCACTAGCCCACGTGACTTGATCGAGAGGCTCGAGCAAGAGTGCATCGGTCTCTTATCACGTCTGAAGGGATTAGTCGAAACGGTACCCGTTCAATTGTTGTATGAAACCGCATTCGATTTACCGACCTCAGTCGGGGAAAACATCGTCAGAAGTGCTGCTACTCTTGAACAGGCTTTCGGCGGGTTAACGACAAATCTTTGGGACGATCCCCACGAATGGACGCTGCCCGAAACGCTTTCGTCTACTGAACGAATAACCGAATATCTCGGCGAGGTTGACGACGCACGGACGCGAGCCTTCGCGTCACTGGTTGACGATTCGGCGCTTGAGAAGTACATTGCGATGCCTTCAGGGGAGCAAGCATCGATTCAGGCACTGTTGGTCAACGCACTTAAGACTGCGAAGAACTTCGAGCAACGTGCCGCCGAGACGCACGAAATCCTTTTCGCAGATCGCCCTCCTCGGTTTATTATCTAGCGTCTTACTCAGGTATCGTTTGACGGCACAACACTGTAGCGGCTTCTAGTCGGGTATCGAATCACGTCAAAACCCTAATTGAGGAAATATCGTTCATGTTCTGCCCCCAATGCGGCCAGCAACAAGTATCCGGCATCGTTCGCTTCTGTTCGCGCTGCGGTTTTCCCCTCGACGGCGTTATTCAATTGCTCAGTAGCGGCGGACTTCTGCCTGTGTATCAAAACCCGGACGAACCGGTAAAGATTTCGCCGCGCCGCCGAGGGGTGAAGCAGGGCGGCATGCTTCTGCTAATGGGAGCGGTGTTGGTTCCTATCTTCGGGGTGATGACGAGCTTCTCAAACTCGACATTCCTGGAAATATTGACGGCATTCGCAGCCATCATCTGCTTCCTCGGCGGTCCGCTGAGAATGCTGTATGCGGCCGTCTTTGAAGAGGGCGCTCCTAACCCATTTCGTCCGCCACCACGTCCCTATGTGCCTGCGCAGGTGCCGCCTCATCAATTCAATCCGCACGTTCAGCAGTCGGCGTTGCCACCGCAATCCGTGCAACCGCCGGCATGGCGTCCGCGGCCAATCACTGCCGAACTTACGGCCCCGCCAAGCGTAACCGAGAACACGACACGACTGCTCGATCGAGATGAGCGGAAGGAGTGATATTGACTCGTTGTCGTAACTCAGATGTCACAAAGCGAAGCTACTACTTCAGCCCCGCAACTGTCACTCACTGACCATTTAATCAATCGCATACGTCGTGAAGGACCGATCACTTTTCGCGAGTGGATGAGGGAGGCTCTGTACAACGACGCTGCCGGTTACTATACGCGACCAGGCGCGACGATTTGGGGAAGGACAGGAGATTATCGAACGAGTCCGGAAAGGAGTGGGTTATTTGCGGCGACCTTCGCGCGTTTCTTCACAGAACTGTATGAACACCTGGACCGGCCGCAGCACTTTAAGATTGTGGAGTGTGGGGCAGGGGACGGAAGCTTTGCAGAAGGGGCGCTGCAATCACTGCGGGCATACTTCCCAGACGTTTATTCAGCGATAGCATACTTTGTCGGTGAAGTTTCCCCGCGACGGTTGAATGATCTCAAGCAACGGCTGGGAAAATTTGGGGCGAAGGTTGAGTTCGTAAATCATGACAATGTTTGCGAGCTCGATCCCGGAATAGTGTTTTCAAATGAGTTGCTGGATTCGTTCCCGGTGAATCTCATCACGAAGCACGATGGTGAGTTGATTGAGCTTTACGTCGGTTTCAACGACTCAAGCGGTTTCGATTGGGTTAGCGGCCCACTGTCGAGCAAAGCGTTGCGTGAAATGTACGAGGAGATCGGGACTGAAATTGGCGAAGACCAGATCATCGAGCTTTCACTTGATATCGATGAATGGATGAAAATGGTTGCGAGCAAGCTGCGCAAGGGTTATGTGGTCACCGTCGACTACGGCGCAGAGGCAAAGGATCTCTACGAGAATCCGGACCGGTTGCAGGGTACTGTACGCGCATACGCGCGGCACAAGTTTGTTGACGTGCTGACGAATCCGGGCGACCACGACATCACAGCGCATGTAAATTGGACGCGAGTGCAATCGGTTGGTTCGGCGCTGGGCCTGAAGTCGGTCAGATTTCAACAACAGGATAAGTTTCTGCTGGCCGCTGGGTTGTTAAGTGAACTGGAACGCCGACTGGCCACTGCGCCGGATGAAGCGGAGAAGACACGATTGACAACAGCTGCACGTGAAATGGTTTTGCCGAATGGAATGGCCGCAAGCTTTCAAGTGTTGGTTCAGGAAAAATGATGTTCGATAAACTTCAGTTTGTCGTTGAAATGCCGAACGTCCAATTCCGTGGTACTGACTGTTCTCCACTCAGTTGAGTGCTCGGCATCTCGACGAGAAACCAAAGTTTATCGAACAAAACAGATGACTTTTCAACTCATCGATCTCAGTCACACAGTCGAAGCGGGCATGATTACTTATAAAGGTCTGCCCGCGCCTGTAATCACCGATCATCTCTCTCGTGAAGAATCGCGAAAGCACTATTCACCCGGAACTCAGTTTCATATCGGGAAAATCGTAATGGTCGCTAACACTGGAACATATCTCGACAGTCCGTTTCATCGATATGAAGACGGCAAAGATCTCTCCGAGCTTGATCTGGCCTCTCTCGCCAACCTTGAGGCGCTGGTAATCAGCGGCGAACCAGACGAGTCGGCCATCGGTAAGCAACGGTTTGAAGGTGTTGATGTGCAAGGGAAGGCGGTGCTGATTCACACGGGCTGGGATAGACATTGGCGCACAGACGAATACTGGAGTGGTAGACACCCTTTCTTAACGAAAGAGGCTGCGGAGTTGTTGGCACAAGGCAGGGCAGGGTTGGTCGGGATTGATTCCTACAACATCGATAGTACGTCTGACGCCAGTCGGCCCGCGCACTCAATTCTATTGCGCCATGACGTTCCGATCGTCGAGCACTTATGTCATTTGGATCAATTGCCAGCGGCTGGCTTCCGCTTTTTCGCAGTTCCGGTGAAGGTAAGAAACTTTGGAACGTTCCCTGTGCGGGCGTTCGCTTTGGTGCACGATGGATGACGATCGGCTAGTCTAACTTCTATAGATCCCGGAGACCCTCATATGGCGATCGCAAGAGCAACGCTTAGTGTGGTAACGATAGTCGCTGCGCTTCTGCTCTATGCATTTGGTCCAGGCGAATGTATTCGCAGTTCGGCGCAGACGACGACGCCGGCGACGATCCAACCACAAGCCTATTTCACTGAACCGGCATTGTCTCCCGATCGAAAGGAGATTGCGTTCGTTTCCGGCGGTGACATCTGGACCGTGCCCTCCACAGGCGGTGTGGCGGCATTACTTGTTTCTCATGCAGCAAACGAAGCACGACCACTTTATTCACCAGATGGAAAGGAACTGGCGTTCGTGTCGAGCCGGACGGGGAACGGCGATATCTACGTCATTACTCTTGCAACCGGCGACCTGAGACGTATCACCTACGACGACGCGTTTGATTCTCTCGACGGTTGGTCACGGGATGGACGGTGGTTGTATTTCTCATCACCGAGTCGAGATATTGGTGGATTAAACGATCTATTTCGCGTTAGCTCGGCCGGCGGCACACCGATGCAAGTCAGTGCGGATCGCTACACGAACGAGTTTTTTTGTGCCCCGTCGCCCGATGGAACTGCTGTAGCTTTCACAGCTCGCGGCATTTCGTCTGGTCAGTGGTGGCGTAAAGGTCGCAGTCACCTCGATGAAGCCGAGATCTGGTTGTTGAGTAGTTTCGATTCGGGTTCAGGATCGTATCAGCGACTTACCGATGAAGTTAACGCGAAAGAGATGTGGCCGATGTGGAATGCCGATGGTCGCACACTCTTTTATGTTTCAGATCGCGCCGATAACGGTAATAGAAATGGCGTGCAGAATTTCTGGAGCTTGTCGCCCGCAAAGCCTGGAGCTCGACGCATTACCAACTTCACGACCGGACGGGTACTGTGGCCCAGCATCTCATACGACGGACGCGAAATCGTTTTCGAGCACGACTTCCGGATCTGGAAGTTAGACACAGAATCCGGCAAAGCTGCTGAGGTTGAAATCATCCGTCGTGGGGCATCCGCTGGTCCTGCCGTTGAACATGTTCGTCTGAGCGACCAGATCGTTGAGCTGCAATTGTCACCAGATGGCAAGAAGGTGGCGTTCGTGGTCCGCGGCGAAGTCTTTGCCGCCTCTGCAGCGGACGGTGGCGACGCGGCGCGCGTTTCCAACAGTAGTGCCGATGAGTATCAAATTGCCTGGGCACCGGATAGTCGACGGTTGGTGTACGTATCTGATCGTGATTCGACACCGCATCTTTTTCTGTACGACTTCAACACCACCACCGAAACGCAGTTGACGCGAGATGCGGCTGATGATTCGACCCCGAGGTTTTCGCCAGATGGTAAGTCGATCGGCTTCATACGTGGAGCAAAAGAGCTGCGGGTTATCGACGTCGCGAGCAAGAATGAGCGCGTGATCGCCTCTGGCCCATTCGAACGTCCTCCGATTATTGCTGACCGGCCATTTGTCTGGTCACCGGATAGCAAATGGATCGCCTACATCGCGACGGGCATCAATCAATTCAAGAACGCTAACGTAGTCCCCGTTGAAACTGGTACCGGCCGGCCCGTTAGCTTTCTGGCAAATGTTTTTAGCAACTCAGTTACCTGGAGCCCAGATGGAACATTTTTGCTTTTCGACACGGGCCAACGCACCGAGTCGTTCCAATTAGCCAGGGTTGATTTAATACCGCGCACGCCTCGTTTTCGTGAGGATCAGTTTCGCGATCTATTCAAGGAAGAAACACCGCGCAACGTGACGCCAGCAACGCGAGAACCGCGTACGCCACCGGCGGAACCAGCACCTGCAAGTTCGCCGAGTCCTGCAGCATCACCAGCTGCTACTGCCGCAGCTTCTCCAGAAGAGAAAAAGCCTGCCACCAAGGCTGTCCAAGTTGTGTTCGATGACATTCGACGGCGTTTGACGTTGGTACCGGTTGGCGTCGACTTAAACTTCCAAACAATCAGTCCGGATGGTAAATGGGTAGCAATGATCGCGAGCGCCGAGAATCAAAACAACATTTACGTGTATTCACTGGATGAGTTGTCGCGCGAACCGGCCGTTGCTAAACAACTGACTTCGACGGCTGGCTTCAAGTCGTGGGCCCAGTTTAGTCCCGATAACAAAGAGATCTTCTACATTGAGAACGGCCGCATCGCTGCAGTAAACCTTGAGGGTCGCTCGAGACAGATTGCTGTGACGGCGGAGATGGATATTGATTTCTCTCGAGAAAAATTGGAAGTGTTTCACCAGGCTTGGTCGTTACTGCGCGACAACTTTTACGATCCAAATTTTCACGGTGTCGACTGGCAATCCGTTCGCGGGCAGTACGAGCCGTTGATTGCCGGCGCGCGAACGTCCGACGAGTTGAGACGCCTGCTTCAGCTGATGGTTGGAGAATTGAATGCATCGCATCTTGGCGCGGCAGCCCCACCATCTGCCACTCCTGCAACGACTGGACGTCTTGGATTGCGTTTCGACCGCCGTGAATATGAGTCTTCTGGACGGTTGAAGATTACAGAGGTGATCGCTCTGAGCCCCGCAGCGGTAGCGGGCAACATCAAGACGGGTGATTACCTGCTAGCTGTGGACGGTCGGCAAATTGACGGACGCACTAATCTCGATGAATTGTTGAGTTACAAAACAAATCGAAGGGTAGCGCTAACCGTTGCGTCGTCTCCAACAGGTACGGATAAGCGCGAAGTCGTAGTGCGACCGGTTAATGCGGCAACTGAACGAGCGCTGCTCTATCGTCAGTGGGTTGAACGAAACCGTGAATACGTGACGCGTATCAGCAGCGGTCGCCTGGGTTACGTCCACATGTTCGATATGGGATCTGGATCACTGAACCAGCTGTACGTGGATCTCGATGCGGAAAACCACGGTCGTGAAGGCGTTGTGATTGACATCCGCAACAATAATGGTGGCTTTGTAAACGTGTACGCGATTGACGTACTTGCTCGCCGCGGATATCTAACAATGACCTTGCGTGGTCTAAACGGGGCACCAGCTCGCACCGTGCTGGGACAACGTGCTCTGGATCGGCCGACCATTCTCGTGACCAACCAACACTCGTTGTCAGACGCGGAAGACTTCACGGAAGGCTATCGCACATTGAAGTTAGGTCAGGTGGTGGGCGAACCGACTGCCGGATGGATAATTTACACCTGGAATCAGGGATTGATTGATGGGACAGCCCTTCGCCTACCACGCATGCGGATTACAGCGAATGATGGATCAGATATGGAAAGAAACCCCAGGCCGGTCGATATTACAGTGACGCGACCGATTGGTGAGACGCTCACGGGCAAAGATTCGCAGCTCGATGTCGCTGTGCGGGAGTTGTTGAAGCAACTGGGTCCGAAGCGATCAACATCGGCGCCATAGACGTCTGCAAAAGATTTAAGACTGTTCATCCCTTGGAGGCCATTATGGGAATCGCACAAGCAATGCTCCCCGAATTTGATCACGAGATGGCGAACACACGCAAGACACTAGAGCGTGTGCCCGATGAGAAATTTGAATGGAAGGCGCACGATAAGTCGTTTTCGATAGGTGGAGTGGCCAGTCATCTCGCGAATCTTCCGGGTTGGATCAATGTGGCAATCGGAATGGACGCGTTCGACATGGCACCTAATGGGCAGCCGGCGAAGACGCCTCCGTTACATTCACGCCAGGAAGTTCTCGCCACGTTCGATAAAAATGTTGCCGAAGCTCGCCAAGCACTGGAGAGCGAGACGGACCAGCACGTTTTGCAGATTTGGAAACTGCTGTCGAATGGCTATGAGGTACTAGCGTTGCCGCGTGTGGCTGTATTGAGAAGCTTTGTGATGAATCACATCATCCACCACCGCGCGCAATTGACGGTTTACCTGCGACTCAACGACATTCCGGTGCCGTCACTATACGGCCCATCAGCCGATGAAGAGATGTAGCCTCCAATATTGTCGTTGTTGAGCTCAGAATAGCTCGAACTTAATCGTCAGATACTTTTTTGGATTCTGCCGGAAGTCGTAAATCATCTTCACGCCTTCGGACGAAAGTTGATTGACGTTTGTATAGAGCGTGTCGTCAGTGAGTAGTCTGCCTACCGTTCCTTCACCACGTTGAGCAGCTGCAACCATATTGTCGATTCGCTCGGCTGTTGTGTTGAAACGGGCGATAGCCGCGCGTGCGTCGTTGTAGATCTCCTCGTCTCTTATCAGGCGGCCCAAAGTGCCACGCCCGGCATTGATGTCTGCAATCACCAAATTGATCTGCTCGACTGACCGATCAAGCTTGTCAGCTGTGCGGTTGATTCGGTTATAGAGTTCCTCGTCGGTGAGGAGCCGACCGAAAGTGCCTTTCCCAGCGCGAAGATCGTTGGCAATTGCTCGGAGTGATAAGGCAATCTCATTCGCGTTGTTATAAAGCGCGGGATCGTTGATGAATCTTCCTGCCGAACCATTGCCTGCTCGAACTTGCCTCATCACATCTTCAGTTTCGCGGATGGTTGCGTTGAGATTGTTGTAAAGAGCTTCATCCGTGAACAGACGACCCACAGTGCCTTTTCCTTCCTTCACATCTCCCACAATGCTCTTGATTTCATCCGACAACTTGCTGAGCCGTTGGGCCAGATCTGTACCAGAGGTAGCAAAGTCGTTGACTGTGTTGGACGAGGATGAAGGCAACACTGCGTAGTCTTGAACAGGCTGTCCAACCGCGGTGCCGGGTGTGATGTTGATCAGCATTTCGTTACCCAGCAAACTTGGCGAACCCTGTTGCGCGGTTGAGTCAGATCTAATTCGTTCATTCGCTGGACGTCCGTCGATTGCTGAATCAATGGTCATCAACACTTCGACCCGCGGCGCATTGGGTACGTCTGAAGGCGGCAGCAAAGTTATGTTGTCGACTTTTCCGACGCGCACGCCGGCCAATCTGACTTCGGAGCCTTCCCTCAATCCGTTGGCATCTGCGAAGCGGGCCTTGAGGTGAAGCTTTTTGCTGAACGGATTGATGTCGCCTGAAGCGTTGAGTATGAGAAAGACAAGTATGCCGATGGCTAGGA
Source organism: Pyrinomonadaceae bacterium (assembly GCA_035457565.1). Lineage (GTDB taxonomy): Bacteria > Acidobacteriota > Blastocatellia > Pyrinomonadales > Pyrinomonadaceae > PSRF01. The sequence continues at coordinate 29,370 of DATIBJ010000083.1, read as the reverse complement.
GAACAAATATCCCGACGCGTAGTTGGCTGAAGCTGACGCTTCTATTTGATCGTGGCATAGTCTTATGCAACCTCGAGGATTATGCGTCCCCGATTTCTGCTTCCTTTCTTAATGTCCGCGCAGAAACTTTTGAATATAGGGATCGGTGGCGTGTCGCAAGCTCTCATCAGTGCCGCTAAAGATGATCTCGCCCTGACGCATCATCATCACTTTACTGTTGATGAGACAGAGCCGTTCACCTTCACGTTCGAACACTACCTTTCCTTCGTCGTCGACAACCGCATATTCTGAACAGATGTACTGCAGGTTATTCATTTCGTGAGTTACAAAAATCGACGACACGTCTTCGAGGTCCCGCAGCTTCATCGCAAGTTCACAAATGGTTCTTGCCGTCGGCGGATCGAGTCCCGCAGTGGGTTCGTCGAACAGAACTATCTTCGGATCACCGATGAGCGCGCGCGCGATCCCAACGCGTCGACGCATACCGCCCGACAACTCGATGGGCATCTTGTCGATCGCATCTTCGAGATTTACGAAGCGAAGCATGCGCCTGACTTCCGGTTCCACCTCTTCCTCCGGCACGCCCTGTTCGTGCAATCGGTACGCTACGTTGTCGTAGACAGATAGGGAATCGAAGAGCGCGCCTTCCTGGAATACCATCCCAATCTTTTTGCGCACGCTCATCATCTGCGCTTCGGTGTGGTGGGTGACATCTTCTCCATCGACGAGCACCTGCCCGCTGTCGGGCTTCAGTAGCCCTAGCACCAGTTTGATAATGGTGGATTTGCCGCCGCCTGAGCCGCCAAGGATGATCTTGGTTTCACCCTTCATGACCTTGAAACTGAGGTTTTTAAGGATCACGCGATCATCAAACGCAAGGACGACGTTGCGGAACTCAATCGCCGGAATCGCGCGCTCAAGATCGTCTACCTCACGGAAAGTAGATTCCGCAGCATCGTCGCTGATTCGATCGGCTGTCGTATGAATTGAAGTCGAAGCCATGAAGACCTGTAAGATTAACTACTGCCTAGAATAACCTGAAGCGCTTTCGCGAGAAAATAGTCGGCAATAATGACGATGATAGAAGCGGTTACTACTGCCCGCGTCGTGGAACGGCCGACTCCGACCGTCCCTCCCTCCGTGTTCAATCCTTGTCTGCACGCAATGGTGCCCATGATTATCGAGAAGACAAGTGGCTTAACTACGCCGCCAATAAGATCGTCGGTAGTAATGCCATCCCGTACGGAATTAATGAAAAGAGTTGACGGCACTGAATAGAGTGCGACTGCCGTTACCCAACCTCCAAATATTCCCAAGACGTCAGCAAGGACGGTCAGCAACGGCAGACTTATCAGGAGAGCTATCAGCCGTGGCGCAACTAGTTTTCGAATCGGATCTGTTCCGAGCGCGCGCATGGCGTCGATCTGCTGCGACACCACCATCGAGCCAAGTTCCGCCGAGATCGCGGAACCAACACGACCTGTAACCATCAGTGCGCAAAGAACGGGACCGAGTTCACGGACCAGAGACACGGCAACGAGATAACCGGTTTGTGATTGCGCCCCATAAGTTTTCAGAGTTGGAAACGTCTGGACAGTTAATACGCCGCCCGTAAAGAAGCCTGTAAGAATAATGATAGTAAGAGACCCAACGCCGATGGCGTCCATCTGTGCGATAGTCTCTGGCAGGTATCGAGGCTTTTTAATTAAGCCGCCGAAGGATCGTGCGGCCAGCAACGTCGACTCTTGCAGTTCCAGCAGAGCGCGCGTAGCGAAGTTCATCGGAGAGCGTTATAACAGCCAGTCTTTCGTTGCGATTATTAAAGTAGCACTTCGGCTGCGAGAAAAAGGTGCCGAATCCTCGACATTGCGGCGATCAACGCCGGGGGATCTCTCAGACTCAACTACTTGGAAAGAGCGGCCTATCATGCGCAAATTGCGTAGTGGGCGTCAAGCTTGGATTCTTACGTAGGTAATGAAATGGGAAAAACAAGACCGGCCAAAACAACAGCCGGTCTGTTTCAGGCGTGGGGCGAGATTACGGGCGAGGTTTCCGTTGGGCGCCGTCGCGGCGCGGAAACAGCGGCGCCATTCCATTGCGTTGATTCGGCCGTAAAACATTTCCCTGTCTGACTGGCCGTGGGTTTTGATTCTGATCGCGGTTTAACTCTCTTGCTTGCAGACGTAGCATTCGCAGCGTTGCCAGCTGTTCCTGGGTTAATACTCGGCGAATCTTGACCTCAGTTTGGATCCGCATTCTCATCGAGGCCGCCTGCGCCGCCGCGGCTTCGCGTAACCGCTGTTCAAGCGTGGCGTCATCAGGGTTATCGGCGTCGAGCGCTTGCTCGAGAGCGATATTAGCGTCGCGCAGCCGTTGATTGATCACTGCTCGTTCCTCTCTTGACGATTCGCGGATCGTTCGGATTTTCTGTCGCTGCTCCGGCGTCAGGTGAAGCTGCTGAATGGGATCGTTCACGGTCGGCGGCGGATTCTGAGGCGGCTGCGGCTCCTGAGCTAAAACGTTTGCACAGCACGCGATTGTAATAATGAATCCGAAAACCGCGGCGGGGAGTGGTGGTGTACTAAATCTCATATGAGTCCTCAATGACTACCGATTAATTGGTTCAGACAGCAACTCAATATCGTCATCGTTGCGTTGCAACAGTCGCAGGTCCGCGGCTAATTGCTCGCGTTCCCATTTCGTCAACGGTCGACGACCTTTCGCAATCGTCTTTGAACGAGTAGCAGCTTTCGGTCGTTCAGTAACTGCTACCGGTCTGATCTCTACAGGGGCGGGTGCGATTCGCGCCAACAACCCTGCCTTCTGATCGTCGAGCGCTTTCTTAACGATTTGGTCCTTCTCCTGCTCGGTATAAATCGCGTTCGGTTTGTTGTTCACTACCGCTGGCTGTGATGGGTCGCGGAATCTACTCAACGACAGCACTGCGAGCAAGCAGAACAGTACAGTCGCAAAGGCAGTCGCGCCTTTCAACCATAGAGGCGACAAATCAAAGAACTCTCGCAACGCTGCAATGGCTGACTTTGATCGCGGCACTTGTGTTGGAACATAAACATCAGGCGCGACTGGCGACAACGCTTCGAGTTTCCACGTTCCGATCGATTCGCGAACGCTTCCGAATTCGCGCATCTCCGCCCGACACGCTGGGCAGCTTTGCATATGAACCTGAAACTCTGCCGTCTCACGTTCGCTGGCCTCACCATACAGCACAGATATTAGATCGTCTCTGTGATCACAAGTAGCGTTGTCTTTAATGTGGTCCATCATTGTTTCCTATCCTCAGGCTACTTCACTGGTAAACCTTTGCAAACGCAATTGCAGTTGTTTCAGAGCTGTGTACAAGCGGCTCTTAACAGTGCTCAGAGGCAGGTCAAGAGCGTCGGCGATCTCCTTGAATGTCAATTCCTCGAACTCCTTCATGACAATCACCTGACGGAGTTCTACGGGTAAACTGTTTACTGCGCGACGCACCGCCTGCGTTGCCTGTCGTCTCTCAACCGTTCGCGCTGGTGAAAATACAGTGGGCACTGCAAAACTGCCTGCGTCCTTTTCCACTTCATCCTCAAGCGCGGTCTCACTCCGTACTTTTGCGCGACGCTGGCGAGTGATGCACTGATTGACTGCGATCCGGTGCAACCAGGATGAAACCTTTGCTTCGCCACGAAACCCACGCAGATTTCGAAAGGCTGCGATGAACGTTTCCTGTGTCGCGTCGCGTGCATCTTCCTCCCGACCCAGCATGCCGTAGGCCAGCGCGAAAATACGCCGCTCCCATCGGCGCACGAGTTCGCCGAAGGCGTCAGCGTCGCCCGTAAGAGCGCGTTCTACGATGTTCTCGTCGCTGGTTAGCGTTTCCATGCAGTGGCTGACGAGGCACTCGCTTCAACGTGTCCGAGCACCATCAAACATTGGCGCTCCAAGGAGTTAGACGGCCGAACTCAGCGGGAAGTCGAGAGAAAATGGGCGTTACGCCTCTCTCGCCCAGTTCGACAAGCCCGGATCGTTGATCTAAGCCAAAAGCTGTTGACACTACTGGATTGCTCGACAATAATGGGTTGCGCCCGTTCGCCGGCGCGCTCACCGCAATCCAACCTCCGAGATTCTACCCCCAGATTCCCTGAATGCTCGAAAAACTTAAGCGAATTCGGCTATTGCATATCCTTCTGGGTGTGCTGCTACTGGTCGGTTTACTCCCGCTGGCCTTTGCGGGAGTGCTCTTGTCGGGGCGGAGTGCCGACGAGTTGCGGTCGGTGGAGAACCGTTACCAGGCTCAGCTAGTGCAGGACAAAGCGCGGCAGATTGAATTGTATGGTCAGCGGTATAGCGACGTTGTTACCGGGCTCGCACGCGCTTTTGAGATTGCCGGCGGAATTCACGAACTGGACGACGCGGGTTACGACCAACGGTTACAGAAGACACTTCAGGAAGATCCTAACCTCATCGCACTCGCGTTGTGGCCGGTTAATGGTCGTCTGCATCGTGCCTTTCAGCCTGATGTAATCAAGCTTGAAGAGGTTGATCAGCGAGTCAGCGAAGTGCTGGCACGTATGAGTGGACGTGGCGCGGTTGTAAGTCGACCGCAATTGATTCGCTCGGGGCAGGAAATGGCTCTGACAATTGCAGAGCCAGTCCTCGGCGGCGCGCAGAACCAGGACGTCGTTGCTGCGGTGATAGCAATTGTGTCTTTTCAGGAAGTGTTCGATGCCGTCCAGCAACAGACTTCAAAGAGCGAACAAGAGCTGCTTGATGCTGGATTGCCTGTAGTTTTTGTCGTTGACCAAAACGGACGGGCGGTAGCGCACCCGGAACCAAGCGTTGCGTTTTCAGAGAAGCCAATGACGGATCTGAAAGTAGTGCAGGATTGGCAGGAATCCGGCGCGCAAGTGCAATCAGCACTGGCGCCGTTTTCAGCAACACGCGACGGACGAACAGTAGAAATGCTTGGCTCCTATGCGACAGCGCAACTCGATAAGAATGCGCGCCTCGGAGTAATCGCTATTCAAGACGAATCGGCGGCACTCGCTTCGGTTTCAGATATGCGCTGGCAGACACTGTGGATTAGTTTGGTGGCCGCGCTCTTAACGATCTTTATCGGCGTGTTCTTTGCTAAAAAACTGACGACACCGGTGCGCGAGCTGGCGACCGCTGCTCATCGCATTTCCTCTGGCGATTTTTCGCAGCGAATTACGGTCAGCAGTCGTACTGAACTAGGCGATCTTGGTAACTCATTTAACTTAATGACTGATCAGATCGAAGCCTTCATCAAAGATCTTCAACGCTCGTCGCAAGAGAATCGCGAATTATTCATCGGCACCGTCAAAGCCCTGGCAGCGGCCATTGACGGAAAAGACCCGTACACACGTGGTCATTCAGAAAGAGTCTCTCGTTTCTCAGTAGCCATCGCCCAACGCTTGAACCTACCGGATGATGAAGTTGAAAAGATCAGAATAAGCGCGCTGCTCCACGATGTGGGTAAGATCGGAATCGATGACAACATCCTTAAGAAACCAGCGGCTTTGACTGACGAAGAATACGAGATCATGAAGAAGCACCCGCAGAAGGGCTACAAGATCATGTCGCAGATTCCGGCTATGAAAGAATTCCTTCCGGGCATGTACATGCATCACGAGATGGTCGATGGTCGCGGTTATCCTCAGGGATTGAAGGGTGAGCAGATTCCGTTGATGGGCAAAATCGTCGCCGTGGCCGACACCTTCGACGCGATGACTACAGATCGTCCATATCAAAAAGCGATGCAGTTTGAAGATGCGTTGCTTCGGATCGAGAGTTTTACAGGAACGCGCTATGACCCTGATGTCGTCGGAGCATTTGCCGCTGCTTGTAGAGAAGGGCAGATAAAACCTGGTTCCGTGAAGTTGCGAAAACCTACGACAGTTCCACCTCCAGAAACCGTTGAAGGTGCGGTGAGAAACGATCCGATCGTAGTGGCGTGATTCAAGCTAGGCTGCATAGTCAGCGTTGACGTGTTTTTGCCGTAGGCGTATTCTACGGCTCCTCGCGATTTTTGGGATTCCGATCACCCGTGGGCGGACAAGATGTCTGACCAAATCCTCAATATCAGTTTCTTCCTCGGCGTTCTTCTGCTTATCGTCTCCATAATCCTGCTGCGTTCGTCGCAACGAAAGAAATTCGATAATACACCTCAGATAATCCAACTGTGGGGATTAAAACTCGAGGTATCAATTCTCACACTCGTGTTTCTGATTAGCGTTGGGTTGATTGCGATTAATATCTGGTACCAGTTGCAGCGGATCAACGAGCAAATACAAAAGATTAATGCAGAGAAAGAAGACGCTCGGGAACAGGCAAAGATAGCGAAACTCGACCTGGAAAGGGCAACCAACAAAGAATACGTCGCTTTCATCAGCCTAAGTGACGTTTCTAATGTTTCGCAGTTGAACTTCAAAACCCTTAGCTGTAATTACAGGACAAAGGCCGGAACGCCTGGGAAAGCGGATGTGACCGAAGGAGCAAGTAACGAGACTTTACAGATCACGTTTAAAAACCTGAGCTCGGAAACAATCATTGATTACCTTGAATTGATCGACACGAACGACAAAACGGGCGCCCGAATTTGGTCAGGCAATGTTGAATTTCAGCCGCTCAAACCTCACACGTTTCGACTGACGAAGGTGAATTAGATCAATCGGATCTTACCGGTGAAAAATGAACCGCTGTACTTCGAAAGCTCGTCTCACGCTGCTGTGGTTTTCACCAATCCTCTTCACACTTACGGTCTCAGGCCAGGTACGCGTCGATAACACTTCGCAATACATCAAGAACGGGACGTTCAGCTGGCGAATCTTCGTCCAGGCTGATAGAAAGACGCTCACTAAGATCAAATGTGTCGAATACCAGCTGGATCCAAGCTTTATTAAACCCGTTCGACAAATCTGCAGTGTTGGCGACCCGAGTTATGCGTTCGCAGAATCCGGCGAGGCGGTGAGAAGTTTTACAGTCCGGGTGACAATTACCTTTGCAGACCGCGAGCCCACGTATATCCGGCATACGTTGAAGTTGTCGCAGGAAATCACCGTTACTCAACAAGTCAGAATCCAGCACAACACGAGCAAAGTACTGGACCAGAGCCCGTTTTATAACAAGGTTGCGATCTATGTCAGTGCTGGTAACGCGAAGAGTTATAGACTCAAGATTTATGAGAACTTCGGTTCTCAAAGAGCACTCTATGAATCACAAACGTACTCTGAGAACGTCAGGGTCAATTTTAGATACAACGGTCAGCCGTACGTGTTGAGAGGCTATACAAAAGGCTCAGGATCCGCATTCGATCTGTACTGCACGGTGTATCGTGAAGTGATTAGATAATTCGCCCGAGCCACAGAGGCACCGAGGTGGCACGGAAGAATCTCGAGAACGCTACAGCCGCCGTCCTTTTTGTGAGGACGCGGCTGTTGTGCTTTAATCGCCGTTCACCCAAAATCTTCGATTCAAGGCGATTCTGAGCAAGTATGGGATTATTCTGGAAACGAAAAAAAACGGATCAGTTCGTAACGTTAGGGCTTAATGAGCCGGTTACCCGGGAAGAGAAATCGGCACCGGACGCCCAACCCGCCGCCGAGATTGAGACAACAACCCAACCCGCCGAACCGATTCCGCCACGTGTGGAATGGATTCCTCCAGTGGCTGGGGCGGACCCTGCTCCGGTTTTCGTCGAGAAAGAATCCCCACGAGAGCACATCCCGCCCGTTACAGAGAAAATCTCTGAGAGTGTGCGCGAGAAGCCCGTACCGTCGCGTTCTCCGTTTGCTACATCGGTTCTCGGCCTCAATCTTTCGATGGAGGAACTGCAGGCCCAGGAGGCGGCGCTCGAACAGGAGTTTTCTGCGCGGTTCCGCCGCGCGGTTTCTGCAACGCGCGAATCACTTTCTGAACGTCTTGATACAGTCTTTGCAGGACGAAAGCAGATCGATGACGAGCTACTCGATAAGCTGGAAGAAGTATTGATTGCGGCTGATATCGGTGTCCCTACAACGCTCGAGATCCTTGAAACAGTCCGTCTTGGAGTTGCTCGTAAACAGATTAACGACCTTGATGCACTCAAGCAGGCCATCAAGCAGGAACTACTGAATATCCTGCACGCCTCTGAACGCAAAGGAGTCGCTTCAGAGACTACGATTCCAGAGAGTGTTGCCCCTTACGTGATGATGATCGTGGGCGTAAACGGCGTCGGAAAGACGACCACGATCGGAAAATTGGCCCAACGAATTAAAGCCGAAGGCAACGATGTCTTGATCTGCGCGGCCGATACGTTTCGCGCGGCGGCATCTGACCAACTAGCGATCTGGGCGGAACGGACGGGTGTGCCGTTGATTCAGCAAAAGCAGGGAACTGATCCAGCTGCGGTGCTGTTCGATTCGCTGAAAGCAGCAAAGGCGCGAGGGTCAGAAGTGTTGATTGTAGATACCGCCGGGCGGCTTCATACCAAGTCCAACCTGATGGCGGAGCTCGATAAGATGAAACGTGTTGCGGCCCGAGAGGTTGAAGGTGCGCCACACGAAACCTTGCTGGTCCTGGATGCCGTCACCGGACAGAACGGGCTCGAGCAGGCACGACAATTCTTGAAGGTAGCGGGTGTAACAGGAATCGTGCTGACAAAACTCGATGGTACTGCGAAGGGCGGAATCGCCGTAGCTATCGCAAAGGAACTTAATCTTCCGATACGATACGCGGGTATTGGTGAAAAGGTGGACGACCTCGTAGTGTTTGACGCGAAGCAATACGTTGAGGGGTTGTTTGCTTAAGTATGACCTCCACTTCAACATTAGCTGAAGTACCCACCTGGTCAGAAACTGATCGACGACTGATGGCTCGCGCTATCGAGCTCGCTTGTCGTGGAATCGGCCAGGTAAGTCCGGGGCCACTCGTCGGCTGCGTTATCACAAACAGCATTGGTGAAGTTGTTGGCGAAGGACACTACATCTACGAAGAGGTAATGCATGCGGAAACTATTGCGCTACGCGAAGCAGGGAAGCGCGCCCGTGGCGGCACCGCATACGTTTCGTTAGAACCGCATGCGCATCAGAGCAGGACCGCGCCCTGCACCGATGCACTCATCGCCGCGGGAATCAAACGAGTAGTTGCTCCCATTGAGGATTTGAACCCGCAGGTCTCTGGACGTGGGTTTGCTCATCTGCGCGAGGCAGGAGTTGCGGTTGAGGTTGGGTTGTTGGCGGGTGAGGCATCGCAGGCTAATGAAAAGTATTTGCACTTCATGCGCACGCGCCGGCCGTTCGTTCATTTGAAATCCGCCGTTTCGTTAGACGGCAAAGTCGCAACTAAGTCTGGCGATTCGCGCTGGATTACAGGTGCGGACGCGCGGCGCCGAGTGCACGAACTGCGTCACGAATACGATGCGATCATGGTCGGAGCGGGGACAGCGGAACTGGACGATCCACTGTTGACGGATCGTTCTGGCATGCGGCGTCGCCGACCGCTGGTGCGAGTTGTCCTTGATGAAGGATTGCGTCTGTCGCCGGCGTCACAACTCGTTCGCACAGCCGGCGGAACACCTGTGATCTTGTTTACGGCAGAAGATGCCGATGAATCGAAGATCGACTCCTTGCGAACGTTTGGCGTTGAAGTGATTAACTCAGGCACTCGTGATCTGCGAGCGGTTCTAAAAGTCCTCGGAAAGCGTGCTTTTCAAGGTCTGCTGATAGAAGGTGGACCGACATTGGCTGGAAGTTTTGTTGACGCTGGATTGATAAACAAGGTGAGCTTCTTTGTTTCTCCCACGATCATCGGGGGCGCCGATGCGCCTGGTCCAGTTGCCGGTTCAGGAGTGGAAGTGGTGCGTCACGCATTGAAACTTCGAGACGTTAAAACTCAACAGCACGGCGACGATCTCGAGATTACCGGCTATCCTGAAAGAATCCGCGAAGATGAAGAGCAAGGCTGAGTCTTCATCCAATCCCATCCGCCCTTCCAAACGCTTCGGCCAGCACTTCCTTCACGACCGCAACATCATCGGGAAGATTATCTCCGCTTTCGATCCACGACAGAATGAGACGGTTGTCGAGATTGGGCCAGGAACTGGTGCACTTACGGCTACGTTAGTTGAACGCGCGGCGAAAGTGGTGGCGATTGAGTTTGATCGGAAACTGATCGAGCCGCTTCGAGAAAAATTTGGTGAACGCGACAATTTCCGTTTGATAGAGGCCGACGCGCTGGAAGCCGACATTTGCGATTTTATTAAGCCGTCAACGAGTGCGCGGCTCGTTGCCAATCTTCCCTACAACATCTCGACGGCAATACTGCAGCGACTGATCGATCAGCCGTGCCTACCTGAGATGGTTTTGATGCTGCAAAAGGAAGTGGTTGATCGGATGCTCGCGCCTGCGGGCTCGAGTAACCGTGGTTATCTTTCCGTGCTGGTCGAGGCCTGTTGCGAAAGCGAAAAGCTATTTGACGTATCTCCTGGAGCCTTTCGTCCTCCGCCGAAGGTTTGGAGTACGGTGGTTCGATTGAAGCGACGAAAAACTGTGTTGCGTTTGAGCGATGACGAGTTGTTCTGGCAATTGGTGAGTGCGGGCTTTGCCCAAAAACGAAAGACGATCTTGAATAACCTGCGTAACTCGATTGGTCCGCTGCAGCAGCGCGTGAAAGATAATGGCGGCGCGAGTATTGTTTTGTGCAGAGCGGAAGTTGATGTGCAACGGCGAGCAGAGACGTTGACTCTTAATGAATGGAGCAGAATCGTCCAAGCGCTCACATAGATAAAAAGGAACGACACCACCGTTTTAGCGGCGTGGCGTTTTCAATTTCGGCCTACCAAGACATAACTCCTAATCTTCCAGGCTTTAGCCTGGGAGAATGAGAAGTTGAATTGTGGTCAGCGGCTAAGCAGAGAACGACAAAATGAAGAGTTTTTACCCTAGAACGGCAATCGTAGTCGTGCTTCTGTCAATCGCAAGGGAATGTTTGGAAGTTCTTTTCAATCACGCAGTCGCAGTTTCTTGATCGTTGGAGAACAGTCAGTACCACCTGCGGTAGCGGGTGGGTGCGAAGCGGTTGTTCCAGGAGAATGACAGCACTTGGCTCCGCACCCACCCGCTACCGCAGGTGGTACTGACTGTTTTACCTTTCAATTACCACAACCCGAACTCCGTTCTTTGGTCGTAACGACATTGCCGGATAAAGTTCCACGTTCGCATCCGGCGCCAGCTCGAGCTTGAATCGTCTGCCAATCGTCGCCATCAGCAGCATCATCTCCATCATCGCGAAATAGTTTCCGATACAAAATCTCGGCCCACCGCCAAAAGGGAAGTAAGCAAACTTTGGAAGCTGTTCGATGAACTCAGGTGTCCAGCGATCGGGGATGAACTCGTCGGGCTGATCGAAGAAACGGGGATCGCGCTGCGTGGCCCATTGAAACGTGAAAATCTGAGTCTTACGCGGCACGCGATAGCCGCCTATCTCACACTCCTCAATTGCTTCGCGACCCAGGCCGAACGCGGGTGGATACAAACGCATCGTCTCTTTAGCAATCATCTCCGTGTAGCGCAGTTGTTGAAGATCACTTAGAGCCGGCAATCGTCCACCAAGCACACTGTCTAGTTCAGCATGAAACTTAGCCTCGACATCGTTATTGGTCGCCAGCAAGAACCAGGTCCAGGACAATGCGAGTGCGGTTGTTTCATGACCGGCGAGAAAGAGGGTGATCACTTCATCGCGCAGCTGCGCGTCAGTCATTTGGCTGCCGTCTTCGTCCTGGGCCTCGAGGAGCATTGAAAGTAAGTCACCTTTGTCGGAGGCGCTCGTCCTGCGCTCAGCAATGATGCGGTAGATGATCTGATCGATCTCGCCGACAGAGCGGTAAAACTGGCGATGTCCGGGAGTAGGCAGGCGATTGTCGAGAATCCACTTGAGTGTTGCTTGCGAGGCAAACGGCTTCACGATTTCTGAAAGCACGCGGCCGACGTTATCTGCATCACCGGAAACATTTGCGTCGAATAAAGTCTTCACAACAATCTCGAGCGTGAGCCTCGTCATGTCGCGATGCACGTCGCGCGTTTCTCCTGCTTTCCAGCCGGCTAACATGCGTTCGGTGTATTCCACCATCACGTCGCCGTAGTTGCTGATTCGTTGCTTGTGAAATGCAGGTTGGGCAAGGCGTCGTTGTCGTCGCCAGAAATCTCCTTCACTTGTTAACAAGCCATTGCCGACGAGGCGGTAGAAGAACTTCGACCGGAGCGACATTGCCTTCCTGAAGTTCTTCGCATTAGTAACCAGCAGGTACTCAATGTCGTCGGGGTGATAGATGAAGTAAGCAGGAACCCAAAGAAACCGAGCGCGGACAACATCGCCAAAGCTTCGGAGTCGCGTGATGAAGCCGAGCTGGTCCTGATTAAATTCCGACATCACACCGAGAATGGGGGAGCCTTTCCACTCAGGAGGTAACGGTGCTTGTTCTAGTTTCGTGCTCACTCTGTCCTATTTCGTGTTAGTTCGTGTGAATTCGTGGATCGTCTATGCTAAGAAACATGATCCACGAAACCACACGAAATACACGAACCTCACTCTGTTGGCCTAAGTGGCTCTGTATAGATCCCGGGTTCGCTATCGGGAATCACGATCGCGCCAACCGCCTTTTGATAGAAATGCACTGGCCCCGCCGCGCCGATAATCGCATAGACGTATCCAAGCTCACGCAACCCGAGCAGACTCGAAACAAGCAACATCTTGCCAATTCCCAACCCGCGCGCTGACTCGACGACCCCTGTTGGACCAAAGAACCCGCGTCGGGTGCATTCATACGCGGCAAAGCCAACCAGCTCGCGATCGATTGTCGCGATGAAAACGCTAACCGGCTTGTTTGCGAAGCCGACGGATACCTCGTCTGCCCAGCTTGCGGCGAACTTCTGTTGAATGAAGTTTCGAAGAGCGGACAACTCGAACGGTTGTGCCCGACGGATCAGAACCTTTGTGTCGAGTTGGTCCAGGGGCGGCAGTTTAAGAAGATTCACCAGCAGGTCTGGCATTATTTAGTTTTATCCCAATTGGACCGCAAGCATTGAAACCGACCCGCCATCGATACCTTTGACCGGAAAGCTAACCTGATCCTCGCGTCGTCGTAAACCGATGGTATAAATCAGCGGAAGATAGTGTTCCGGTGTTGGTACCGCGAGAAGTGCATCGCGGCCCAACGCCTCATAGTGGACGATTGGCTCGTGCTCAGCGGCTAGCAAATACGACATCACTTCTTCTTCAAACCTTATGGCCCAATCAAACGGAGCGACTGCATGTTTTCCCCAGGCATAAGCATGAAGGTTGTGAACCAGATTTCCACTGCCGAGGATCAGAACATCTTCGTCGCGCAGCGACTGGAGGCGGCCGGTGAGATCGTAGTGAAACTTGGCGGCTTTAGTTTCATCGATGCTGAGCTGAACAACAGGAACATCGGCCTCCGGAAACATGTGAACCAACACTGACCAGGTCCCATGATCCAGCCCCCAGCTATGATCGAGTCCAACAGGTTCTGGCGCCAGTAATCCTTTTACGCGCGCAGCGAGTGTCGGACTTCCAGGCGCGTTGTATTTGATTTGATAAAGGTCAGCAGGGAATCCACCGAAGTCATGAATTGTTTGCGGCCAGCCCATGGCGGTAACGAAAGTTCCAGGGACGTACCAGTGCGCGGACACCGCGAGGATCGCCTTCGGTTTTCTGATCATTTGGCCGATGCTTCTCCATGCCCGCGTGTAATCATTCTCCTGAAGTGCGTTGAGCGGATTACCGTGACCGACAAAGATGACTGGCATTGGGGCTTGCATTGTTGGAGATTTTACTACGAGGGATTAGTGGCACTGTCAAGCTTCGGGGAAACTGCTCAACCGATGTCCGATATGCTTCAGAGGTTCTTGCAAAAGTCCATTTTGCGTGGGTCAAAGTCAGTACCACCTCGCGGTAGCGGGTGGGTGCGAAGCGGTCTCTGTGCATTCTGCGCGTTCTCCGTGCCTCAGTGGTTGAGTAGCTTTGAACTTTGATGTGTCCCTTGTTCAAGCTAACCGAAACTGCGAAACCAAATGTCGATATGCTTCAGGAAACCCTGATCAAGTGACCCACTTGCCTATCAGCCGGGCGCGCTGACGTTTTGCACCTCGAACATTACTCCTCTCCACTTATTGAGAGCTTCCTTCAGCTTGTCGGTGACTCACAGCAGATTCAAGTTACGTCGGAGTAGACGGTTATGCATCTCAACGACAAGCTGAAGCGTATCGGACATTCGGTTGAACAATTCCAGGAAGCTTGAATGTCATGCAACATGAGCGGGGGTAAACCGCCCTTCCCAACCTGCAATTAACGAGGCTTGAATTGTTCCGACGAAGTTGAGCACTTACGTTTTGCACGTTGCTTGATCAGCGCAGCGCGCGTGTTCTACTTCTTTGACTTCGTAGTCAGCACACCACGTCGTTCACCTTTAGCCGACGACTCAATCAGTTGCGCCAATCGTCTCTGTCTGGTCTCTTCCTGTTTTGCACTCATCACCCAGAAGATACAGACTCTTCTAATTGAAGGCGGCTCGCTCTCAAAAAACTCCCACGCCTTCTTACTTGAGCGAAACTTCTTCTCATACTCAGGAGGCAACTCACGCGGTCTGTTCTCGAAAGAATAGACGCCAGTCTTCTTCGGATCCCTCAATTCATATGCCTTGAGACCAGCTGGCGCCATGCGACCCAGTTTCTTGAGTCTCTCGACATGGCGAACGTTGACGTTGCTCCAAATACTCTTTGCTTTGCGCGGAGAAAAGCGCTGGACGTAAGCATCATCGCTAAAACTGCGGCGCACGCCGTCGATCCAGCCGAAGCACAAAGCTTCGTCTAATGCTTCGGGGTAAGTAATGCTCGCCTTGCCGCTTCCTTTCTTATAAAAGCCGATCAGCAGCTCCGTTTCTCTAGTGTGGTTAGTCTCGAGCCACTTTCGAAATTCTGACTGCGACTTGAAGAAGCGAGGTTTCATCGTCAATTACGCACCGGCTGCTGTCCGGGCAACCACGCCGGACGAAATGTAGAATTCGCCAGCCAACGAACCGGCGCGATCATAGACTCGATTGAGCGCGTCATGAATTGAAAATCGACCTTGCTTAAATCGTCGGTCACGCGGTGGTAATCGGTGTGTAAACCGAAGCTTGAAACGGTGTGCGCCACGACTCCGCGCAATGCGAGCGTGTAATTGTCGGATCGTTGAAAAAAGTTCTGTTCGGGATGTGGGTCTGCAACGAGTCGCGCACCCTGGCGTGCAAGTTCGGGCCCGAGCGTCGAACGTTCGTAACCAGTCAGCCAAAGAGTGTTCGCCGAAACTTTGGCATCGGGGCGGCCCAGCATCTCGAAGGTTATATCGGCCACGATCTTCTCGAGTGGAACTGGCGAGTGGTCGATGAAATACCGTGCTCCATATCCGCCTCGTTCCTCGCTTCCAAAGCAAATGAAATAGATCGTGCGACGCGGTCGTTTACCGGAAGATAACGCTCGAGCCATTTCCAGAACAGCGACACAGCCAGAGGCATCATCATCAGCGCCATTGAAAATCGTATCACCAGTTCCGGCTTCGTTGAGCCCGAGGTGGTCCAAGTGAGCACTCAGCATGATCGTTTCGCCATTCGGATCAGAACCACGCAAGATACCGATTACATTCCATGTTGCTGCTGTAGGGTCTGCTTGCATTTCCGCAGCGAACTCAAAACGCATTCCATTTCCCAGACCAGCGAGTTCGTTGAAGGCCTCCTTGCTAAACGAAAACACAGGCACCGATTGAGTTACTTGTTCGCCAACTAAACGCGCTGCTACCGCAGGAAGTCTGGCACCCGCCTCGCGTTGGCGTCGGGCACGGTCGGATTCGAGTAGCACAACAGCGGCCGCCTGCGAAGCGCGCGCTGCGCGAACGCGAGCTTGTTGCTGTTGAAGGTCGGCAGTTTCCGGGAGTCTGATTAAAGCTACGGAGCCTTTTGTTAGTGGTGCTTCACCCTCAACGATTTGCAGTTCGCCACCAAGACGAGGTACACGAATGCCGGTTACTAAAAAATCCTTTCCGTATTGCCACGACTTAGAGCCTGCAGTCACAACAGGAGTGGAGACAAACCTGCCGGTTTCCAACGCCACACGCTGCACAAACCCAGGAGCGTTTGAAGCGTCAGTGTCGCCGCCGGGCTCCAGCCCAAACTGGCGAAACATCGATCCGATGTATTCCGCGGCCAGTCGCTCATAATTCGTCGCACTTCCGCGACCCTGCATCGCGTCGCTTGCCAGAAAGCCAAGTTCAGCACGTACGTTTCTTTCGAGAACCTCAGGCTCGCGCGTCGTGGTGCCTGGGCTCGTTTGCGCGACGGCTGTAAGAGGTGTCGCTATTAGGTTGATGCATAGGAGGAATGCTAAACGAGATCGATGGTGGACCATGAAGTCTCCTGAAGAAAAGATGTTCGATAAACTTTAAGTTTGTCGCTCGAGCTGCCAAACAGTCGCTGCAGTGGTAAACCGTCGCCCACCTTGCGGTAGTGGGTGGGTGATACGCTAAGTTTTCACTGCGGCATGTGTGCAGCAGCTCGACGACAAACTAAAAAGTTCATCGAACATGTAAGCTATCGCGCTGTTGTTGCGGTGCCTTGCGGCGGCGCCTTCCTCACATATTTTTCGTACCAAGACAGGTACCGCTCCAGCCGATCCTTTTGATAGCTGGGTCGTTGAATACTGTGAAACTCATTCGGATAAATCACCAGCTGAGTGTCGATACCGAGAGTCTTAAGGGCCTGATACATCTGCTGACTTCCTTGAATCGGAACGTTGAAGTCGCGCTCACCGCCCATGAATAGCGTTGGTGTTTGAATGCGGTCCGCGTGAAGGAAAGGATAAGACAGCTTCACATAGGTCTCCCACGCTTTTGGATTCCACGGTGGTCCAATCTCGTGATCGTACTGAATGATGTACTGGTCAGTTCCGTAGAATGCGACTGTAAAGGCTGTGCCCGCACCGCTCGTAGCGCCCTTGAAGCGGTTGTCGCTCGCAATCAAATAGTCAGTCAGAATCCCACCATAACTCCAGCCGCCCACGCCGAGTCGATCAGGATCAGCGACGCCCATCTTGATCACGTGATCGACTCCTGCCAGTAGATCCTGGACTTCGTAGTTTCCCCAATCGGCAAAAATTGAACGTGAGAAATCCCGACCACGACCAGAGCTGCCGCGATAATTCACAGCGAGCACCGCGTACCCACTCGCTGCAAAGAATTGCCGTTCGGTGCTGAATGAATGTTGGTCCTGGCCATTTGGCCCACCGTGTATTCGTAATAGCAGGGGGACCTTCGTGCCTTTAACGTATCCAACCGGATACGTAAGTAGTCCGTGCACATCATTACCGTCTTTCGACTTGAACTCGACTTCTTCAGTTGCGCCCAGGTCGAGTTCGGCAAAGAGCGCATCGTTTTGATGAGTCAGTTGGCGAAGTCCACTCTGTTCGACAACATTGATCTCAGTAGCTTTAGTGTCGCCTCCTGCTAGAACAACTGTGTGACCTCCATTGCTATTCCAGCTCGACACAACGATCGGTGGCTTCATCAATTTCTCGGCGGGACCGCCCGCAACTCTGGCTCGAGCAGGATACAGGGAACGGTCATCAGTGACGAAAAACATTAACCATGTGCCGTCAGGACTGAACCTTGGCGATGACACGCCTCGATCGAGATCCTCTGACGCCTTGAAGCGTGAAGCAGGGGCGCTTCCGTCAGAAGGAACCAAATTTAGGTGATCCATGTTGTAGGCGCCGTACTTTCTTTCGTCGCCGTTGAGAAACGCAATCCATTTGCCGTTCGGACTCCATTCGGGTTTCGATCGGGCGGTCCGGACCGTCGATGGAGTTAGTTGCTTCTCCGTCGTTCTTGATTTCGCCTCAGCGACATAAAGTTGGCCCGACGGATCTCTGTCGGGATCATCGATATGATTACTGATGAAGGCGATTCGCGAACCATCTGGTGACCACGAAGGCGATCCTTCATCCCACTTACTCGTCGTCAGCCGATCGAGTTTCTTCGTAGCCACGTCAAACAGATAGATGTAAGTATGACGTCCGGAGAGAAGATAACCTTGCACATCCTGTTTGAAGCGATAGCGATCAATCAAGATCGGCTTGGGCACGCGCGGTGTCGACGTAACTCCTGCCTGCGGTGTTGGCGTCGGCTCGGATTCTGGATCCGGATCGCCGATAACCAGCGCCAGCCGTTTTGAATCCGGCGACCATTCGTAGCCTTGCAATCGGCCCTTCACATCCGTGAGTTGCGTTGCATCGCCCCCGCGACGGTCCAGCACCCAAACCTGACTGCCGCGCGCTTTTCCGGGGCGTGACGAGGTGAATGAGAGATACTTCCCATCAGGCCTCCAACGCGGCGAGCCTTCGCCTTCCTGGCCGAATGTGATCTGTCGATCGTCCGTGCCGTCGATCTTGATCATCCAGATGTGGGCGCTCGATTTGTCCTCTTTAGTGTCGACAGTTGATACGACATAAGCCACCCACTGACCGTCGGGGGAGACTTGCGGATCACGCACGTCTTTGAAACGAAAGATATCGTCAAGTTTGAGCGGGTGCCGAGCAGTTTGAGCCCAAACCAGCGATGCAATCGCAAGCATCAGGATTAACGAATAGCGTAACTGTTTGGTCATCGGAGGCTCCTAACGTTTTCTAATAGATGTTGAAGGTCATCACTAGGCGGACGGACGAACTGACGAATTGTCTGTTCTTGACTGCCGGCAGGAAGATTGTTTTGCGAGCCGCCTCCGCGGCAGCATCATTCAATCCTTCTGGAAGTCCCTGGATCACCTCGATTTTCCCAACGCCACCGTTTGCAAGTAGCTCGACTTGAAGCGTGACTGTGCCATTTATTTCGCGGTCTCTCGCTGCGTTAGTATATTGAGGTTCAGTTTTCCAGAGGATGACTGATCGTGCGTCTGGAATCGGAGGTGCAAGCGACTTCTCCGCTCCGTTGCGTAGCACTGTCAGGAATTTCTTTCGCTGCTTTTCTCCTGGCCGGCGCGGGTACTTTACGTCTTCGGAAGCGGTGCGCAGTTCTGTCCACCAGGCCTGCTCTTCAGAAGTGCAGGGCAGACTGGCTTCCGGCACGCCATTAGGTCGCCTCGGTTGCTCTGGACGTGCGACCTGGTTGGCGGATAGGTTTGCCAGTGCCAAAAGAGTTAATTGAATTAGGCATAAGGAAAATGTTAATCGGAACACAATTAAACCTCTGGCTGAGCGGAGAAAAAGACTGAGAGGGCACAAAAGTATTAGAAGCGCGGATTTCAGTCAATGATGCTAAGCGAAATGCATCCACAGATTACGGAGATTACACAGATCGGAATGAAACAGGATCCTTGAGTCGTAAACACGAAAGGAGAGGCCTTTATTGGGAAAAAGGCCTCTTGCTTCTGAAGAAGGCTGTCCGCTCTCGACCCAGCCCCTTCACTTTCTAGTTTCTAGTCCGTGTAATCTGCGTAATCTCTGGATATTCTTAGTTGCGCTTCACTCAGTACGCGTAACCACCGCGTTACCTGGAGCGTAGTTCACACGTCGCAGCTCCTTTATTCTTCCGGCATCAATCCTGCCTTCGACGATCTCATAACCGAGCAACGCGAAGAGTCTTCCACGCAGGAATAACGGTCTGGCATTCCCATACCAATCAACACAAGAAGCGCGACATTGGTCGTTCACCGCACGGTCAGGCTGGGAATTCAGCTCACCGATTTCATTCAACGACATCGAATCATTTCTCAAAAACAGAATCGCTGCCGAAGAGTCGAATAGGTGCCGATAGCCGGCGCGCGCCGGAGTACTGATCGGTAACCCAAGAACTCCCGACTCTTCACCATCTGCTTTGTAGAAAAAGCCGTGGCTCCGCAATTCACCCTGCGATGCTTCCTGCCGCGTGTAACGCGAAGCAACTTCTGGCCAGTTACCGAGTCGCACGGCAGTAAAGTGGAGATTTCTTCCGTCAGTACCGACAATCACAGCGCCTTGGCCCATCTGCTCAATTCGATCGACGCCATGCGGCAGTGCCAGCTGGTGTGAATCACCGCGCGCCCAACGGACGAGATACAAATTTGATTTTTGAGCATTCCGCGGATCACCCCAGCCGCTGCCGGTGCCATAGATCAGGTAATCTCCAACGAACCTGTTCTGGAAGGTGTAGCCTTCGGGTTTCACGAGCTTTCGATACTTCGACGATGGCACAGATTCACTACCATCAGAGAAATCTGAGATAGGCACGCGCAATAGAGCGACGTCTCCCGCTGAGTATTCACTGGCCCACATCCCGTCGCCGCTGCCGTCAGAACGTACGAGCACGTTCAGATGCTGGTCATTGCTTTCGAGAAACGAAAACTGATCGACGGGACTGCCTGCAACTCCGAGTGCACTTGGGCTTGAGCCATCAAGCGGCATCCGGAACAACTGTGAACGCGACCGTTCCTGATTGGGGCGGTAAACCCAGCTTGTGGCCCACACATAAACAGCATCAGGCGAAACGTAGAAGACGTTTCCCGGCGGGGCTACTACTGACGTTGCTTTGCAATCGAATCCGCCGTTTGCGAGATCACAAATGGTGACGGTGTGAAGCGCGAGACCATAATCTGCATTTAACTGTCCTTCAGATCTGTAAACCTGAGTCGCCGGCACAATTCGTCGAAACTCCTCAGGCGTCGCGCCTTTATGCCATCTGCGAACGGCTGGGAACGAAGCGAAGGGATCTTCAAGGTCGGGTGACAGGTAAAGAGGCGAATAAAAGATCAACTTACTGCCAATCAAACGACTCGCATAGTTCCTTGATGAATAATAGTCGTTTGCCCGTAGGTGATAAGTTGAGCGATAGGATATCTGACCAGCCGGATCTATGTTGAATAAGCCTACTTCCGTACCGCCGCGTTGGTAGCTATAACCGATGACCACAATCGTGTCGCTGGAAACGAGCATTTCGTCATACCAGGTCCCGCTCGGATCGACGTCCGGACCAAACGCGTCAACAGTCGAAATGGGTTTTAGCGCACCATCGCCAATTGCAACTGTGAACAGTCTTCCTCTGCGAAGGACTACCAGATGATTTCCGTGAACCTTGACGATGCCGCCTTCATCTACGCCCGCGTGTTGGACGTTTGTAACCGACTCGTCATCGTCCTTGGATGGAGGTTCATTGGCGACCGGTGCGGCGGGACTGGCAGCGCTTTCCGCTTGTTTGGCTACCATGCGACGCTCCCGTCGGGCTTTCTCAGCCAGCTCACGAAGAAAGCGTGTCAACTCCTGCTCGGATTTGAAGTTGCGCATGGTCTTTTTCACTGGAACAGCACCCGTTAGGCCCAAGGGTGGGATTCCGTTTGCAGGCACTTCAGAGCAGGCGAGCAGTCCGAAGATTGACAGTACGAGTGCGATTGACAGGGAAAGAAGGAGTTTCATTGGTGCGACACCTCGCTTAAATCAAAGACTTTCGAACACCTGTGACAGGAACGAGGGTGCCGGATGGAACTTGCAGGTCCAGTCGAAGATCTAATGTGGTTTGTTTCTGCTCTTCATCAAAATAAACGCAGCGTTGCCGGCAGCAATGGATCGACTTCTTGTTTTAAAGAGGTTCTCGCACACGGCTTTGCCGCCCGATGTGAGGCGACGCTACGCCTCGCGCTAGCTCCGCCCTTTCATTTTTGGCTGGGCCCTGTTTAGGCTTTGCCCCTTTCACAGACAAAGCACGAGTCACAATGTTGAGTGGGCCGAGTAAACCCGAGGTCAAAGACCGAACCAAGGGCACAGCCCATGATGAGAGTGCCAGGTTTACGGCGAGGCGG
Source organism: Pyrinomonadaceae bacterium (assembly GCA_035457565.1). GTDB lineage: Bacteria > Acidobacteriota > Blastocatellia > Pyrinomonadales > Pyrinomonadaceae > PSRF01. The sequence goes on along the minus strand of DATIBJ010000083.1, from coordinate 7,511 downwards.
AGCCATCGCCTCACAGCAGGCGGCAAAGCCGTATGCGAGAATCTTCTAAAAAACAAGAAGTTGTTTCTTTCACGCAGAGAGTCGAACTTGTTTTCGGTTATTGAAAACGCACGAAGGCGCCGAGGTTGGCTTGCATCACACGGTCTTGCTTGATTCGAGTGGTTCTCGATATCGACCAATGGCTAGGGCTGCGAAAACTACAAAAGCTATGGAGTTAAAGAGGGGACTCCCGATTGGTAGATAGCCCTTGAAGTAGTCGTTCCAGTGTATACCTGCAATAAACAGGTTAAAGAGCGTGAGAAAGTGGTGGATCGTTCTCGATCGTTCATAGTTGAAGCTGCACCAGAGAGACATCAGACCGAGAAATATGAATGCGGCTCCTTGCTCGCGAAGATTGTGCATGAGCGGGAATGATTGCGCCTCCGCGAAATGAAGTGCCGAAGGAGCGAGAAGGTTAGCAAGTCCGTAAAGAATCGCACCCGCGCCGAACACGACATAGACGACTTTGGCTAGTTTGCTTGTCATGCTCTCCCTGCTTCTAAAGCGTTGTGAGCTTAACGCTATGGTCTATGCCACTCTCGTTCGAGTAGCCCATAAAATAATGCGTCCTGGATCTCGCCGCCAACGTGCCAGCGTTCGCGCAGAAAACCTTCACGCTGAAACCCGAGTCGTTCGAGAGTTTTGATCGAAGCAGCATTGCGCGGATCAACATCGGCTTCGAGACGCCGCAACTTCATCTCTTCAAACGCGTAAGTCAGTAACGCCTGCAATGCTTCGTGAATGTAGCCATGGCCCCAGTAGGCGAGGGCCTGAGCATAGCCGATCTCTGCCCGTCCCTGGGTGCGCTCCAGATTGAAGAGCGTGACGGTACCAATCACTGTGTCGGTTGGTTTGAGAGCGACACCCCATTTCAACATCGTCCCTTCCTGGTTAAGGGTCTGAATCTCTTTCAGGAGCGCACGTGCTTCTGCGAGCGACTCCAAGGGTGGCGTACTCCAGTAACGCATAACCTTCGGATCGGAGAAGATTGCATGAAGATGATCGATGTCTGATTCGTCGATCGTGCGCAGGCGAACGCGTTGCGCTTCTATCGGAGGTAGGTTGGAACTCATGACTCGGAAAGACTCTTGACGGCCAGGTTCTAAAGGCCGCGACAATATAGTAGAAAGCAAATCAGGTCAATTTTTGGCTGTTCTGGTTCCAGCAAACCCGAAACAGCAGTGAATGTTTTGATCGGGGGTCAGATCACTGCACAGAACACTCATGCAACGTAGAGTCGATCAGACCGATGATCTCCGACACAACATCATCTGGCAGATAGTCGTGGGATAAGCATTCCACAAGCGCAGTTAAGTCGATCACGCGTACAGCTTGTCTCCAGTTGTCAGGTAGTTCACCACCGTGTTCTACAAAGCTGCGCGAAAAGTACGGCTCCCGCAAAGGCTCTCTCGTGGAGTCGTATCGTAGGAAGTTTCCGACATCCAGAAGCGGTGAACCTGAGAACGCGAATTCCCAATCGAGGACCGCAACGACCTGCCACTTTCCATTTACTTCGTTAACCAGAATGTTGCGGTTACCAAAATCGCTGTGGACCAGCTGACTTGTTTTTGTGATGTCTGGCAGTTGTGGAGCCCACGCACAAACGACCTCACGAAGTTGCCGGCTGCGAGGGGCACCAAGCCGCTGCTGCACTAAATCCGATTCGAGAAAGACATCGAGAATCTCAAGTATTGGGTCAGTGGTTCTCGTAAAGGGTTCACCGACGCCGAGTTGGTTCTTGTTGGTGACGAGGAGAGAACCTGGTTTTGAAAATGAGTACCTTCCTATCGCAGCGAGTGTTGCACCGACTGACGACGCTGCTTGATGAATCGCCGTGAGATCGCCGGTTCGCTTCAACTGTTGAAACGTTAGACCTTCAACAAACTCGATGATACTGAACGGTCCGGACCCTTCGAGGCCTTCCGAGTCGACATACAAAACCTGCGGAACCGGAACCGTTGATTTGATCAGTTCGATAACCTGGGTTTCTTTGACGCAAGCTGCGGAACCTTTTTTGTGGAAACGTATGACTGCGGGTGATTCACCGCCGCTGAAGGTTATCTTCAGATTTGTATTGATGCGTCCGCCGGAGAGTTCTGTGATGTTAGAGATCCGCCGCTGAGGAAAGGCTTGCGCCACAAGCCTGCGAACAAATGCAAAATCGGGAACGGTAATAGATTCTTCGGATTTCGGACTTGGGATTTCGGATTTTGCGTCAGTCATGTACCGCGCTCTATTTGACGATACCGAAAAACACGAAGTACAAACCGAGAACGAAATCCGAAATCCGAAATCCGCATTCCGAAATCCGAAATCGAGTCTACGTAATTTATGGACTTTCTTTAAGGTACCGCTACTTCATATTCCGGCTTCGGCATACCCATCAACCATTTATCGAACCAGCCGACGATGTGTTGCAAGCGCTCGATGCGATGCCAGGGCTGTCCTGATCTCGACAGCTCGTGAGTTTCGTTTGGAAAGCGCACCATTACCGTCGGTATCTTTCTATACTTCAGCGCGCGGAACATCGCCTCACCTCCGGAGCCCGTCGGCGTGCGATAGTCCGCCTCTCCCAGGATCAACATAAGTGGCGTTTGCACCTTATTGATGTAGGTGATTGGCGATCGAGCTTTGAAGTCCTCAGGATCTTCAAACGGTGCGCCTTTGAACCAGGAGGGTTGAAATAGAGTGAAGTCAGCTGTGTACCACCAATCACTCCAATCGGCTATGTCGCGTTGCGAAACTGCCGCGGCAAACCGCGTCGTCTGGCCGATTGTCCAATTCGTAAGGAGACCGCCACCACTGCCGCCCGTCACTCCCAGCTTCTTCTCGTCAATGTAGCCACGACGAATCAGTTCATCGACGCCGGCCATCAAGTCTTTGTAGTCGTCGCCCGGATACTTGTGCTGGATGATGTTTCCAAACTCCTGCCCGTAGGTTGTGCTCCCACGCGGATTTGGATACAGCACAACGTACCCCTTGGCTGCCATCCACTGGAATTCGTGATCGAAAACGAATCCATAAGCCGCGTGTGGTCCACCGTGAATATTTAGAATCAAGGGATACTTCCTGGTTGGATCGAAATTTGGTGGTTTCTGTACCCACGCCTGGATGTTGCGGCCGTCGAAGCTCTTGTACCAGATCGTTTCCGGTTCAGTGAGATTGAGCTTTGCGAAGAGCTCGTCGTTAATGTTCGTTAATTGCTGCGGTGCGCTGATTGCCGGTCTGCTTGAAGCGCTCAGTTGTCCATTGAAGTCCATCCAGAACAAGTCTCCAACCCGCGTGGGAGTGGATATCACTAATACGAATTTGTCGGCCGAAGGACTCGCTCGGAAAGTCTGCACGGCATGATCGCCAGTCGTTACGTCCGACTGACGACCTGTCGCCACGTTGAACGATCCAACGTTCGCCTTTCCTTCTTTTGCGTAGACGACCATGATGCTGCGACCGTCAGCCGACCACACCGGCAAACTTCCTCCGCCTGCGCGCGGAGGTGCGTTGTCTCCCCCTACACCGGAGGCGATGTCGTAATCGAAAGCTTCGGTGAGATTCCTGGGCTTTGCGTTAGGTGTAGCATCCATCACATAGAGATCAGGTTGCGAATAAGACCTAACTGGTCGGCTCTGCGATGCGACGAAAGCGAGCTGCTTTCCATCAGGACTAAACACGTAGCCGCCCGAACCCATGTCGAAGGAATTGACCTTGACCGGTTGGCCACCCGTAGCAGCCACTGAATATAAGTCTGTCGAAGGGAGGTCGTAGTAAGGTTCATCCTTTTGAGTTGATGTGAAATAGAGCTTCGAGCTGTCTTTCGTCCAGGTGACATTGCCCTGGCTAAATCTACCGCTTGTTAATTGCTTTGGGGTGACTTTGTCTGCACTTGTCCGTGGTGCGTTCACAACCCAAATGTGGCCCGGTCTTTTGAAGTCAAGGTAACCACCGCCGTCGTTTCGATAAACAGCTCGCGTGATCACGCGGACGTCTGATTCACGTGGTGGCTCCGGACTGCTAGTTGGTGACGACGAAGGGGACGAAGACGGTGAGGGAGAACTCTTCGGTGTAGCTTTGGCGATATCTTCCGGATTCGCCGAGTTACTGAAGGCGATCATCTTTCCGTCAGGTGACCACTGCGGGTTCCCGGCGCCTCGGGCGACAGTCGTAAACTGAAACGCCTCACCGCCATCCATCGACAACATGAAAAGCTGCGGTGGCTCAGGTCGGCCGTCTCTCTCCGGCGAACGCACAAACACAAGATACTTTCCGTCGGGTGACCAGCGCGGTTGCGCATCACGAATACCGCTCGTGAGTTGTCGCATCTCTCGAGTGGCAGTGGAGACGGTCCAGATCGTTGTGTTGTAGCCGTCTTTGCGATCGTTGGCGGTGACTTTTACAAACGCGACCTTGGAACCATCGGGTGAGATCTGCGGATCTCCAATCCAGGCGAAATTGAAAAGATCCTTCTCAGTGATGTTGCGCTTTTGGCCGTATGCCGGCGTGACAAAAGAGATGACGACAAGAGCAAGAGATAGAACTAGGCGCATGGGTTGTTCCTTTCGAATGCGGGGTCAGATGGTCGCGATATTTTACTCAAACAAATTGCAGGTTAGGAAGAGCGCTACTCCAAAACATTCAATTTCAGTTGAGCAGGGCGACGTGCAGGATATCAGCAGCCAAGGTTCCCTCGAACCGCTCAAGCCGAGTTAAATGCAAGTTGGGAAGGGCGGTTCACCCCCGCTCAAGACTCAATTGATTCGACTAGCATGAAATGAATCTCGAGCGGGGGTAAACCGCCCTTCCCAACTGCGATTAGGTTAGCTTGACTTGTTTCAGTGTAGCTTGCGCGCTGATGTAGTGAACGTTGAACTATGTAAATGTGAGAAATCGCCCACTTGGATAATCCTAAGTGGATCAGCGTGATCTTGAAATGTAGTAAATAACGCCCGCTCGATCATCGGTTATGAGAAACGCCTCGTCGCTCAGTCGAAAAACATCACATGGTCGGCCATGAATGACGCCGTTCTGGATAAAGCCAGTCAGAAAATCTTGCTGACGACCACTCCGCGAAACACTTACAACTTTGTAGCCACGGTTCAGACTCTTCGTCGTTGAGCCATGAAGCGCCACCAGAAACGAATCACGCAGCGGCATTTTCCAGTTCGAATCGAAGTACTCAAGTCCGAGCGGGGAACTGTGAGCGGGAAATGGCGCGAAAGCTTTTACTACTTTTGAACAATCAAGGTTAGAACTGCTGGGATTCAGTTTCGGATCGGTGAAGATTCGAGCGCCCGTTTGAAAACAATAGGGCCATCCATAATTTCCGTTAGCTTTAACTTCAATTAGTGTGTCAGCTGGACGGTTTGGTCCAAGATGATCGGCACCCATGTTCGTGGCGTACAAGGTTCCGTCGATCCACTTAAGCCCCACCGCATTGCGCAGCCCGCGCGCGAAGAAGCGTTTGTTCTTTCCGTCGGGTTCCATCTCAACGACAGTTGCGCGAACCGCTTCCTTCTCTTCGCAGGAATTGCAGCTGCTTCCAACAGATACGTAGATCTTCCCATTGTCGCCCACCGCAATCGTACGCGTCAGATGCCAACCCCCGTACTTGTACGACAGCCCGTAATCGGGATAGGTATCGAGCACTTCCGGTTCACCGGTCGGTTTGTTAGTGGCCGCTTGGTATCGATATCGCACCAAACGATCTGTTAACGCCAGATAGAACCAGTCGCTGTTATTGCTGTCTCGATAGAATGCGACACTATTCGGATTTCGCAGACCGCTGAGATAAGGAGTCACTTTCTTGAAGCGCTTACTCTTAAGGTCGAAATCATCAAGGATGTAAACAGCGCCCTTTCGATTATCTGTCAGGTTGAACATGTCAGTTACGAAGATCCGATTGTCCGGACTTCGCGCCATGAACCGAACTCGCTTGAGTCCTTCAGCGGCGACATTGATCTCATAACCATCGGCGAGATTCAGCGTGAAAGATTTGCCCTTGGCGAGTGTGATCTTGTGAGGAATGAGTTTCGGAGCCGATTGCGCACTCGCTACGGATATTAAGCTTGTGACCAGGAAGCCAAGAACGTGCGAACTAATCAGTCGGGACAATGTGATCATGGGGGACTTTATTAATCGCAGGTTGAGAGGGGTGCTTTACCCCCGCTCACTGTCCGATACATTCAACGTTGAGTGTCGAGCAAATTGAGCTGGGGTAAACCGCCCTTCCCAACCTGCAATTTAATAACGTTGAGCGTTTCCGCTGCGAATGCCTTCCTGTTCTTTGGATCGTTGTTCTTTCTGCTCCTCGCTACTTCGAGTACATCGCAATGATCATTTCAATAGCTCGCCTGCACACTTTGCAGAATTTATCCGTGCGCGAAAACATGATGCAGTCGATCTCAGGCCGGTAGTATCCGCGTGACTCGTACATCGCGCCTTCGAATGCCCCGACCTGGCCCACGTGCTTCTCTTTCGCGAACATCTCTTTCTCGTGCGCGAGCTCTTCTTTGAAAAGCGCTTCCATCTCCTCTTCAGGCCGTTTGTCCTTGCGCAGCTCGGCCCGGCGTTTCTGAATCTCGCGTGAGTAAATTTCAAATGCCTCTTTGTTCCACGGTGTCGGAATCGGTGTGACATTCGCAAACGGCGATACCAGAGTACGCCACTTCAAACTACTTACATCGAGAAGCGCTGTGACGTTTGGCTCCCATGGTTCGACCCGATCAGCTGCAGGCGCGTAGGCCACGGAAGACGTGTAGTACTCGTCCGCCAAACCAGCGAAGTGATGGCCGAATTCATGAACGAAGACGTAGTTGGCGAACGCGTTATCAGCAGCGACCGTGCTGTACAGATTGAAGATCCCGCCACCGCCGTACGTGCGATTGTTGGCGAGGATCTCGATGAACTCGTATGGCGCGAATTGCGCAGTCTTTTTCAGCGCGCGATTATCAAAGCTGAGCACGTATCTTTCAGAACCGAACGCGTCGTACGTCGCTCCCAAAGGTGAGTCGCGATAGATCCCTGTCGACGGTCGCGAGATTCCTGACTCAGCAGCCGGTGGGCAAATGGCCCAAACGTTGAACCGCCTCCGGTTTTCTTTGAATGGCGACGTTGAGAACAAGACTTCCGTGAGTCGCTTCGCATCGGCTTCAAACTTCTTTGCTTCGGCGGCTGTATACCCATCACCCAGGATCAGAAAATCGACTTTAGTTTCGGGCTCACCGGCCTTTTGGATTGTGATCAAGGGTGCTGGCGCCGCGGGTTTTGATCGGTCAACGAACTGGTTCTGTGGATCAATCGTCGTGGTCCAAACGTCATGGAAAACGTTCTTCGCGTCGCGCTTTTTGAGAACGATTTCAACTGTCGAAGTCGGTGCAGGGAAGCGAAACGACTCCTGAAAGGTACGGGTCATCGTCTTTGCTTCGTCGGTCGTTTCCCACTCGCCGTAGATCGAAGCAAAGCCCCGCGAGTAAAGAAGG
>DATIBJ010000082.1:0-5180 GCA_035457565.1 Pyrinomonadaceae bacterium | reverse complement strand
TCCTTACCAGGGTTCGTTTGTGGATAATTACTTTGACGTGATTCCGGGAAGAGCGGTGGAGACTGAGTTCCGTGCCAGTAAATCTGTTCCGCTCGATCAATTCCAAAAGCAGCTGAAGATCCGAAGTCTGATGGATGCTTTTTGACGCTCGCAGACAAACACTTTCAGTGCCCATCGCAGTGGCCGTCTTCACCCCCATCCTCGTAAGGATGTAGCTGACCTTTCTTCAGAAATACGCACAACTCAGGACCAGCACCTCTCGCAGCCACGATGCCGATATAGTAGACGTATCCATCAATGAGTTGTGGAGGTGAACCTTCTTGCGGTATTTCTTGATCCCATCCTTCGGGCAATTGGCCGTAAGTACATGACATACAAACTCCCACTGAAAAATGCACCGTGCGAAACAATCAGCACTCAAGCTCCTCTGAAATCACTCAAGCAAAAATAATTGGAAGTAAGGAAGGGCGGGTTACCCCAGCTCAAGTTGCACACATTGAACCTAAGTTGCAGCTAGAACTATACAAATGGAGCTTAAATGTTATGCAGCTTGAGCGGGGGTAAACTACCCTTCCTAACCTGAATTTAGGTGAGCTTGAGTTGTTTCTTTGAAGATTGAGGACTGATGATTATGTCCGTTGAATCTTTTCTGGGATGATTGAATGTTGTGGATCGCGGCGGGGGTAAACCACCCTTCCCTACTGCACTTATCTGACTTGAGTTATTTCAGTGAAGATGAAGGCTGATGATTATGTCCGTTGAATCTTTTCTGGACGAGTGAGTGTTATGAATCGCAGCTGGGCTTCCGAACAGATGAAATCGATCGCTTCGCTTCATCTATTCGTCGATTGTTCTCTTCATAAGAAATTTCAGTAGGTCGAGTATCGCGCGGTGGGTAGATATGTCGGCCATAAACCGGATACGCTTCGGTGCGGAGATGCGCCAGCATGTGATGTCCGCGGCGCGCGTCTCGTTCGTGACGCAGTGCCGAAATATCGATCGGAGCTACCACGATGCGTTCGCCGGGGCCAGGACTCGCCTGGGCCAACATTCGACCTTCAAAATCAATTACCTGACTTCCGCCCGGCCAGGAATAAGGAGGATAATGCTTTAGACTCGCACCTTGATTTGCCGCAACCACGTAAGCCGTATTTTCGAGAGCCCGACAACGATTTACCGTGGTCCACCAATCCATCGGTTCGGTCGCTCCCCATGGATCCATGTAAGCCGAAACCCGCACTAACACTTCAGCCCCATTCGCTGCTAATTGCCTGATCGCTTCAGGAAAGATCCAGTCGTAACAAATCGCGCAACCAATACGACCTATCGGCGTGTCGGCGACAGGAAAAAGCGGTTCATCATAGCCATCGAGGTCGTGCGGGCTCGCGTGCACCTCGTAAGGAACCCACGTGTTGACCTTCCGGTACTTGTATAGAATTCCTTCAGGTCCAACCAGGCAAGACGTATTGAAGACGACGCCTGGCCATTTTGGATCAACCTCTAACATCGACCCGCTTTGAATGTAGACGTTGTGTTCGCGCGCCTTCTGCTCTAACCGTTCGGTGTGGTCGTTTGGGATCTTGACGGCAAGTTTGTCCATCAGCTCTTCGGCCGTTGGAAACACCGGCGCGCTGTGAGCGAATTCAGGAAAGACAAGCAAGCGAACGGGCAGGAAAGGCGCAGCGCCGGCAACCGCCGAATCAATCATCGACAACATGCGATCCGTATTCGCACGCATTGCTTGTCGATCGAGCGGATTTGGCATATCGGTCTGACATGCGGCGACTGAGTAACGAATGTGGTCCATAGGTCTATTCTCGTAATACTGTGAGCGCATACTGTGAGCGCATACTGGGAGCGCATACTGGGAGCGCATACTGGGAGCGCATACTGGGAGCGCGGACGTCCTCGTCCGCACATGAGCGCGAAGCGCGAACTATCGCTTGCCTAACGACGCATTTGCGGACGAGACGTCCGCGCTCCCAGGATCAACGAATTGATCGAAAGCATCTCGTTCGTCACAACCCGCGTGTTGTAGCGATCGATGTACGCTTGTCGAGTTGCCGTCATCGGATACGATTCCCGACTCGGATACGGATACCCGCTCATCCCGTGAAAGGGCAGTGGCAATACCTGATCAGGGATAGCCGAGTTGATATCCATCTCTTTGCTGTAGCCATCTGCGTAGAGCAGGAAAGTCCGCGTCCACTTGGACGGAAGAGGCGGAAGCTTGCGCGCGTCAAACGACAGAGAGATCTCGTCACCGGGCAACGATATGACGAACATGTCGTCTGCTTGCAGCAACAGTTCGCGAACGTCGCCTTCACGTGTGTATCGTCCCGGCATTACCTTCCATGGAGATAGCGAGGACACGCGATGATAGTCGTAGCCGATGGGCTCCCGTCCGTCAGGAGTAACTTCGCTCGAAAACCCTCGCCACCGTAATGATGCATGCGCAGGGTCCAGTCGTGTGAACCTCACGCTCGACGGTTCATCGAACTTCGCCACCAGAATTCGATCCCAAAGAATGCGCATGTTAGTTACGATGCGAACCTCGCGACTTGCACTTAAAAACTTGCCTGTTAGATCAACAGTAACTGTCTGCGGACGGCCGACCGGAATACCGACATTGTCAATCACCGTCTGCCATTTGCCTTGAGAATCCTTAACCTGAAGGGCCGGCAGCATCATCTCCTTACGCGCCTGCGAAGCTGCGAGGTTGTCGCTTGACCAGGCGTAATCAGTCCAGCCCGTCAACAGCAACACGATTTCTTCGCGATGATGGCTGGCGGTCGCAGCATCGGCAGTTTTCAGAGTCAGCGTATGCTCCTCCGCATAACCACGAATTCGATCTCGGCGAAAATCGTCCGGGTAAATGCGATCCATTTTGGTGATTTGCGAAAGCACGTCGTGCCCGTGTTCGTCGATGGCGGCAACAGGCGGACGGGCGTGGCGTGTCACAAAAAGTTTGAATGGTTGAGGCGGATCAGTCAGACCTTCGTTTGGGAAAACATCCGTCTCAGAAGGGTGGTCCACCGCAATCAGTTGGAACCGATCAGCAAACAGCGCCTCCTCTAGTTCGTTGGTTACGCGAACCTCGTATGCCCCATTGCGTTCCTTTAACTGATCGCCGCGTATGCGCACATATTCAACTGGATCGGGAATATTGAAGCGACCGGGTACTTCGAGATGGCCCATCTCGCCGCCACCCATGAAATCGGTGATGAACTCAAAACGCTCGCCGTTCCACGTGTACAGATATGGACACGATGAAGGCTTACGATCCAGCTCGGTGATCGGAAGTTTGATGAACGATGGTTTGGCGGCTTTTGGGAATTCCGTTTCGGCCTGAACAATTCCGGAAGGCCAAAGCAAACGCAGCGCGTCAACGCTAGTACGTTTTCCAAGTCCAAATAAGATATCGGCTGGCGCGATTGCGGGAGATGTTGCCGACGTTTCTAGTTTCTGAACCAAACTTCCAGCGCGCGTTTCAACCTTGGTACCGATGCCATTCCGGTTACTAACTTTTCCTGTCAACGCAACCCGCAACGAATTGTTCTTGTTTCCGCCGTCATTGCGCAGAACGATTACGCTTCCTTCAGATGACAGCACAATCAGATCGGTATCGCCATCGTTATCGATATCGCCGGCTGAAAAACAAATACCGCGGATAGACGCTCTTGCTCCGACGGCCGTTTGAGTAACATCAATCCAGTCGTTGCCAACGTTTCGCAAAACACGCAGACCTTTGATTGTGAGGAGCACGCAGTCGAGTAAGCCGTCGTTGTCGTAGTCGAGAAACTGGGAGGCCCCCGCGAATTCCGTTCCGGAAGGGGCGGGAACCGTTTTGAACTTTTCCTTGCCATCGCTGATCGCAAAGAGACCGACCGCGTCAATGCGCCCAAAGAAGAAATCCGTATAGCCGTCTTTGTTTACATCTCCGGCCGCAACTGAAAGCCAGCGACCATCACCAGGCAACCCCGTCTCGCGCGCAACGTTCCTGAATGTCCCGTCTCTTTGGTTGCTGAACATTTCGACCGGTGTGCCGTGACTCACAATCAGCAGGTCCATGTCACGCCTGTTGTTGAAGTCAGTAGGTACAACGGCAACAGCATGTCTTGTAGTCTTTATTCCAGCCGTGGCGGTGACATCGCTGAACCTGCCTGTGCCGTCGTTCTGTAGGAGAAGATCGGGCGCGCCTGGAAAGGAGTTTGGAAAAACAGTCTGGCCCGTGTTAGTCGCCTTGGAAAGATCAACGAGACCTGCAATGAAGATATCGACATCACCATCATGATCTACGTCAGTGAAAGCCGCTGATGATGCAAGAAAAGGATAGGGCGGAATGTTTGCCGCTTTAGTTACGTCTGAGAATTTACCGCCGCCGTCGTTGTGATAAAGACTGAGTATTCCATTGCCGATGACAAACAGGTCTGGCTTTGTGTCGTTGTCGACATCACCCGCGACTACTCCTGTCAGTGAGGCAGTCAGCTTCGAACTGAAAGCAGTCGATTGGTCCGTAATGTCAATGAAGGTGCCGTTGTCGTTGCGATAAAGAAAGCGCTGAGTGGAGGTAACTCGAAAGAGATCCAGGTCGCTGTCTCCGTCGAAGTCGAATAGGACTGTGGCTCCCATTATTTGCTCTCTTACCACTTCGGTTAGCTGAAAGCCGGACTGAGGATCGGAGGTAGTTGTTGTTGTTGATCGGCTCGCTACATTCGTCGGACCGCTGAAAGAGTTCGGTGACAGTGTGAAGGTAACCGCAGGAGTTGCTCGATCCACCAGATCCGGTTCTGCTCCTGTCGAAGCAACAGCTTCAGCATACCGGCCTTGCTCGAGATAATTTGTACCGATAGTCGTTGCACTTCCACGCTGACGCAGTTCCTGAAAGCGCGTGGTGGCTTTTAGTCCTTCTTCACGTTGTCCGGAACGAACAAGAGCTTGCCCAAGGTTATAGAGCGCGGTCGCGTTATATGGTTCGGCAGCGAGTGCGATGCGAAAAGCTGCGATCGCCTCTGGATATTTGCGCTGTTGAGAATAGATCTGGCCCAGGTTGATGTTTGAGCCGACATCGTTTGGATCGATCTTCAATACACGCTGAAACTGAATGACTGCTTCCTCGGTACGACTTTGTGTTTTCGCAATCAAGCCAAGGATGTAACTTGGTTGTGGCGCGTCAGGTG
>DATIBJ010000081.1:0-23224 GCA_035457565.1 Pyrinomonadaceae bacterium | reverse complement strand
GAAAGCAAGACCTGTACAGTCACTAACGACGATCAGCCGGGCACACTGAAAGTCATTAAACACGTCATCAACGACAACGGCGGTACAGCCGTCGCCGCCGACTTCACTCTTGATTCCGGAGGCACCAACGATTCACCGGATGACTTTCCCGGCGCCGAAGGTCCTGGCGGTACAGATGTGACCCTCGATGCGGGCAGTTACACCGTCTCTGAATCAGGCCCATCTGGCTACACGGCCAGTTACTCAGCTGACTGTTCAGGCACGATCGGAGTTGGCCAAAGCAAGACCTGTACAGTTACGAATAACGATCAAGCGCCACACTTAACCTTGAACAAGGTTGTAATCAACGACAACGGTGGGATGCAACCCGAAAGCGCGTGGACTATAAGTGCCACAGGAACAGGAGGTAGTCCCACTAATCTATCAGGCCCAGGCACATCCGGAAATGCGGATGTGGTCAGCGGTTCAGCCTTCAAAGCTGACACGTATACACTGAATGAAAGTGGCCCAACTGGTTACGCAGCCAGCGCTTGGGTATGCAACGGCGGATCACAAAATGGAGATCAGATCACGCTGGCGCTGGGTCAGAATGCGCGCTGCACCATCACCAACAATGACATCTCGCCAACGCTGAAGATTGTTAAGGATGTCGTACCTGATACTGACGGGGGTCTTTTCAATCTCCAGATTGACGGAGTTACCGCCGGCACAGGCGCAGATGTCGGCGACGGTGGAACGACCGGGTTTGTACCTGTAAATGCGGGCTCGCACACTGTCGGTGAAACCGCAGGAACAAATACAACTCTTTCCGATTACGTCCGAGTGATTGGAGGTGACTGCGCGCAAAACGGCTCGATCACTCTTGCACTTGGTGAAAATAAGACGTGTACCATTACCAACACTAAGAAAGGCATGGTAACAGTTACGAAATACACTAATGGTGTTTTGAATCCAATCATGACTTGGAACTTCAGTCTCACTGGACCTGGATCGGTGAACGCGAGTGATTCGACACCACCAACGCTCGTTGATTTCAATGGCACTAAGCTAATACCAGGCGAAACCTATCGCGTGTGTGAAACGAACATCCCAGCCGGTTGGACACTGGAATGGAAGGGCGACTCACCTCCGCGAGACGGAGTGCCGGACCTGATCATCCCGTTCGTTCCCTCGGTCAATACAGATGCGGTGGATGCAACGTTGATGTGGAGTCGAGTTTTCGATCCCAATTACGTTTCACCGCCTGCCGTCTACACGAACGACACGCGCTGCGTGAACTTCAAGGTTGCCCCTGGTGAAACGATGGCGTTCGCTATCAACAATTCATTCCCAGGTGGAGAACCACGCACTATCGGTTATTGGAAGAATTGGAGTTCTTGCACTGGCGGTAACCAGATTCTCACAGCCGCAAAGAATGGCGGTACGGCTGCTGGCTGGTACACGCTGAACGACCTGCTAAACAACCCGGGTTACACCATTGGCGTTCTCCACCTCGGCGCCTCTGATTGTCTCAAGGCAGTAAGAGTCCTCGATAAGAGCAATGTCAACACAGGTCAAAAGATGGCGAGCGACGGCGCTTACAACTTAGCAGCGCAGCTTTTAGCCGCCGAATTGAATCTGTCGGCTGGCGCTGAAACCTGTCCCGCAGTCGTTAATGCTGTTACTGCGGCGCAGAATCTACTGGCAAGTATTAACTTTAACGGCACAGGAAATTACCTGAAGAAAGGTGCACAATACAATCAGGCTATTTCATTAGCTGCCACGCTGGATCAGTACAACAATGGTCTGCTTTGCCCATAATAGTCAGGTCGATCTTCGATCTGACTAAGTGAAGCTTGTTGAGTTGCACTAAAACCCAACACGCCAACACAAACTAAACTGCTTCTCTTGCGACATGCTAGAAGCAAACCGAAAGGGGTTCGATTAATCGAGCCCTTTTCGTTTTGCACCACTTTGGAGTGCTTGACCATTTTCAAACGACCTACTTCACAATAAAACTCACGCTGCGTGCTTGCTTGTGCTCGCACCTGATAGATATCGGATCCTTCTTCTAATCAAGGAGTATTGAAAACTGCCGTTTCTCTCTGTGTGGATCTGAGGCTAGGTCCTACTCAAAGCGCGCTTCGATAACATTTCCAAACTGCCGGCCGAACTTCCGGCTCAGTTCCGGATATGTGGTATGCACAGCGCGAAGTCCTTTAATGTTTAAGCGACGCTCCACGTCGCGAATGTCACCTTCGCTACCCTCAACCTCCATAAAATAGCCGAACGGCAACTCGTCGATCGTTATTTCCGCATTACCCAGGGACCAGGTCTGACGTCGCTTCTCGTAGACCAACGCTCGCGTGAAACCGAGCCCGTCCAATATGGCGTCCATTGCTTCCGGATCGTCTACGCGCGTTTCGTCTTCACGTCGTCGTTTGATGGCCGACGTTGTCGGAAGGCGTTGTTTGAAAGTGAGCACTGCGTTTTTCCCAACACGACGCAGACGCAGAATCGACTGCTCTTTGATCAAAGAGTTGCCGTCGTACAGAGTATTCTCTTCAAACTCTTCTCTTCGAAAGCGCGCACCAATCTTTTCCAACCGCTTCAAAACGAGTTCGCGTTGATCATCTGACAAGCGGTACTTTTTCTCTATCTCAATCGCCATGGATTGTCAGTTGTCCGTTCATGTTTGTCTTACCCAACGAACAATCTCGGGAATCGTCGCTTTCTTACCATACATCAACATTCCGATGCGATAGATCCGCGCTGCGATCCACAGCAGACCCAGGATCGTCGCCACTTGTAGCAAAAGCGCTAACGCGATCTGCCAGAAAGGCGGCGTTTGCGCCACAATGCGCACGAGCATCGTAATCGAAGCAAAGAACGGAATAATGGAGACCCAAAAAGCGAACTGCGAGTTGGGACTTTTAATAACTGGAAACGCCAGATAGAAGGCGACTACGAGCAGTAGGATAATTGGCATCGCGAGTTGTGCACCTTCCTGCGGCGTCGTCACCATAGATCCCACAAGCGCATAAACGGTCGCGTAGATGAAATAGCCCAACAAGAAGAAGAGAGCAAAATAAACAAACAGGAGCGGACGAATGCCGGGCAGGCGCATTGGCACCCCCCGCCACGTTAATGCGTTCGTGCCCAGGCCGACGAATGTAATAAACGCCAATCCCCAGATGGCGAGTTGAGTTAAGGCGACGCACGATACACCGATCAGCTTGCCCACCATGAGCGTAAAAGGTCTGACGGAGGCGAATAAGACCTCCGCGATGCGCGTCTCTTTTTCTTCAATCACAGCTCCCAGGACCATCTGTCCATACATTAGAATCGTGAGGTAAATCGTAAAGCCAACACCAAACACGACGAGAAAGCCCTGCCCTGAATCTTCTGTTTCGCCACGATCGTCCAGCCTTACTGACTTCAATTCTGTTGTTCGTGAAAGGATCCTGACTGTTTGCGCATCAATTCGTGCTTCTTCCAAACGGGCCCCGCGCACAGCATTGCTGACCGCATTTTTCAGTTGGCCTTTCGAAAAGATGTCGCCGGTGCTGCTGCCCACGAGTTCCGCTGAGCCGCTCTCCAGAATATCCGCTGGAAGAATCAGGTAGAGGTCCAATTCTTTGTTTCTGATTCGTCTTCTTAGTTCCTCCCTGGTTTGTTCAAGTGAAGCATCTGACGCTACGACTTTCTGCAACCAGAATGTTTGACGTTGCCGGTCGGCCGCCTGCTGCATGCGCTCGGCGCTGTCCATCGGAACTCGCGTCGTCGGGTCATTCGCTCGTTCGGTCTCTTCATCTTTGTCGCTCATCAAAGATTCGTTGACGCGATCAAACAGCTTGCCAGTTTGATCCACTACGGCAATTCGCACTGGTCCACCAACCTCCATATTCAGCATCAACGCGGGAACCAGTCCAAAGAGTGACATCACGAGAGGACCAAGGATGGTTGTCGCAAGAAACATCCGACTCCGCACTCGCTGTAGATACTCTCTTTTCAGCACAGCCAGAAACTTTGTCATTAGGCCTCTGTTACCTTTTCAATAAAGATGTCGTGCAAGCTCGGTTCAATCATTTCAAATTTGGACACGTTCGCGCCGGAATCGACCAGTTTTCGCAGGAACTGCTGTGGGGTGGCGCCTGGAGCAAGAAGGACTTCTATTTCATCACTGTGGGTTCGAATGTTACTTACCAGACCCGGATCATTGAGGATCCCATTCGAACCTTCCATTCTCAGCGCGACTGCGTTCCGGCCAAAACTCTGCTTGATTTGACGCAGACTTCCATCGAGGACCTTCCGCGATCGGTTGATGAGACAAATATCGTCACAGACTTTTTCCGCCACTTCCATTTGATGAGTCGAAAAGATAATAGTCTTGCCACTGCGCTTCAGTTCAAGGACAACGTCTTTCAATAGTTCGACGTTCACGGGATCAAGACCGGAGAACGGTTCGTCGAGTATCAGAAGGTCGGGCTCATGCAATACAGCCGTGATGAATTGGATCTTCTGCTGCATTCCCTTCGAGAGTTCCATCGACTTTTTGTTTTTCCATTCAGACAGCTTTACTCGCGCGAGCCAGTTGTCGATCCGCCTCTCTATCTCTTTGCCACGAATGTTTTTCAATTCGGCAAAGAACTTCAGCTGATCGGCAATCTTCATCTTCTTGTACAAGCCACGTTCCTCAGGCAAGTAACCAATGCGATCCTGAAGTGTCGGTGTGATCTGTTGACCGAACAATTCAATAGAACCTGAATCAGGAGCAGTGATGTTGACGATCATGCGGATTGTTGTGGTCTTCCCCGCGCCGTTGGGTCCCAACAGACCAAAGATCCGGCCCGCTCTCACAACGAGACTCAGGTCCGTTACAGCGGTGAAGTCGCCAAAGCTCTTGCGAACTTCATTCAAACGTACAGTGACATCGCTTTCGCTCATACTAAGGTGACTTGTGTTTCCTTCACTCCAAAGTTTCTTATTACGTTTGGCGTTTATCGAAGGTTTTTATTTGCCACAAACTGCCCATCTGTTAGATAGTTATTTCCACGTCTCCCGTCCGTAGCTATTCAAACAATCTGTGACCAAGGGCTTCAGCTAAGTTGTTTTAGTAATCCGAAACTATGAGCGCAGAGCCTAACATCCGACGCTCCTGGCATTCCTTACTTCTTTGCCTACTCACTTGCTCGCTGCTGGTTGCACAGGTTCCTCAGAATCCGCCTCCATCCTCCCAAGAAGAGGTCGTTCGTGTCTACACCGAGCTCGTACAAACAGATGTGATGGTGTTCGACAAGCAGGGTCGTTTCGTAAACGGTCTCACAAGCAACGACTTTCAGTTGAAGGTTGATGGAAAGCCACGGCCGATTCAAGCTTTTGATCTGGTAAAAGCCGGAAGCAACGAAGAAGTGCAACTCGCGGCAGCGCGTGGCGGCCCAGCAGCGCCACCGACTAGCGCGACCCGGCCCATACCACTCGATCGTGGTCGCACCGTCTTCTTCTATCTCGACGATTTTCACCTTGACCCTGCAGGTTTTGCCGCCGCTCGAAAGGTGCTGACCCAGTTCGTCGAAAACGAGTTGGGCCAAAACGATCAAGTCGCCATTACGGCCGCAACCGGCCAAGTCGGGTTTTTGCAACAGCTAACAAACAATCGAACCGTTCTTTCTCAAGCTATCGCTCGGTTACAACCGCGTCAATACTCCGTGCGTGATGGGGATCGTCCGCCGATGGGCGAGTACGAATCGCTGCTGATCGATCTGAACGATTTCGACGTCTTAGACGTTTTTGTGACGGAGACGATGAAGTTCAATCCCGGTATGAGCAGACAGGTAGCCGAGGGAACCGTTCGTGCTCGTGCGCAAGGACTGATATCACAAGGCGCAGCTTTCACTACCTACACTTTCGCTGGATTGGAAAAGCTGGTCCGTTCACTGTCAGCGGTTCCAGGACGCAAGGTTTTGTTTTTCCTGTCGAATGGATTTTTCATTCAAAACCGACGTGGAGATTCGCTCCAACGTCTAAAACAAATAACTGCCGCTGCGGCCAGGAGTGGTGTTGTGATCTACTCCCTTGACGTTCGTGGACTTGTAGGAGATCTCGACCACGACTTATCAGCGGAGAGAATCTTTGATACGTCGGGACGAATGCAAAGAGCAGTCCGCGGCGAATTGGCGGCATCGCAGGATGGGCTCAACGCACTGGCAAGAGATACCGGCGGCCGACCGTTCTTCAACACAAACGATTTCCGTCAAGCTGTCAGCGCCGCCGTAAAGGAAACTTCTGTTTACTATCTTCTCGCGTGGAAGCCTGATCTCGAGCAAGCAGCGAAAGGCGGTCGCTTCCGAAATATCGAAGTCACGGTTGTAGGTAGACCAGAGCTCACCGTTAGAGTACGTCGTGGCTTTTTTGATCTTGATCCGACTCCACCGGTTCGTACCGAACCGGAAGTGGTAACGGCAAGCAAACAAATTCCTGCCAAGTTGCGTGAAACGTTAATTGCGCCTTTCCCGCAGAGCAACTTGCCGATAACGCTCAACGCTTTTTTTCACGATACCGTTACCAAAGGCTCAATGGTAACCGCGTCAGTGCTAATACCGGGCGAGTTCATGACGTTTGGGGCAGAGGATGGAAAGGTTCAGGCGACTGTTGATCTGACCGGCGTCTATTACAACGTCAGCGGTAATCCTGTGGTTAGTTTTCTCGAACGCATTGTTACTACCGCTCCCAATGCGGAAGCGGTTAAGACCTACCGCCGCGATATCAGTTACACCTATCCCGCTTCACTTAAACCTGGTCTATATCAGGTGAGGGTCGCAGCTCGCGATGAGAAAAGCGGTCGCATTGGTAGTGCTTTCACGTGGATCGAAGTGCCCGACCTTACAAAGAAAGAGCTGGTAATGAGCAGCCTGATCTTAGCTGAAAGAACCCAGGCGATGATGACGAATGTTTCGAACCCGGGCGAGATTATGCCGATAACACAGAACGGCGGCCAACGCTTCCGGCGTCAATCAAATCTGCGGTTCGTTCTGTTCACTTACAACACCCAACCTTCTCCGACTAATGGCAAGCCAGACGTCGCGGTGCAAGTCCAGGTATTACGCGATAATCAGCCGGTGATTACAACTGCATTGCGAAAGATCAATACTGATGGAGTCGTCGATCTCTCACGTCTCCCGTACGCCGCTGAAGTCTCACTTAACAATCTCACACCCGGGCAATACGTGTTACACGTAACTGTAATTGATCGTGTGTCCAAGCAAAGCTCCACGCAACAAACTCACTTCGAAGTCTATTAAACCTGTTCGTGGCGCAACCCTGGAAACCGACAAAAGAACAACTTCTTGCGGCCACGTCGAAAACCGTCCGCGACGTTATAGCTCCCGATCTGTTGATTCTGTTCTGTGGAATAAACCCCGGACTTTACACCGCTGCCGTAGGTCATCACTTTGCGCGTCCGGGCAATCGATTTTGGCCCGCACTTTTCGCGGCCGGTTTTACAGATCGACAGTTAACTGCGTTCGATGAGCGCGAACTGTTGAAGTTGGGTTACGGCATCACAAACGTGGTGGCACGAACCACAGCTTCCGCTGACTTGTTGTGTAAAGAAGAAATGGTTAAGGGTGGCGAGCGATTGCGCACAAAGGTGTTGCGCTATCGACCGCGCATACTCGCGGTGTTAGGTGTTGGAACCTACCGTGTTGCGTTCAAGCAGCCGAAGGCTACAGTAGGCAGACAACAAGAGATGATCGGCAACACGATACTCTGGGTGTTGCCGAATCCAAGTGGACTAAACGCAAACTACCAGATGAAGGACCTCACCAAGCTATTCGTTGCGCTTCGCGAGCAGGCCGAACTTTTAAATCAATAGCGACTTTCGAAGCATGCCGCACTCTTGAATGTTTCAGTCTGTGCTTTGAGAAGAGTGCGACGGCTAATAGCTGCTTTGTATCACAGATACGACAGCCACCAATCGCGTCGTCGCTTCTTCACGCCTGCAAACCATTTACACAGTGGATACAAGATCAGCACGCCGGCGATCCACGATAGATGTACGACAACTAGATTAAATCCAATTCCGGGAGGTGGAGGATTGGTAAACCAGTCCATCGGAGTTTGAAATAACCAGTTCGTTGGTTTTCCGAAGGTGAGATGAAGCAGAAAAGAAATGAGGTGAGATACCGGCCACTGCAGTAAGTAGAAAAACAACGGCACGCGCCCGAATGTTATGAAGAAGTTCCGGACGCGAGCACCGATACTATTCTCGCGGCGTACAGTCGTCTTTTCAAAGTACGCCAACGCTAACAAGGCTGGTCCGAGCGTCATCAATAAAAACAGCAGTGACGGTGGATACTTGGTTGTGTTCAAGAATGACAGAACCGTGAACACAAGACTGCTCTGTTGCGACCACTTCTGCGGATCGCCATACACGTCGAACAGCCGCAGAACAACAAATAAGGCGATCGCTGTAGCTCCCATTATCTTGAGCAGTCTCACTCGATACGCCTTATCTTTCACGTAGAGCGAACCGAGCGCGTAGCCAAGCGCCATCACACCAATCCAGGGAACTAATGGGTAAACCACGAATATGACCGGACTGAGAACCGGAAGAACGGGGAAAGCCTCGAATGGTTGATGAAGCAGCATCCACACCTTCGCGCCAAACGAAGGAATGGGCGTTCCTGGACCACGCCAACTCGGAACCCGGAACGCTGGACGATCCAGCAAGTTGTGAGTCAGAACCATGATCGCGCCAAACGCCGTAACGAGGTTCAGCGGAAGATGAATCAGTCCGGCAAGCACGATCATGGAAACACCGATTACCCAGATCACCTGGAACATACCAAACAGCCGGTAATCGAAGCTCCAGAAAGCGCCAAGCCTCACCAGTGTTACCTCGAGAACAATTAGCCAGAGACCACGTGTGATAAGAAAGCGCGACAATTCACTTTTCGATTTGCCACGCGCCAGTTGGAGGTAAGCGCCCGTGCCAGCAAGAAACACAAAACTGGGGGCGCAGAAGTGTGTAATCCAGCGGGTGAAAAAAAGCGCGACGTTTGTTCTTGTCGGATCCAGAGGATCAAACTGGAGGGCAGCGTTATGCACGAAGTCGCGCGTATGGTCCAGCATCATGATCACCATCACGATGCCGCGCAACAGATCGATGGAATCAACGCGCGCGCGTTCGGGCTTCAGGGGATCCTGGAGATAGTCTGCTGCGACGTTTGGAAAGTCTTGCCGCCGGAGCGGTTCAGGGGCAGCTGCCATGACAACTCCTATTGAAAGTTCTGCGGATTTTGCAGCTAAGTACGGCAGGAGGCAAGCAATAGTTCTAATGGGAGCGAGCCAAACAATTTGGGCTGTGATTAATCGTGAAGGGAATCTGTTCCAAAAACGGGATGATTTAAGGCGGCCGTCAATGAATACTCAAGGTGGACCCGCCCCGATTCAAGTTGGAGTGAACCAAGCCGCGATTAAGACAACTCAATCGGACGCGCCGAGAGGACTTGGTCCAGCGCGCGTAGAGCCTGCAGCGTCTCCTTTTCAACTGGCGCGTCAGTTTCAATTACCGATATCGCTTCACCACCACGTTCACGGCGACCCAGGTGAAAGCGACTAATATTTACTCCGCCGTCGCCGAGGATCGTTCCTACTTTTCCAATTACACCGGGCACGTCGCGATTTCGCATGACAAGCATGTGCCCTTGCGGCGTCGCTTCAAGATGAAATCCGTCGATCTCTGTAATTCGACCCTCTCGCTTTTGATCTCCGTATCCGAAGATGGTCCCAGCCAAACCATGAGTCGACTTATCGGTCACAATGGTGGTGCGAATAGCGGGTGTCGATTCGCCAGTCGTACGGATATACGTGGTCGTAACTTTGATTCCGCGTTCTTCCGCAATCAGAAATGCGTTGACGATGTTTACTCGTGCACTGACGTCGCGCAGCAGGCCACTGAGAAAGGCACGCGTCACGGGAGCAGCATCGATGTCGACGATCTCTCCAGCGAATTCAATTCTGACTTCACTCACCGGATTATCAACAAGTTGTGCCTGAAACCTGCCGAGACTCTCAGCCAGTCGAACGTATGGCTGCAGCACGTGCAACTCTTTCAACCCGACTGAAGGAACATTCACCGCGCCGCGAAGCGCTCCGGTCAACAGAAAGTCGCGCATCTGCTCAGCGACAGTAAATGCGACGCCTTCCTGCGCCTCCGTTGTTGAAGCTCCCAGGTGCGGCGTAACTATCACTTCTTCAAGTCCCAGCAGAGGATGATCAGGGGGCGGCGGTTCCTGACTGAAGACGTCGATGGCCGCACCCGCGATCGCGCCGCTCTTAATCGCTTGATAAAGAGCGTCTTCATCGATTAGACCACCGCGCGCGCAGTTTATTATTCGTGCGCCACGCTTCATCCTGGCCAACACATCGCGGTCAATCAGACCGCGCGTGTCGTTTGTAAGTGGTGTATGAACAGTCAGAAAGTCTGCTCGACTGTAAACGTCTTCAAGCGTGCCAACCTCAATCTCAAGATCGTTCGCCTGCTCGGGAGCAATAAAAGGATCGTAGGCGATAATCGACATACCGAGACCTCGCGCCCGCCCGGCTACCACGCGCCCGATACGGCCCAGGCCGATAATGCCGAGAGTCTTTCCCTGCAGCTCGACGCCAATAAACTTCTTTCGTTCCCACCGGCCAGCTTTCAAACTGCTATTCGCCTGGGGAATGCGTCGAGCCAGCGCCACGAGCATCGCGATGGTGTGTTCAGCTGTCGTAATCGTGTTTCCGTCAGGTGCATTCATTACAACAACGCCGCGCACCGTGGCCGCCGAAACATCGATGTTGTCGACACCAACGCCGGCCCGCCCAATCACACGCAAACTCGTCGCCTCCTCGAGCAGTTGGGCGGTAACTTTCGTTTCGCTTCTGACAATCAGGCCCGAACATTTCGCGAGTGCGTTTCTTAATTCCTCAGGAGAAAGGCCGACGCGTTTTTCAACAAGTATTCCGGCGTCACGTAATGGTTGCAGACCGCTATCGCTGACATCGTCAGCGACAAATATCTTTTCTTGGTTCATGAGTAGGCGGATTATAACGGTTTTTATTTTGGAGTGCTGGTTTGGTTGCAGATGGTACACTTTGGCGGGGTCAGTGGTTAAGCAGGAGCGTACTCGATGATCACAACCGTGTGCCTTGACCGGAAGTCGCAGGAGTTCACGGACAACTGCGTGGTCGCGAACATTAGCGAACTTCGAGAAATCGAAAGCAACGTCATCTGGGCCGACGTAAGTGATCCCACGAGCCGGGACTTTGAGGAACTGGCGGAAGAATTCGGTTTTCATCACCTGTCGATCGAAGATTGTCGGAATGAACATCAACGACCAAAGGTCGAAGAGTTTGCGGGTTACTACTTCATAGTGCTTTACGAGGCGCAGCTTGCCGATGCAGGGGATCGGCTTGAACTACGAGAGCTAAACATCTTTCTCGGCAAGAACTATCTGGTCACAGTTCATAGCCGACCCATTCGAGCAATTGAAACGGCCAAACGACTTTGGCATGAGTGGACAGATCGATCGGACCTCGGATCTGGATTAGTCGCATATTTGCTCATCGATGCGATTGTCGATGACTATTTGCCGCTACTTGATGTGCTCAGTGATCACATGGACGACCTCGAGGATTCAATCTTCGGCGAATGGCGCTCGGAAGTTATTGAAGAAATCTTCCTGGTGAAGAAGAAATTGCTGTATCTGCGTCGCGCCGTCACTCCGTTGAGAGACGTCTTTAACACCCTGCTCCGCCGCGAACAACCAATCTTTCCCCGCGACACACATCTTTATTTTCAAGACGTTTACGACCACCTGATTCGTGTGGCGGACACGATCGACACGTTGCGGGATATGCTCAGCTCAACAATGGACGCTTACCTGTCAGTGTCCGGCAACCGAATGAACAAGATCATGAAACGACTGACATCAATCTCCACGATCCTGATGTCAGTCACACTGATCGCTGGAATCTATGGAATGAATTTCGTTTTTATGCCGGAGACAAGGTGGCGCTACGGATATGTGGGCGCGTTGCTTTCGATGGTGGGTGTTGGGGCAGCGCTTTATGCGTACTTAAAGAAGGTCGAGTGGCTATGAACAATCATTTTTCACGCGAACTACGACGGAAGCTGAGACGGCGCTCGGGAGATACGGCCAAGCTCGCGGCCCAACTCGCGCCACTTGAGGAGCAAACTAAACGCGCCCGAAAGTCGGAAGATGATGGCAACCATTCGGGTCATCCGATCGCGCATCAGGAAGCGGGCGCAATTGTGGTCGATGGTCATAGGGCTAGTCTTGCGAAAGAACTCGGCGAGGTACATGAGAAGGAACTTCGACGAGGTCTTGAACCGGTGGTGTTGGTTATCCTGCTACTGGCGCTGGTCTTTATTGCCTACATCGCCTGGGAAGTTTCAAAAATGCCCGCCCCTCCAACGCCGTAACTACTCAACGTGCGCGCAACAAATGTCCGATACGCTTCAGCTTGTCGTCGACGTTCCCTACAACTCCCAATCGACGAGATTCTCCTCCAGAGCCGGTGGGTTCGTAAGTCACGTTCCCGCGGAAATGTTGACAAGCTGAAGCGTATCGGACACTCATTGATCGCTTTCAAAGTGGACCGATTTCAGGGACGGTGAGTGTTGGGGATGTTGACGACAAGCCGAAGCATATCGGACATTTGTTGACCGCTTTCAACGATCCGGTTTCAACCGCATGCCGACCATTTCAAAACGGATCGGCGTCCTCTATTTCCCGGTTTTCGTCAAAGGCTCCGTCTGGTGATGGTGGCTTGTCGTGACTCTCGTCCGGAGTCTTATGGCTCTTCTCTTTCTCGCCCACGTCTTTCAAGGTCTCTTTACTCGTGGCCTCTCGCTCTCGTTCTGCCAGTTCGTCTTTATCTGATGGCCCATGACTCGATCCCGCTCTCTCCATGATCCCTCCCGTTAAATAAATGAGTGGACAGTAACGGCCACTGCCACACCAATCGCCGCATAAATTCCCGCAACTACGTCGTCAGCCATAATCCCCAATCCACCGTGCAGGTTTTCAAACCTACGCGCAGGATATGGCTTAACGATGTCGAAAAAGCGGAAAAGCAGAAACGCAGTGACTATGGTCCACCAGTTTTCCAACTGAATCGGGACTGCAATCAATGCAATGAATTGACCTGCGACTTCATCGATCACCACTTTCCGCGGATCTTTTGCGCCGTGGAGTTTTTCGACGCGCCCGCCGGCCCACGTCCCCGCTAGCGTGATCAAAACTACCGCAACCAATTCAGACGCGACCAGGCCATAACTGATGTGCAGCAGATTGAGATTATTGCGACCGGCAAGTGACCAAAGCACGGCGAGAACTCCGCCACGTACGCCGACCCATAGGGCGATGCCCACGACTGATCCGAATGTACCTGGTGCAAGCGGAATGAACCCAACACCACACGTTGCGATAGCGAGAGCAAGATAGTCACGCGCCGTACGAGCAGGAACCGCTGGAGGTACGACTCCTGGCGCGTCAACAGTCGGATTCAGCTCGTCACTGGATTCTTTGATTGCCACTATTGGTTATTCAGGCACAAAACTTTCGCAAACACTTTGTCGATACAGCGTTTGATTGAGGCTTTGTCCTTACTTAGAGTTGGATGAACTTCGTAGTCTGGTTTGGATCTGGGCTGAAGATGCAGAACAGTTTGAAGGTCCAGTCGGAACCCTCCGTCTTTAAAGATAACGCGCTTCGAATCCAGTCCGCGTTTGACAACGTAGTCGCGCGCACGATTTCCACGATACGTCGCTTCTTCTCGACATGAAATGCGGCCTGCATAAACGACGATGTACGCGATTAGTTCCTGATCGTGCTGCAACTGAATCGCGAAATTGTCTAAGCGGGCCTGCTCTTGTTCCCAACAGATATTTCCGTATTCATCGAACGGAGTTGTAGGGGTGACAGTTGAAGATTCTGCGTGCTTTGTTAACGGTAAGAACGACGCACCAAGAAGCACCACGAACAAGATAGCTGACGATCTCATTGGCTCCGTCTCACGACGCTGACACTATCGATCCCACTAGATCATGCTCATGTGCTTCGGTTACCAGCACGTTAAGGATTTCACCCGGCGCTGGCAGCACACCATCAGGTACATCATTAATAAGGACACAGCCATCGATGTCCGGGGCCTGCGTTTCCATTCTTCCTTGCCAGATCAACTCGCTCTCTTTCGATTCGCCTTCGAACAGTACCCGCACAGTCTCACCGACACGTGACTTGTTCTTTCGACGCGATATCTTAGCTTGCTCTTTCATCAATCGGGTGCGTCGCTGGCGAGCGATCTTTTGATCAACTTTGTCGGAAAGATCGAACGCAGCCGTTCCCTCTTCGTCGGAATACGTAAACACGCCAACTCGATCAAACTCGACGTTCCTCACAAAAGTCATCAACTCTTCGAAATCGGCATCTATTTCACCGGGGAATCCGGTGATAAATGTGGTTCTGACCGCAATTCCGGGAACGCGCCGGCGCACTCGTTCAATTAGTCGCTCAAGACTCTCACGGTTTCCACCACGCTTCATTCGCTTCAGAACATTCTGCGAAGCGTGTTGCAGTGGCATATCGAGATACTTCACTGCTTTCGGCTCCTCCGCCAGAACATCGAGAAATGCGTCGCTGATGTGCGTCGGATACGTATACATCACACGCACCCACTCGATACCGTCGGTGTGCGACAGCTCGCGCAGCAGGTGTGCGAGCGCGTCAGGTTTGCCCAGGTCTTCACCATAACGCGACGAGTCCTGGGCCACCAGAATCAATTCTTTCACGCCTTCTTCGGCGAGTTGATGTGCTTCGGCCACGATTGAACCAAAACGTCGACTGCGAAAATGCCCGCGCATTTGCGGGATGAAGCAAAATGCACAAGGTCGGTCGCACCCCTCGGCGATCTTGATGAATGCGTAATGTGATGGGGTGGCGAGTATGCGTGGAGTCGATTCATCGTAGAGATAAGTCGCACTCTGATTGCCAAGTGAGACAACCGGTAACGATCGCGGCGTAGTCGCCGGATCACAAACTTTCAGGATGTCAGTGATCTGACTGGTCCCGATGAACGCATCAACTTCCGGTAACTCTGCTTTCAGCTCATCGCGATAACGCTCAACCAGGCATCCGGCAACGACAAGTCTGGTCGCCTTGCCTTCAGCTTTGAGGCGCGCAGCTTCGAGGATTGCCTCGATAGACTCCTTCTTGGCTGACTCGATAAAACCGCACGTATTTACAACGACAGTATCCGCTTCTTCGGCATTGGACGTTATCTCGTAACCACTATGTTTGAGCTGACCCATCATCACCTCGCTGTCTACGAGGTTCTTTGGACAACCCAAACTGACAAAACCGACTTTCTTCATTTCAGTTCTACGTTAACCCCCGCCCTTACAACACTCTCTGCAATGGATGAAGGCAATACCACCTTGCGGTAGCGGGTGGGTGCGAAGCCAGTATTCAGTACCTTCGCACTTCCCCGCTGCCGCGGGGTGGTACTGACCTCATCCCACTGCGAAACCTAAGCTACTCTACTTCTCAACCTGCTCCAAACTCTCGAGTAGTGCATTCAAGTCTCGCGACTCGGCTTTTGATAATTGTTGTCGACCAAACCGGACTCTGTTGTACAGGCTCGTAACGGCGACCGCTTCTCGTAGACCCACACGGCGAGCGAACTCAAGCGGCGTTAAGTTGCTCTCTCGCTGCCAACCGCGTTCGGCAAGGATCGTGGTGAGCCGTTCATAAAAAGCGATCGCTGATTGCTCAGGTACATTTTCGGGCCCCGCGAATCGTAATGCCCCGCGAAAGCCAAATCGTCTAATGCGCGTCAACACGAATAGCAAAGCAATAACCAGAATAAAGCCCAAACCCAGCACCAACAGCGACAACACGTTGGTCGGAACTGAGTTGCGAACGACTGAAACCACATCCGCCATAAACCTACCTAAGTCAGAGACGCGATGTTGAATCGAGGTCGCCAACGAACGTTGCTCCTGCTTGTCGTACCCAACGACATATTGAAACCAAACCAGCTCTAGTGCCTCCGCAAACTTATGCAACTGAGCGGCAAGTCCCGTTCGCACCGGCTCGGTGCGTCCCGCCGGTGGAGTCGGGTCGAAAGTCACCCAACTGTTTGTCTCGGGAAAATAAACTTCGACCCAGGAGTGCGCGTCGCTTTGCCTGACCGTGAAGGCGCCGGCGGTTTCGTTGTACTCACCGGGAAGAAAGCCGTTTACGACACGCGCTGCGACACCGCGCGTCCGCAACATCACCGCCATGGCCGTCGAAAAATATTCGCAATGGCCCTCTTTCACATTAAACAAAAAGTCAGCCAGCGGATCCGCCCCAGTGGCCTTCATCTGGAGGGAATAACCGAAGTTTGTCTGCAACTCTGATTCAATCGCTTTGGCAGCATCGTAACGCGTCGCCGCGTTTGTCTTGAGAAGTATCTCCTTTGCGAGCGAGCTTATTCGCGGATCGATAGTGGATGGGAGTTGAAGATATCGCTCGTACTCTTCTGGATAACGAAATCTGTCGCGCCGCAATTGATCCGGTGGTGGCTCGCTTCTGTCTGAAATCGCTTTATAGATGATTCTCTCAAACTCGTGACGGTGCGATTGCAGTGAACCGTCTCCGTCAACGCGCACGAATGGTAGTTCACCTTGAATCGCAATGCCGCGGGGCGCGACGAACAGGACGGCTGACTCGAGCGGCTCGAGGAAAAACGTCTGCGTGGTCAGTCGATGCAGGCCCGCAGTGGTGCCCAATTGAAAGAAGCCGCGTTCGCTCGTCAGATTCTTTGCATTGCGACGCGACTCAGCAGACTTTCTCCAACCGCGTCCGGTAAATTCATCAAGCGCGATTCCGCGCCACCGCAAACCTTCTATTGGCTGGTTCTCATCAACTCTGACACGCATTACTACCGCGTCGTCCTGCTTCAACTCGCCAATCTCCCCAAGTGCGACGTTTTCTGAAAACCCAACGAAGTGTGTTGGACCACCGCCGCTACGTGTTATCGCGGCAGCTCCTGAACGTGGGGCAATAAGGAATAACGGCAGCGCAAGTACAAAGATCAAACAAAGGAGCAGGAGCGCAATGAAAGGCAGCCGCGAGGCCTCCGACCGGCGCCCGTGATGCTTTCTGAAAACACGTGAGTCCGGTGGAACTAACAAACGCGTTTCGACTGTCGGCAATGCCCGGCGAGACTTTTGAATCTCGAAAGCAGTGACAGCCGACAGCGCTGCCAGCAGATACAAACTCAGTGTGGCAAGAAAGATCGGACTAAAACTAAGACCCGCCGCTAACAGGACCTCAAAGAACGAGATCAGATACAAGAAAACCCAATCACGATCTTTCTTTACCTGCAGAAGTTTTACCGCGGAGAGAAAAACAATCAGATGTGCGAGTGCATTCACCCCAAGCCGTTCGATGGGTTCACCGATGGCTCTTTGATACTGCCAGTCGAGATAGAACAGCGGAATCGAGAGCAAGACAATGACGAGTCCGATTCTTTCGGGAACCTGCCACCTGGTGTCTTCGAGAAACCAGCTCACAATCATCACAACCAAAAACAGAAGAGCGAGCGCATAACTCAAACCGCCCGCCAAAACGAGTGCCAGCATCGCGACGGCGATCATCGCGTATGAAAACGCTCGAAAATAAGTAGAGAATTGCATTACCTAGTGCTTGACACGGATCTCGAAAAGCTTTGGCCAGAGTTTGCCGGTCACAAAGAGGCGTTTATTAGTCGAGTCGTAAGCAATGCCGTTCAAGACAGCCTCTTCATCACGAACTTCGCCGGGCTGCAACAACCCCTTCAGATTCAGCCACGCAGTCACCTTTCCGGTTTGAGGATTGATGATAGCGACTTGATCCCGATGCCAGATGTTCGAGTAGATCTGTCCATCGAAGTACTCCAGTTCGTTAAGACTGGCGATCGGTTTGTTGCCATCCAGAACTGCGATGGTTTTTGTGACCTTGAAGCTGCCCGGATCCAAAAAGCGGATGCTATTCGTCCCGTCGCTGAGGATGAGTGACTGCCCATCGTTGGTGAGACCCCACCCTTCTCCGTCGTAATTAAACTGTCCGATTTTGGAAAACGTTTTACTGTCGTAGATAAAGCCGACGCCGTTTTGCCAGGTAAGCTGATAGATTTTGCCATTCAGCAGCGTTAATCCCTCGGCGAAATACGGCATCGGTACATCAACTTTATCGAGCACACGTCCGGTCTCCAGCTCAACGAGACGAAGACTTGATGTCCCATCTCCACCGGCGCTCTCGTAGAGCTTTCCCTCGCGATATTCAAGACCTTGGGTGAAAGAGTCGGTCGCATGCTTGAACGTGTTAACGACTTCGAAGCCGTAGGTTGGCGTGCCATCCGGCGTGCTGACGTTGGACGCGGAACCGCCGCAACTCGACGTGCCGAGACACGAAACCGCCAGCATCAAGACCACGACTTTGGTAAAGGATTCTAAGTAAGGGCCAATAGTCATGCACCCCATTTTGCGTGAGAGTCAGGGAAAAACAAAAGCGCGGCTGCGGTTCCAGAGGCTCACAAGGTTCGTTGCGTAACATCCAACACCAACTGAACAGCGCAAAGTCAACGATCATCAGCGCCAAGCAGCACTGAGACGAACTCAAGTTGAGATAAATGCAGTAGAGGGAAGGGCGGCTTGGCCCCGCTCAAGGTCCAGAACACTCAACCCTCAATCGCGCCGCATATGTTCAGTGGATGTTGGGTGTTAGGTCAGTCGAGCGGGGGTAAACCACCCTTCCCTACTGCAATTGACTGACTAGCGCTGTTTCAGTGAACTTGAGTAGTGATCGTTTTGGACGTTGCCTTGTCCAACGACGTTGGAGCATGAGCCAATAACATTCCCCATCGGTTGGCTGGGCCATGCTACTATCGTCGGAGTTCTATGAAACTATGAATAGGAGCAGTTTTTATGAACCACCACATAAAACGAGTTCCAGTCGTCATTCTAGCCGCGTGTTTGCTCTTCTCGAATTTCTCTATTCAATCCGCCACAATCGAAGATGAAATCGTCGTAACCGAAGGCACGCCGCTCGTCGTCGTAACAGCGCACGAAGTCACCAGCAAGCTAGCCAAACCAAACGACACAGTTAAGTTCACTGTGAACGAAGACTTGGTCGTCAACGGCCAGGTTGTTGTTCGCAAAGGTACGGAGGCAGTTGGCAGCGTAGTGACCGCACAGAAGGGCGGCTACATGGGCAACTCTGGCAAGCTCGCGATTGCTGTCGAGTCGACAACCACTGTCGACGGACAACCACTCAAGCTGCGTGCGGCGAAAGGCCGCGAAGGAAACGACAAAACAACAAGCACCTATGCGCTCGCAACGTTTATCAGCCCACTCTTTCTTTTCAAACGAGGAGGCGATGCGAAGATTACGACGGGAATGCCGATTACCGTCTATACCGCAGAGGAAAAACGTTTTCGACTTGAAGGATCGACCTTGGTTGCCGTAGCACCTGCAACTCCGCCGGTCGTTAGCAATGAAGATGCGGTCGTTTATATCTATCGGCCGAAGAGTTGGGTCGGTAGAGGTCTCGAACCCTCGGTGTACGCAGATGGAACGGAATTGGCACGCATGGACAACGGCAGATACTTCGCTCTAAGAATGAAACCCGGCAAACACATTGTTCACATGACTGATGAGAAGAAGGGTTACGCGATTGATATGGGGCCAGGCCAAACTTACTTCTTCCGCATTGGTCTTGAAGCCGGAATGTGGAAGGGACAAGGCAAGATCCTTCTCGACGAGGCGGAACGCGGCATCAAGGAGGTCAAGAAGATAAAATTCATTGGTCAAGACAAGATCAAAGCGCCGACGATTGTCGTTGATATTCCGCTAAAGTAAGTGAAAACGCAGTCTTTTGTGGAATCCAAACGCATCCATCGGGACCCAAACTGTGTAGTCTGTTGAATTGCTGAGTGCTCTTCCTCAATCCGTCACGACGATGGGTCTCTCGTTAGCGCGTTCTTCCAAATAAGCAACAAGGTTCGCTTTATCATCTTCAGCCATCTGCTCGATCTTCACTCCAAGCATCCACTTCTTACTCTCGCCGATCCTATGATAGTTCTTGATTGAGACCACCGCTTCGATCCTCGCGGCTGGGAGGTCGATCCGAACAAGCAGCAACCGACCCACTCGCGACAATTCAGCCTCGGCAAATCTCGAACCGATAAGGGAAAGCCCCATGCCCGCCTTGCTAATCGCGTCGCAATGTCCTTTGGAAGGATCTGAGTACTTCGCCTTGGTTTCTGATGGATTGACGTAAATCAATGAGATCGCCGTTGGCAAATGCGTCCGGTACCGACGAAACTGTCTACGGTAAGGAAAACTCTCATCAGACTTCGCCGGAGTTCGCTCCAACTTGCCGAGTGGATCGAAGCCGTGAAAGACGTTACCGCAGGTATTGCAAAGCAGCTTTCGCAACCCAACAAGACTGACCAGCGCACGAGCATCATCATAGTCGCGCTGGATTTGTTTGCTGTCACATCGTGGACATCGCATCTTGAATCTAGTAAGTCTATCCAGTTGTCGTGAAGTGTGATTTGGGGCGGGTTAGAATCGTAGTCGAATGGCCGCGGGCCGTCCAGTAGTTTTTCAGGCCTAGCAAAACGTGCGTTACTTCACGTTCAAAGGGACTATACAACCTGAGCTCGCGTTTCAGAAACAGGCGGAAAACTTAATACCACCAGCGGGCAGAAGCCGTGAAATTAATAGACGGCCACTGGCTTGAGACGGGAGCGCGTGGAAATTGAAGTTGAGCGCTTTCAAATGCATCGTGCCCAGCGAACCAGAGAGGCGCAATGGTATAACTACTCAACGTACCAAAGCAGTGTGAGGTTTCTTATGAAAACGCTACTCGCTCCGATCCTTTTAGTTCTTCTCCTCTTCCTTCCATTCGCATCCGCTCAACAACGACCAGCCGATCTGATTCTTCATAACGGCGCGATCTGGACGGTCGACAGCAAGAACTCGATCGTTGAAGCACTTGCAATCAGAGAGGGGAAGTTTGTCGTAGTGGGAACAAACAGGAGCGCCTTAAGTCTTCGTGGCCCACAAACGAAAGTCATCGATCTACAAGGTCGCTTTCTGACGCCAGGATTTAACGACAATCACGTGCACTTCGCCTCAGCCGCACAGTTTCTCGAGTTCAACATCATGAATGTCTCGAGCCAGGATCAATTTGTTGCTCGAGTAAAGGACGTTACATCGCGACTCGCTCAGGGCGAATGGATCGTGGGTGGCTTTTGGGGTGCTTACGACCAGTGGGCCGCGGGAAGTGCGGGCGGACAAAAGCGAGAACCATTCGCTCCCGACATGCGTTTGGTCGAAGACATCACCGCCGCGTATCCGATGTTCATAAGGAAGTTTGACGATAGTCAGTTTGCTGCAAATCGTGCAGCGCTGCATGCCGTAAAAGTTGATCCTGACAATCCCAGTGCACCTGACGTCGAGTTCTTAAAAAATAGTCGGGGTCGATTTAACGGTCATATGCGTGGCGCTGGCGTGACGCGTTTGTTCGCTTCAGTTGTCCCGCGCACGTTCTCGCGAGAGCGTCGC
This sequence comes from Pyrinomonadaceae bacterium, assembly GCA_035457565.1. Lineage (GTDB taxonomy): Bacteria > Acidobacteriota > Blastocatellia > Pyrinomonadales > Pyrinomonadaceae > PSRF01. The sequence goes on along the minus strand of DATIBJ010000081.1, from coordinate 1,578 downwards.
ATTCAACAGACTAAGAACGCACTCAATGAGATTCGGCGTGTCGGTGTAACGAATGTGAGTGACATGTCAGACGACACGCAACTCGATATCTATCGCGAGCTCCATCAAAAAGGCGAACTAACTGTCCGCGTGCATTTCCGTCCCGGCTTGGATCGCTGGAAGGAAATGTCGGAGCGCGGGATCAAAGTCGGATCGGGCGATGAGTGGATTCGGCTCGGCGCGTTGAAAGGTCACATCGACGGCATTATGGGCACGAGCACCGCTCGTTTTCGCGAACCCTACTCGAACAATCCGAACAATCGAGGCCGTTGGCGGCCGTTAATGGTGAACGAAAAAGGAGAATTTGTAGAAGGCCAGTTTCTTGGCTACATGTTGGACGCGGATCGCGCCGGGCTGCAAATAACGGTACACGCGATCGGCGATGAGGCAAACAATGTCTTGCTGAACTATCTTGAAGAGTTGAGTCGTCGCAACGGCAAGCGCGATCGCCGCTTCCGACTCGTGCATGCACAGGTGCTGGCGCCAGCGGATTTCAAACGTTTGGGCCAACTAGGAATCGTCGCTGAGGTCCAACCATTTCACTTAAGCGACGACATGCGTTGGATGGAAGAGCGTATCGGCGCCGAGAGAAGCAAATATGCGTATGCATTCAAAAGCATTCAAGATAGTGGGGCCATCCTTTGCTTCGGCACTGACTGGCCCGGCACTTCTGCTTCTGAGTATCCCATCAACCCGATGCTCGGTTTGTATGCGGCGGTAACGCGGCAAACGCTGGGTGGTGAGCCTAAGTCAGGATGGTTTCCCGCTGAGCGAATAACAATCGAGGAAGCAATCCGCGCTTATACTTACAACACTGCCTACGCAAATTTTGAAGAGACGATCAAAGGCTCCATCGAGGTTGGAAAACTTGCCGACGTCACTGTGCTTTCAAAGAACTTGCTCAAGGTCGCCCCTCGGGAATTTCTAACCACTGAAGTTGTTTACACAATTGTGAATGGGAAAGTTGTTTACCAGAGCAACTAACAATTAATTGCTTCTTGCGTTACGGCTTTGCCGCTCGCTGTGAGGCGACGGCTCCGCCTCGCCGTCACATGCCGCTCTCATTCCGGGCTACGCCCCAGGGTTTGGTCTTTGACCTCGCCTGCCGGTCCCTCAACCGTGACTTCATGAATGTGTAAGGGGCACAGCCCGAACCAGGGGCACAGCCCGAATCGGAAGAAGCAGAGAGTTGAGTGGTTCTAGGTGATGAACTTCAAATTAGAACACTACTCGAAGAGCCTTTGCACAAAAAGTCCGGAATCCCACCGACGGAGTCGGTGGATGGTTAATACTCAACCTACTGAACTCATACCCCTTGGTAGGTAATACCACCGACGCAGTCGGTGGATTGTTAATACCTGACCTTCACATCGCCAACACACTAATGCCTCCAAGAAGTTAAGTTTTGCAAGCAACCGCGATCGACTGATCGGCCGATGTATGAACAATCCACCGACGCCCCGAGACTGTGTCAGAAATCAGTTCGTAAGAATCAGACGCCCGTTATCAGTGGAGGAGGCGACTTGGTGCCGAATGTCA
>DATIBJ010000080.1:0-3313 GCA_035457565.1 Pyrinomonadaceae bacterium | reverse complement strand
CTCTCCGAAGAGGAACTTGACCGCGTCCGCCAGAAAATGGGTGTGGTCTTTCAGGAAGGCGCGTTGTTTGATTCGCTCACCGTTTTTGAAAATGTCGCTTATCGTTTGCACGAACACAGCGAGCCCGAGGATAAAATCGAATCCAAGGTAACGGAGATTCTTAAGTTTGTCGGTCTCCAGGAGGCTGCCGACAAGTTGCCGTCGGAACTTTCAGGCGGCATGAAGCGACGGGTTGCGATTGCTCGTGCAGTTGTGGACGAACCGGAAATTGTTTTGTTCGATGAACCCACTACCGGACTCGATCCTCCAACCGCAAGAACCATTTGTGCACTGGGTCTGAAACTTCGGGACGTGCGTGGTGTGAGCTCCATCTGGGTCACGCATCGCATCGAGGACGTTCGCTTCCTGGCTTCCAAAACTGCACGCGTTGCGCCAGGAAACCGAACTCAGATCGAAGACGAAGGAGATCGTTTCTGTTTGGCAAATACAAGAGTCATGATGCTGCACCGCGGCCGAATTATTTTTGAAGGTCCGGATGAACTATTCTGGAAATCAAACGATCCAGTGATTCGCGAGTTCGTGGAGTACGATATGGCTCCTCAGTAACATTCTTTTACGTTTGGGAGTTTTGCCCACATTTGCCGGGGGACTTGACCCAGTAATTACGTGAACCTGCCCGAAACCTGATTTTTCCAAGTTTCAATAGAAGGCACGTCGGTTGCGATGGTTTTTCGCATAACTTTAAGGACAGCGAGGGATATGTGGATGATTCGGGAGAATTCAGTTTGGCCCAACACGCGTAACATCGATCCGCACTTGAAAGCGATACGACCTTTAACTCCGAGCTCTAATGGCTGCGAAGATTGCTTAAGAATCGGTTCTCCGTGGCTGCATTTGCGGCTTTGTCTGACGTGCGGTCACGTCGGTTGCTGCGATTCATCTCCTAATCGCCACGCAAGGAAGCACTTTCATCAGACCCAGCACCCAATTGTGAGGTCTTTTGAAATCGGTGAGAACTGGCGATGGTGTTACGTGGATGAAGCATTCGTCTAACGCCAGCTTTGGCGTACCGACGCCAGGGGCGCCCCCCGGAGCACGCCCCTGATTTTTTAAATTCCGCTTGAAGCAGATGCCCACGATTCCAACAACCATGCGCGCGGCGGCGATCGATAAATTCGGCGATCCCGAAGTGCTGAAGCTGCAAATCCTCCCGGTTCCTATTCCGGATCCGAGCGAGGTGCTGATCGAAGTCGATACGGCGGGCGTCGGACCATGGGACGCTGACATTCGCGGTGGCTGGTCACCCGGTGGCCGTATAAAGTTTCCATATGTATTGGGCTATGAAGGCTCAGGAAGAGTTGTGTCGCTGGGGTCTGGCATACACCGCTTCAAAATCGGCGATCATGTATACGCGTACAGTTGGAACAATCCGCAGGGAGGCTTCTACGCTGAATACACGGCGGTCCCGGCAGAAAAGGTCGCGACCATGCCGAAGAAGCTCGATCTATTTCACGCCGGCGCGTTACCGATTTCAGGTCTCACGGCGCTCCAGGGGATTGATGATGTGCTTGAGTTAAAGAGAGACGAGCACATTCTAATTCACGGCGCTTCAGGCGGCGTCGGCGCCCTTGCGATCCAGTTTGCGAGGCTGCGCCACGCCCGTGTGTTTGCATCCGCCTCGGGCGAGGACGGAGTTGCGCTTGCGTTACGGCTGGGGGCGCATACCGCAGTCGATGGAAAAACAGTAGACATTGCCGAGGCCGCGCGACGCTTTGCTCCAAAAGGCGTCGAATGCGTGTTGGCTCTTGCCGGAGGATCAGGACTTCAGAAGTGTTTGGATGCGACGCGTAATGGCAGTCGGGTCGCATATCCAAACGGCGTCGAGCCGGTACCAAGAAAACGAAAAGGAATAGAGATGCTCGCGTACGACGCAGTTGCCGGGGTTGGCGAATTTGAACGTCTCAACCGCGTTTTCGTCGACGGGAATCTCGAGATCCCAATTGCTGCCACTTACAATCTCGCTAGCGCCGCCGAAGCACACAAGCGAATCGAGAAAGGCCACGTGCTTGGGAAGATTGCATTGCGCGTGAGCTAGAGTTGACCTCTGCGAAATGCTAACCGCGGAAAGCCGCGCCCGTCAGTACGATCATTTCGACATCAAACGCGCTGCCGCCCACTTGCACGGAATGCTCGAAAGCATGAACCGAGCGGCACGGTCCGCGAACGCAAAATGACGAACCCGATCAAAGCATTTCGAGCGGTATCTTCCGTTTTGGAGGTGGGAAAAGCTCGTCCAGCTTTTCGAGATCGTCGTCGGTAAGCTGGATATCCAACGCAGCGCGGTTCTGGCGAATGTGTTCCGCCCGGCTGGCTTTGGGAATTGCAATCAGGTCCGGCTCGCGAAGCACCCAGGCCAGCGCGATTTGAGCCGGTGTGGCGCCGTGTTCGGTGGCGATCAACTTGATAGTGCGATCATTGAACATGCGCTTCTGCTCGTCCGTTTTATGCGCCACCGGAGAATACGCCATGATCGGAATTTGCCGCTCGCGACTCCATGGGATCAAATCCCACTCGATCCCGCGATGCATGAGGTTGTACAACACCTGATTGGTAGCGACCTCATCACCGCCCGCCACAGCAACCCACTCTTCCATGTCTACGACGTCAAAGTTGCTCACGCCGTACTCGAGGATCTTACCTGTTTCCCTTAACTGCTGAAACGCTTCAACTGTTTCTGCCAACGGCACGTCGCCGCGCCAGTGCAAGAGATAAAGATCGATGTAGTCCGTCTTGAGTCGCCGCAAACTTCGCTCACACGCCTTAATCGCGCCGCTTCGCGAAGCGTTGTGCGGATAAACTTTGCTGACCACAAACACATCCTCGCGACCTTCGGCAATCGCCTCACCAACGATCTCTTCCGCACCACCTTCACCGTACATCTCGGCGGTGTCGATGAGGTTCATGCCGACATTCAAACCCAACCGCAGTGCCGCGATCTCGGACTCGCGTCGCGAAGGATCTTCGCCCATACCCCATGTTCCCTGACCAAGCACAGGAATTGGCCGTCCCGAAGGCAACGGCGTAGTTCTCACTCTCGCCCCATGATCAAGTTGTGTCGCTTCCCGCATGTTTCTCCTCCTGCCCCTGATAGTTGTTGGGTGCTTTAGCCCATTTGGCCGGGTAACCTGACCCAGCAATGATCCGAATCTGCTTTACACCTCGTTTTTGCCATTTAATATTTTTGCCATTTAATACAAGGCACGTTGGTTGCCACAACGCTCTTCATGGCAACAGCATCATCAACAGCCCAACA
>DATIBJ010000079.1:0-30181 GCA_035457565.1 Pyrinomonadaceae bacterium | reverse complement strand
GAAGTTCAGAACGGGGAGAATGAGCAACAACATCCAAAGCGAGAGAAACGCAATCATGCGGTCGCGTTTCGATAGAAAGTAAACGCCTAGAGCCAGCGCTATCAGAACCAACAAAGGAAGGATGAAGTTTTGAACCTGCGGACTCGTGACATAGGGGGTGTCGTAAAACGCGCTGAGACCAAACGGCCATACAAGCAATCTTACATAGAAGAAGAGAATCGATGGCCAACTGAAGATCAGCGTAGTTATGGGGAGCACAGTCATGGGACGCAGTAACCCCTTCAGTGCGAAGTAACGAACACAGAGGTAAACAACAGTCAAAACGATGTAGGGAAGCGCATCGCTAAGTCCGCTCATGAATCTTTGCAGTTTCAGCTGCGGCTCCGAGTTGTCAGGTTGTATCCACCGAAACATGACAATGATTCCCGGCAGCATTAACGCGGTTTCCTTCGACAACATCGAGAACGCGTAGAGCGCGAGGGATAAGACGAGCCACATCGGCGACCGCTGTTGTTTATTTTTGAGATAGCAGAGAAAAGACGCGACGAAGAAAACTGCCATCAAAGGTTCTGTCACGCCTGAGATCCATGTGACTGCTTCCACGTGAACCGGGTGTAGTCCGAACAGAAGCGCTGCAACACCGGCGGTCACCTCGTCGTTCACTAACGTCTTCGCTAGCGCAAAGACCGACACCGTCACCAACAGGTGAAGAAGCAAAGATGTGACATGCCACCACACAGGGTTCAGCCCGCCAATCTTGTAGTTCAATAGCAGCCAGATCTGAAACACTGGCCGATAAAAAGTGCCGCCGACGAATGAGTCTGCATGTGGCCAGACGTCACTAGTGAAGTACTTCGGCATGGACTGCCATGAATGGATCGCTTGGTTATTGACAATCTGCACGGGATCGTCGAAGACAAACGGATGCTGGATTCCATTGAGATAGGCGGCCAAGGTCCCAACGAGAGCAAGCAACAGGAGCAGCCGGCCCGTTTGGTTGCCAACGATCGCGGTCATGAAGTTATCGTACTAGAATGATCCTCGAAGGCCCATCCCTTTGTTCCGGCAACTACAGAACGGGAGCGCAGCGACCGATGTCGAGTAACGTCGCACGCAACGCACGTTGACATCGGTCGCTGGGCTCCCATTCTGTAGTTGTGTGCCTGCAGAGGATCTCGTGGAATACTATTCCGGAACCCAGCCTTGCACGTGGCGTCTAATACAGGGCAAACGGCTCACGGTTCGGAGGTGATTTGACATGCGCTGGTTCACTCGGACTACGACGCTTATCGTTGCATTTACTATCGGTGTTGGCATTAGCTTCGTTTCATTCAACAAAACTCGATCATGCCCAGCCAAAAGCGTGCGAGGTCTAGCTTCCTATCAACGGTCTGAGCCAGAGTGGCCGCTAACGCGAGAAATTGTTTCTCAAGCGCTTCAGACCCACAGCTTTTCGACGAAGCTTCCTTTAGATGTTGACGACCAGATCGTATGGCGGTGGTTGAAGGAGGCAATAGCTGCCTACCCTCAGACCTACCTAAAGCTTGAACCTTCGAATGAAGACACGTACGGGGTAGTGCTCTATCCAAGGACAGTTCTACATTCCCCGAATCTGGAGTATTACAACGAGCAGCTGAAGACGAAAGGATTGCCGACTCTGAACGCGAACAAGCAATACATACCCATCAATGTATATCTCAATAACATCATCTGCCCGAGTTGGATGGGTCTGATCGATGTTGATGAGGCTAAGCTAGTGTTCTTCGAGGGCAACGGAGCTTGACGCGCCATCGTGTCACGCGAATACACCCAACCCCGTTTGGGAGATTCTCTACGACGTGTGAATCCCTTGAACAGTCAGTAATAGCATAGTGTTTTTGCGCGACCATACCTTTGCTTTTTCTTGATTGGTTGTGTAGCATGTCACTCATTCCTTGCAGGATTTCCCATTACGGGTAATGAAATAGTTCCTCTCCTCGGATGGCCGTCGCCTGCGAGAGTTAGTGCTGGTCCGTGAAGGATTTTCCCTGCCTTGAACATTTTGACGCGCCCCGACGGATGTAAATGCCGTCATAAGATTTTGGAGGTAATAATCAGTGAATCGTAAACTCATAAGAACTACACTCGCCGAAGTTAAGGGCAAAGCGCGCGAGGTTCCTCAACCCCGAGAGCGTCAAAACGGCAGCTCCCGACCGTCGAATGAACCTCGAGAACCGCGTGCCTCTCAACAAGCTACACCAGTGCAAGTGAGAAAGCGCGTTCCGCCGCCAAACGAAACCAACGCAGAGATCTTCTATTACAAAAAACAGATCGACGCGCATACACCGATGGTTATAGTTCTACTCGACGGTGAGGAAATTGAAGGCACAATCGAGTGGTACGATCGCGGCGCTCTGAAAGTAAATCGCAAGGGTGCACCGAACCTGCTCGTGCTCAAACGAAACATCAAGTACATGTTCAAGGCCGACGAGCGGGTGGAAAAAACGGCATAAGCAGCACGCAGAGAGAGCCTCGTCCCTGCTCTTTGCGTCCGCCAAAACGCGTCGCTTTCAGCAAATGCGACAGTCAGATCAATCTCCATCAGACCCGGGACCTCGACCGCGGCGAGTATTGCCACGCATCGGAATAACCATGGGCGATCCGGCTGGCATCGGCCCGGAGGTCGTCCTCAAAGCTGTGGCCGAAGAGGAGATTCGAAAAGTTTGTATTCCGATCATCATCGGTGATGCGCAGCTGCTCGCGCACACGGCGCGTACTCTCGATCTGCAGTCTGGCTACGACATAGTTCGCAAAGACGAGTCGTTTCCAGACGAACTAGCGGAACCCCTCATTTATCATCTCGACAACATCAGTGGGTACATCGAGCCAGGAATTGAATCTGGTGCGGCCGGTAAGGCTGCTGCGGGTTACATAGAAGCGGCTGTGGAGCTGTGTGCGGCCGGCAGCATCGATGCGATTGCCACCGCTCCGATCAATAAGCGCGCGCTGTTTCTCGGTGGCTACAGCTTTCCGGGTCACACAGAGTTTCTCGCGCATCTGACAGGCGCCGAAGAATATGCGATGGCGTTCGTGGCGGCGAATCTGCGTATCGTTTTGCTGTCCACGCATGTGCCGCTGTCAGTCGCGATTCGTATGGTCGAACGCGATCGGCTGGTGAAGATCATCAATCTCACACATCGCGAACTCCAGCGCTGGGGGATTGAAAAGCCCCGGCTCGCAGTGGCCGCCTTGAACCCACATGGCGCCGAGGGTGGATTATTTGGAGTTGAAGAAGCGTCTGAAATGGTTCCGGCGATTGAAGCGATGAGAGGAGTCGACGATATAAATGTTCATGGGCCGTTTTCGGCCGATACGGTATTCTTAAGAGCGTCACGCGGCGAGTTCGACGCCGTGATTGCCTGTTATCATGATCAAGCGATGATTCCCGTAAAGTGCTTATCGTTTGGCGAGGCGGTTAATGTGACCCTGGGCCTACCGTTCATCAGAACTTCAGTAGATCATGGAACCGCTTTTGACATCGCCGGGAAAGGACTCGCTGAGCATTCCAGTATGATGGCGGCGATAAAACTTGCCGCCGACCTTTCAACCCAGGCGGGCGAAAGTTGCCGGCCCGTCGAAGCCTAGCGATCGACTAATAATTAAGGAGCGGTATGGCAGAGAGCGACAAAGGAAACACGAGGACGGGCTCAGAGAGTCGCCGGATCCTCATCGCCGACGACGATCCGGCAATCCTACGTCTCGTGGCGACAATTCTTGAAAGAGATCAATTCGCTGTCGTAACTGCGCGTGACGGACGCGAGGCTTATAAGATCCTCCAGGATGATCCAAATTTCACGGCCGCAATTCTCGACGTTGTGATGCCGCACATCTCGGGCCCTGAACTCGTGCGGCAAATGAAAACAGAAAAACGATTCAAGAACATTCCCGTAATGATGATGACCGCCGAGCAGGATCCAAAACTATCGCAGGATAGCTTTGCAGCAGGCGCGGTTGTTTTTCTGCCGAAGCCATTCACCACTGCTCAATTTCAAATAATGCTGCAGATGCTTCTCGGCAAAGGCTCACGAACCAGCGACAACAACTAAATGCGCAACGCTTCTCTGATTCTCAGTTGTGTGCTGGTAATCATGCTTGCACCAGTAATCGCACGTGCTGACTTGAGTGCTAGCCAGGCGCGGAAGCTGATCGCTAAAACTGCTGGCATGAATTTGCCATCTGGCAGCATTCGTGTGCAGAAGCCGGTGATGATCGATCCAGACTTTGCAGAAGCGATTGCGCATATCGAACTTGTATTTCGCCTGAAACGTGATTCGTCCGGGGTTTGGAGAGTCGCTGAGGTTCGGGTGGGCCAGGAGCGCTGGGAACAGCTTGAGCTAATTGCTCGCTCCGCTGGTCGGCAGTTACCGCCGTCGAAGTGCGACAAGAAGAACCAGTTTCAACAGCCCGTCGCGAGTGATTTGACCGTCAGAGAAGCGAGGTGTTTGCTCGTAGCGCTATTTGAAGTTCAGTTTCCAGAGGACGTGGTGAGGATTAAATCGATTAGCGGCCTCGGGATTCCACTTGCGACGGAACCGTCTGCGACGGTCATCAGTTTGGTTCGGTTCGGCGTTCGCTTTAAGAGAGATCGCTCGGGCTGGCATACGGCTTCGTTTAAGACTGGCATGCACCCCTGGATCAGTGTCGAAGGCGTTGAGGGGGCACTCGCCGGTGTGAAAGCCGACCAGGCCCGCGATGAAATGAAGACTGTCGCCGCGGCACTGACAAAGTTCAGGCAGGAGCGGGGCACCTTTGTAGTGTCCGACAAACACCCGGTGTTGATCGACCACCTGAGCCCAAAGTACCTGGGACGTGTTATCCGTCTGGACCCTTGGAACAATCCCTATCAGTATGAGGGTGAAACGAACCACTTTACGCTTCGTTCCGCCGGCCCTGACGGGAAGATGAATACCGGCGACGATGTCGTCCTCTCCTCCCCGTAAGTTGAAGCAGAACCACAGATTACGATTACACAGATTAGGATCTGGGGGCAGGTGACTTGAGCGGTTTAGTCACCAAAGCCGCCAAGGGGTTCCGTAGCCCCACCTACTTTAGGGCTTAATCTGTGTAATCTGTGTAATCTGTGGTTATTCTTCACCTTCCTCGAAAACTAAAGTCTTGACTGCCGCTTCCCGCGGGTGTTAGGTTTCATTGTGGCCTCATCCGAGGCCATTTGTTCGACATGCCTGCGCCATCCGTGCAACCGCACTGGGCCCCGCCGATGGTGCTTAAATTCAGCTAAGGGAATAGCGTTGTTAGCTGGCCGCAAACTCCTACTTGCCGACGATTCGGTTACCATTCAGAAAGTTATCGAACTGACATTCGCTGACGAAGGCGTGCGAGTGATTGCTTTTGGTAACGGTGACGAGGCAATAGACCATCTCGACGAGGTTGCGCCGGATATCGTACTCGCAGACGTTTTTATGCCGGGAAAATCCGGCTTCGAAGTTTGCCAGTACATTAAACATAGCGAGAAGCACAAGCACATTCCTGTGATGCTCCTCGTTGGCTCCTTCGAGCCGTTCGACGAAGCGGAGGCGCGCAGAGTTGGCGCGGATGACATCTTGACAAAGCCATTTCAATCGATTCGACGTCTAATCGACAGAGTCGGCTCACTGGTCGGGAGCCGTCCGGCAGACCAACGGGAAGTCCCGACTGCCGAACTCCCGCATGCGAACGAACCGTCTGCTCCGGTCCAAAAACTAGATACCGAAGAGTTGGCAATGACAACGGCTGACACGCAGCCGCTGCCAGAAGAGCTGCGAGCTGAAGTGGAGAACAGGACGCCGGCATTTGCTGCGGCAACAGTGGGTGAATCAAGAATGGAAACAGCAAATCGCTACGAGACTCAGACGGAAGCCGATTCGCTTTTGGATTTAGGCGATTACGAACCGGTAACTGCCGCCGTGGCGGATGATTTTGTTTTGGATCTCGACGTAGAAGATGAACCACACAACGGATCCGAAGACATTACCAGGCTCTACGACACGCCCGCACCGCAACGGACCTTTGTCGAACCTGAGCTTACACAAACCTCGTCGCCTGAACCTCTCGCCGCTGTCGAATACCAACCCGAAGTCTATTCCGCTTCTCCGGCTGAGTACCAAGCTTCGGTTACATATGACGAGCCGGAAGTAGCATACGAGGATCAGGTACACGAAGTGCCCCCCGTACCGGAATACGTTCCGGCGCCGGTTCCCGTAAGTGTGGTTGCAGAAGCTCCTTCTGAATCAACTTCGAGCGCTGCACCCATTAGCGCAGACAGTTTATCGCCGGAGATGATCGATGCCATCGCACGTCGGGTTGTCGAGATGATGTCTGACTCGGTTGTGCGCGAGATTGCCTGGGAAGTCGTGCCTGAACTCGCTGAGCTGCTGATCAAACGGCAGCTGGAACAGAAAGAGTCGCAGCACCAATAGATACTGAGACATTTTGGTTTAGGCAGGTGGTTCTCCGGCCACCTGCTTTTGTTTTTGCCGTAGTCAGTTGTCAGTTGTCCGTTGTCCGTTGTACGGTAAGCTCTTCACTGAATCACCAACGACGTACAACGGACAACTGACACTCGTGATGGACATCCCCAAACAATACGATCCTAAACAAGCCGAACAGCACCATTACAAACGCTGGGAGCAGAGTGGCTACTTCGCTCCCGAAATCAATCGCGATCCGAACGCGCCGGTTTTCAGTATCGTCATTCCTCCGCCGAACGTTACTGGCTCTCTGCACATGGGCCACGCGTTGCAGCACACGTTTATGGATGTGCTTACGCGCTTCAAACGGATGAGAGGCTTTCGCACTCTCTGGTTACCGGGAATAGATCACGCAGGCATTTCCACCCAGCTCATGGTCGTTCGCGCGCTGAAAAAAGAAGGCACGAGCAGACAAGAGCTCGGTCGCGAAAAGTTCATTGAGCGTGTCTGGCAGTGGAAGAACGAGTCGGGCGGCCAAATCACGATACAGATGCGACGTGAAGGAGCATCAGTGGATTGGTCTCGCGAAAAGTTCACGATGAATGAAGACTTGTCGCGTGCCGTTCGTGAGGAGTTCGTCAGACTTTATGAAGAAGGATTGATTTATCGAGGCAACCGGATCGTTAACTGGTGCCCAAACGATCAGACAGTGTTGTCGGATCTCGAAGTTGAAAAGTTACCCGAATCCGGAAAACTCTATTACCTGCAGTATCCGATAAAGGGAAGCGATGAACGCATCACCGTTGCGACGACGCGACCCGAGACGATGCTGGGCGATACCGCCGTTGCTGTAAATCCCGAAGACAGCCGTTATGCAAATGTGCTGGGCGCGACAATCAGTTTGCCGCTGACGAACCGCGATATTCCGATCATCGCTGATGAGTTTGTAGATCCCGAGTTTGGAACCGGCGCTGTGAAAGTAACTCCGGCACACGACCCAAACGACTACGAGATGGGTGTGCGACACAACCTACCGCAGGTCGTTGTGATCGATCCTTACGCGAAGCTGACGGCCGATGCGGGATCAGGATTTGCGGGTTTGGATCGATACAAAGCGCGACAAAAGGTTGTCGAGGAGTTTGAGCGACTCGGTCTACTGGAGAAAGTTGTTGACTACGAGTTTTCGATTTCGAAATGCGAACGATGTAAGACCGTAATCGAGCCTCTGATCTCAACACAGTGGTTTATGCGAATGGAGCCTTTGCGTGATCTCGCCCTCGATTTGATGCGACGTAAGCGTATGCCACGTTTCGTTCCGGAAGTGCCTTATGAAAACGTGTATACGAATTGGCTCGAGAACCTTCGTGATTGGACCATCTCGCGCCAGCTGTGGTGGGGACATCAGATACCCGCCTGGTATACGCCAACAGGGGAGGTGGTTGTTGCTCGGTCCGTCGAAGAAGCGCGGGAACAAGCCGGCACCGCTGAGCTAACGCAGGATCCTGATGTGCTAGACACGTGGTTTTCTTCGGCGCTGTGGCCATTTTCAACGCTGGGGTGGCCTGATGAGACTCAAGATCTCAAGACGTTTTATCCCACCTCAGTTCTCATCACTGCGCGCGACATCATCTTTCTCTGGGTGTCGCGCATGGTGATGATGGGAATGAAGTTTACGGGTCGCGAGCCTTTCGATGACGTGTACATCACGGGAACTGTTTTGGACGCGCAGGGCCAACGCATGTCAAAGACGAAGATGAACGGCATCGACCCGCTGGATGTTTTTGACAAGTATGGAGTTGACGCCACTCGATTGACGCTCGCTCAGGTGGGCAGCACCGATACACGCTGGAACGAGAAACAGGTTGAGTCGTATCGAAACTTCGCCAACAAGATCTGGAATGCGGCGCGATTTTGTTTGCTTTATTCAGAAGGCGCGAGCATCAATCCGGAGTTGATTAGGGCGAACGACGCGAGTTTGGCGTTGCATGATCGCTGGATGATCTCGCGCTTGAACAAGACTGCTTTGGATATGAATCGAGCGTTGGCTGACTACGACTTTCATCAAGCGGTGCAGCTGCTGTATCACTTCTTCTGGGACGATTTTTGTGATTGGTACATCGAACTCACCAAAGCTGATGTCATAGCCGAAACGAACAGCCCGGAGCGAGCGGAGGCGCGGTCGCGTCTATTGACAATCCTCGATCAGGCACTCCGGCTGTTACATCCGTTTATGCCTTACATTACGGAAGAATTGTGGCAGCGATTGCCCGGGGCCGGAGAGACGCTGTTGCATCCAGCGTACGCTGGCGCTTCGCCATCTATCATGCTCGCATCCTATCCAGAAGGATCGGAGCGCTTGATCGACAGCGGGGCGGAAGCGGAAATGGCTGCTACGATCGACTTGATCTCGCGCGTTCGAAATATTCGGTCGGAGATGAATATCAAACCGGGCGAGCGTGTTCGCGTTTTGATTGGAGCGCCGGAAGAAAAGCTTCGCCACGTGTTTACTGCGGCCAAGGATCAGATCGCCCGCATCGTGCGTGCGTCCGAAGTTTCAGTCAGCGCGCAGCTTGATTCACCGAGAGCTTCTGCTCGTGCGGTATTGATTGGCGGCGCGGAATTGGCGGTGCCACTGGAAGGGCTGATCGATTTTCAACAGGAAATTCAGCGACTCGAACGTGAGAAAGAGAAGCTTCGGGCGGAAGCGGCAAAATTGGAAGCACAGCTTAGCAATCCAAACTTTGTTGAGCGTGCGCCCGCTGAACGCGTGCAGGAAGTCAGCACACGACTTAATGAGATTGCCCAACGGACCTCGCAACTTCAACAATTAATCGAGAGTTTGCAATGAACTGGACCGACGAAGGCGCGCTCTATTCCCAGATCGGATTATTTCTGCGCGAAGACATGGGCCGCGGAGATCTGACGAGCCAGGCGATCATTGCCAGGAACACACGCGCACGCGGGCGTTTTGTCGCTGGCGAAACGATGATCGTCGCGGGTCTCGAAGCGGCTGAAGAAGTTTTTCTTGCACTGGATGCACAGCAACAACTCGAAGCGTTTGTGTCTGACGGAGAGCAAGTCGAAGAAGGGAAGTTGATCGCACGCGTGGTCGGATTTGCTGACGTGTTGCTGGTCGGCGAGCGTGTCGCGCTGAACTTGATTCAGCATCTTTCCGGCGTCGCCACCGTAACGAATCAGTTTGTGCAGGCCGTTGCCGGCACGGCTACTCAGGTCGTTGATTCGCGCGAAGCGACGCCCGGGCTCAGGATGTTGGAGCGCTATGCTGTCTCGCTTGGCGGCGGAAGCAATGGACGATTTGGATTGGACGACGGAGTTGTGATCACCGCGAACCATGCAAACATAAGCGGTGGACTCCCAGCCGCAGTAAAAACAGCGAAGGAGCGGTTGGGCCGCCTACACAAGATCGCGGTTCAAGTTACGGATAAAGCCGAAGTAGCCAGCGCGATCGAGCAAGGCGCGGACAATCTGGTCCTTGAGAATTTATCTGTGGATGATGCCCGCCCTTTAATCTCACATGCCCGAGAGTTATCAGAGAATGTTTCGATTGAATGTAGCGGCACCGGTGTGACAGTCGAAACCGCACGAGGATTTGCGGAGGCCGGGGCAGATCTCTTGAGTATCAACACCCTGAATTGTCGAGCGCCAAGAGTGAGTTTCAAGCTGAGTGCGTTTTGAGAAGGCTTACAGGGCCTGTCCGACTTATCCAACTCTTATTACCTAATGACCACCAACAATTCATCGCGGCAGAGACAGGCTCATCGCGCACTCGAACGCCAGCTCGATTATCAGCAAAAGAAAGCTGTGGCTGTTGCTGGGCGCGAGGCCGATCTGATGGCTGCAATGAAGCAGTCGTCAGAGAGAGTGCGGGGACTGCTTGAGAAGTATCGGCCGATCGATTCCGACGCGTCGGTCATTGAAGTCGGCAGCGGCGCTCACGGTTTAATCTTTTTCTTTGGAAGCAAAAGAGCGATTGGCCTCGATCCCCTTGCTGTCGATTACCGTCGACTGTTTCCCACCTGGCAAAAACTAGTTCCGACTGTTGCTGCTTTCGGGGAGCAAGCACCTTTTCGTGACGAGAGTTTCGACATCGTGCTCTGTGATAACGTCGTCGACCACGCCGAGGAACCGTTGGGCATTGTGCGGGAACTCGTCCGCATTTTGCGACCAGGCGGATTGCTTTATTTCACTGTCAATATTCATCATCCGCTCTACTTCGTAGCTGCTCGCGCTCACTCGACATGGAACGCGCTTGGTGTTTCGTACGAAATCGGTCCCTTTGCCGATCACACAACCCATCTGACCCTCGCACGTGCGCAAGTCTTATTCGCAGACTTGCCGGTAAGTATTCTGTATGAGCGAAGTAATGTGAGTGAAACGAAGGCGAGAGCGAAGAAGATGCCGGCTCGACATTTGGGCGATAGTCTGAAGCGCCTGTTTTTCAAGAATGCGCTTTATGAAGTTGTCGCTCGTCGTCAATGAACCTTCAAAAATTGCCAATTGCCGATTGCCGATTGACCGATCCAGGCAACATGCAATCCGCAATCAAAAATCGGCAATCGGCAATGTTTTTAATCGCTGGATCTGCTTTGACGAGATTTGGCGGAACAACCCTCACGCACGGTCGTGTAAAGCTTTTGGCTACCGGCCTTTTCAAAGCCAGGCCGTGGCATCGCATTACCGCGTTAAAGCGTCTGAACTGAGGTCAATCGAGTGGCGGAGTCGGAATCCAGCTTGAAAGCGCGATCCTGACTGGCGTATCTTAAAGTCGGTTGCAAGGAGTGAATTTGTGATGCCCACCAAACGTGAGTTAAGCGCCCTGTCGAGGATGAGTCGCCGTTTGCCCAGCCGGGTAGTCTTTCAGCTGTTTGTTATTCTCGCAGTCGTTGTGAGTCTCGGCCTCGTGCAGGTCGACGCGCAATCTCGGAAGAAAAAGCGAACGCGACGTACGGCTACTCCTGTAAAAAGACCGGTCATCACAAATCCAACGATAGCCCTTCCGAGTGACGCCAGCGCCCAGGGCACGGCCACTGACCCGAAGATCATCAGCACAGCCGACCAAACGACACCGGAAGTCGAGTCAACTACGGAAACCCAACCGAAGAAAACTGCAAAACCCGGAACTTCAGATTCCGACAACATGCAGCAGACGATCACTACGTTGACGCACCAGGTGAACCGGCTGAATGATCGTCTGACCGCGATGCAGGAAGACGATCGTTATCTGCTCGACATGGAGCGTTTGACGCGCGCCGAACAACGCGCTGAATCGTTGCGCTCTCAGTTGATCGACGTGCAGAGCAAGATGGCCGACTTAAGTTCGAAGCTCGATCAAGTTGAGTACTATTTGAAGCCCGAGAATATCGACAAGGCAACGCAGGGTTACGGTTCCACGCGACCGGAAGACGCGCGCGATGCTCGTAGGCGTCAACTGGAAAATGAAAAGGGACGTTTGCAGGCGCAGATTACTATTCTTGAAAATAGTCGGGTTCGTTTGGAGTCGGCAATTGCCACTGCCGATAGCGAAGTGGATCTGCTGCGTGCTCGCCTTAATCAACAGCGCATGGAAGGCGATGCAAAGAAAACTGATGTGCCAAAACCTGCGACTCCCACGCGCCGGCCCGAATAACAGCAGATCCACCGATTTGCACCGATTACACAGATTAAGAACAACTGGAGCAGGCGCAGCAGGCAGGAGCACAAAGTTCTGCTGCTCCTGCCCCTGACTTTTATCTGTGGAGTGGAAGTCGGTGGATCTGCTGTTACGTTCTTATTGAACTGCGCTGCCGTGTAACGCCATAGGCACCCACGTCCCGCCTTGATTGGCAAAAACGAAAGTATAGGAAACGGTGAAAGGACTAGCATCGGGATTTCCTCCCACGACCGCGCTACGTTGAACTGTTGCAGTCCCGACGACCACCGCCGTGTCGCCAGCCACACTCACCATCGGGTTTGTCGGCTCTAGCTTCGAGAACTTCAATTGTCCGGATGACAAGGAATCGAGCACCTGGTGACGAGATTGCCGGCTTCCGTTGCGATGCGTCCAGACGAACGTGCTGTGCATCAGGTTTTCAAGTTTCTTGACGTCAGCACCGAGCACCGCTTCGAAGAATGCATCGTGCGTTCGAGTGACGTCAGTCTTTGCCGCCTCGGTTGATTGTGGCATCCGCGTCGATTGCCAATTGACTACTTGCCACTTTCCATTGCGTTTTAAGAACGTTCCACTATTTAGAAGATTCGATATTTGTGTTGTGCCATCCCTTTCTGTCGTTGCGACAAGTCGGAACGCGACAATTGCCGTCGTGCCGTACTGCTGTATCCGAATGTCTTCAGCTGTGTACGTTGTCTTCGGATCGTCTGGCTTCGCGGGAGGCGCGGAGCGTACATTGCGCATTACTTCACTCTTGTTTACTCGAACCCCAGCTGATCTTGTGTAGATGAGATCGTCTGCCCAGAAGGCGTCGTGGATTTGCGGATCATTGCGCGAAGCACCGGCGAGAAAGTCGTTTAGCAGCTTTGTTAACTCCGCTGCGTCCGGCGCCATGGTTTGCGAGAACGTTGCTCCTGAAACGATCAAACCGATCGTTATCGAAAGAAGTATTCGGGATTGTCTGCTATGCATCTTTACTAGTCTCCAGCAATAAAGAAAATCATCACCCACCGGCCTTCCTGCTTTGCAAAACCGGCGCGATAGTCAATCGGGCTACGGATAAACTCTTCAGCCATATAGCCGCTCTGCCCGTCTCTGTGTTCCGTGGTTGGGTAACTGCTCGGAAAACTCCACCACGGAGGAACGGAGTACATTGAGATCACACAGAGAAAATCAAATTAGGGCCACGACCGCGGTCAGGGGTTTATAGCATTCAAGTGTTGAAAAAGATATGATAACAGGCCACTAAACTAAGACATGTCGACCATAGCGCAGCGCGATCTTTATCGAATGATCAATGACGCCAACGACCGTGGTGAGCGCGTCGTTGTCGCTACGGTCGCTCAGACACGCGGTTCAACTCCGCAGAGGCGTGGAGCAAAGATGCTGTTTCTGCAAAATGGTGAAGTCGCGGGAACGGTCGGTGGAGGTTGTATCGAAGCTGAAGTTTGGGCCGAAGCTCGTGCCGCCATGCGTTCAGGTACATCTGCTCTACACCACTTCTCTCTGACAGCGGAGGAAGCCAGTGAAGAAGGAATGGTTTGTGGTGGAACGATGGATATTTTTATTGACGTAATTGGCGGCGGGAGTTAGTGCTTTGTCCTTTGCGCTTTCGATCTATCAAAGTACCAAGCACAAAGCACAAAGTACGAAGCAGAAGCACCCAGAGCAAAGTAATGTCCAGCGACCTTCTTGCCAACTACAAAGCCAAGCATCAGCATCCGCTGAACCGGCTCACTCACGGAATCGGCATTCCGATGATCGTTGTGTCGCTGCCCTTGTTCTTGTTCAACTGGCGGTTGGCGCTTCCACTGTTTATTGTCGGTTGGATACTTCAGTTCGTCGGCCATGCGATTGAGGGAAATCAACCCGCTTTCTTCAGAAATCCCATTTACCTGCTAGTCGGCCCACTCTGGTTAGTTCGTCACGCCGCCGCGGCTGTTGGACTAGCGAAAAAGCCCGCTACAAAGTAATTCATCAACCAATTCATGAGCGACAAATCAGCGCAGGCAGTGATGAAGTCAATTCCTCAACTGCTCGATGCCGGGACGATGGCTGTGCTGGTAACCGTACTGCAGTCGTCGGATGCTGTTGGCGGAAAACTACTGCTCGACGAACACGGCCAATCGATTGGCACGCTCGGAACCGATCTTCTCGACGCTTTTGCAATTGAACACGCGAGCAATTTTCTAATGACGCGCGACGACATACGCGCGATCAAAGGAGAAGATCTTGCGAGCGAAACTGAATTCGCCAACATGCTTTTCTTGTTTGAGCGAATTCAAGCTGAAGCTAGACTGGTGATCTGCGGTGCGGGCCACGTCGGAGCGGCGCTCGCAAGTTTTGCGAGTGGGACTGGTTATCGCGTGACGTTGATCGACGATCGAGAGGAGTTTTTGAAACCTGAACGTTTCGCGAGTGGGAGTATCGAGCTAGCTCTTGCGCATGACTGGACCGAAACCGTTCAGCGAGCTATTGGAAACGGCAAGGGCGTGGCCGTGGCAGTCGTTACTCGCGGACATAATGAAGACGAGCAATGCATGCGCGCAGCAATCAAGACCGATCCCGACTATCTCGGCTTAATTGGCAGCAAGCGCCGGACATCAATCGTCATCAATCGATTGCGAGCAGCAGGAGCGACTGAAGAACAGTTGAAAGAGATTCATGCACCGATTGGATTGGACATTGGTGCGGTGACCCCTGAAGAAGTCGCACTGGCTATACTTGCGGAGATCATTTGCGTCCGTCGAGGCGGAACTGGTGGTTTCATGTCCGCTGCTCGCCGTCGCTCAGGTCGATAGCACAATCGCGTGGCTGTAACTTCGAACGTTCATAACATCAACGGTCAGGCCTCAGTGGAATCGCTCAAGCTGAGATAAATGCAAGTAGGGAAGGGTGACTTGCCCGCGCTCAATGTGCCTTACCCTCAGCGTTGAAGGGAAGGAACATTGAGCGGGGGTAAACCGCTCTTCCTTACTTGCAATTCATTTCAGTTGAGTTATTTCAGGGAAGATTGAACGCTGATGTTATCTACCTTGAGCTCTGGAAGCGGCGGTTCAAGTCCAGGCGGGTTCTTTCAATCTTGCAGTCACAACGTGTTAGCATTCGCCCGCTCTGCAAACTTCCGACAGCAACTCAACTGATAAAAAGGAAAACAGAAATGAGTGGTTCTTCAAAGAGCAGTCTGTCACGTCGCCGATTCCTATCGACAACCGCAAAGTCAGCAGTTGCTACCATCGCCTACACCACGCTCAAAAGCAAAGGCGGCGAGGTTTTTGCTACGACAATTGAGACTCAAGGCAGCGGCAGCGCGACCAAGTTCCAGCCGGCGTTTTCTCGCCTGGATGAATACATTGTGCGCCACATGGCTGACTTGGGCGCGCCCGGCATGACTTTAGCCGTCGCCAATCGCGATGGGGCGTTGCGCATTTCCACCTATGGCCTTGCAGACACGAAAGCCAACGCTCGCGTGACGCCGGATACTTTATTTCAGATCGGCTCGATCTCGAAGTCGTTTGTCGGTCTGACTCTTCTTCAACAACGAGAAGAAGGAAAAATCGATCTGAATAAGCCAATCGTTGAGTATCTCCCGTGGCTAAAGGTCAGTTCTCAGTTTGCGCCGATAACCACGCATCATTTGCTAAGTCACACATCTGGACTGCCTGGCGCGCCATTGCTGTTGGATGCCTTGCTCGCCGAGTTGTGGACCACCTACGCGCCTGGCAACCGTTTCCTCTATTCCAACACCGGCTACAACATTCTTGGTTTCATCATAGAAGCTATCGAGAAGCGGCCTTTTTCCGAGACCGTCGGCACTCGCCTATTGAAACCACTGGGTATGAGCGCCAGCTATTCCGCGATCACGAATGAGATTCGTCGTAAATCGGCCATCGGTTATGGTCCACTCAATTCCGATCGACCGTTTCCACTGAAGGGAACGTTGGCTGAGTCTCCGTGGATCGAGATGGATATGGCGGCTGGCAGCATCGCCTCAACACCGGGCGACATGGCGAGATACATTCGCATGCTTTTGAATCGAGGTGCGCTGCCGAAAGGTCGCATTTTGTCAGACGAGAGTTTCAACCTATTCATCAAACCTGCGGTGAAGTCTCCGTTCCGTGGCGAAGATGCTTCGTACGGTTATGGACTGTGGGTAAGTGAGATGGAAAGTCACACACGTTTGCGCCACACGGGTGGCATGGTCGCATTCAGCTCGTCGATAGATGTGGATATGACGGCAGGAATCGGCGCTTTTGCTTCAGTCAACGCCAGTCTGCGAGGTTATCGTCCGGTGGCCGTGACGAGATATGCAATCGACTTACTCAACGCGTCGCTCGAAGGCAAGCCATTGCCCGATGCGCCCGCATCTCCGCCGTCGCCAACCGAAGTGCGCAATGCTGCTGATTATGCAGGGACGTACACCACCGTCAACGGCAACAAGCTCGAACTGGTTGCGGACGGAACGAAACTATTATTGATCCATCGCGGCGAGCGGATCCTGTTGGAGCGATCAGGCGGGGACTCCTTCATAATGAAGCACCCAGACTTTGAGATCTTTCAATTGGGCTTTGTGCGTGACAATCAAAAAGGAATAACTGAAGCTTACCACGGCAGTAATTGGTACATGGGTGCGAAGTATGATGGTCCAAAGAGCTTCAGTGTGCCGAAAGAATGGGAAGGTTACGTCGGACATTACAGTAACGATAGTCCATGGTATGGCGACATAAGAGTTGTCTTGCGGAAGGGGCAGCTCTATCTGAATGGATCGCAACGAATGACCCCGAGGCCTGATGGCAGGTTTGGTTCAGCAGATCCGGAGGCACCCGATCGCGTCGGCTTCGAATCGATCATCGATGGGCGAGCCATGCGTTTGAACTATTCGGGGATCTTGTATCGACGCACATTCACACCCTGATGTTCGATGTAGACTTGATCGCTGATGTTTTTGCACGTCGATCGTTACTGTCGCAGCCCACGATGTCCGGCGCTGAATTCTACAGCAGCAACGCATCGACCCTGTGAGCGTGGACCATGTCTTCACATGGTGACCAGGCGAAGATTGTGAAGCGTCCGTCCTGCGAAGCCACGAGCGCGAGCGCATCACGTTGATCGTGAACAAACTGCGCTGCCGATAAATGCCTCGTGCCTCCGCTCTGTACCGGATGAATCACGACTGCTTCGTTGCCAACAATCGGTTCCGTTGCGACCATTTTTTCGACGGGTGGACTACCTTCGGGACGGCGAATCTTTCCTCCAAAGCCCATCACCTCGTAGCTTTCGTTCACTATCGTTGCTCCGTCGACGGCTGTTAGTCCTGCAACCGTCTCCACCGCTTTTCGAACAGCATTCACCCAACGATTCTCATCTCGATCTTGCATGTCCTGTCGCAGCAGATCAGCGAGGGCTGAGTAAGCGGGACCAACCGAGTATTGAAGCGGATGCACGATTGAATTGCGCCAAGTATCCTTGCCGTCAGGTACGACCAACAGCGAACCGCCGTGTCCATGCGCTCTCATCGACGCGGCGAGCTGGATCAAAACGTTCACTGACGAGTCTTCGGTTTCCGTTGCGGTGAAAGCGAGCAGCGATTTCAACAGATCCGGGCAGTCAGGCAAACTCGTGCCATTCTCATCTACGATCTTTATTTGCTCACCCTTCAGAATCGCGACATTCGCAAACTTTCCGAATCCATCGATCCGTCGATGTTTGACGACGAGTAATCCCGGTTCCACAACTTCCAGCACAAAGCACAGACTCGGGAGCGATCGTAACGCACCCCAGATTTGCAGACGTCCCTGATATTGCCAAACGCCAAGATGAACACCCGGGCGCTCGACAGCCGGCGCAAGCTTCGTGAGAACACTCGTCAACAGATCGAATCTGGTTTCAAACAAGAGTGGCTGAGGCACCTGCTCAGGTGCAACAAATGCCAGGGAGATTTTTGGAAAATGACCTTCTTCACGACGGAAGCTGGCCCAAAAACTCGCATCGACAATCGCTTGAATTGCCGCAGCATCTGGTCGCGGAGCGAGATCTTCCTCGCCGCGGCTTACGGCGTCACCGTGATGCTCGGCGAAATGCGCCTCAACAACAGGTGAGACTATCCGCGCAGCTTCGTAAGTGGGTTGTTCTTGACTCATTGCGTGCAACGCTAATCACTGTTGCGTCTGATCGCAAGCTGGGAGTGCGTGGGTTCAGGTAGGCTTTCGTACCCGCATATGAAGAAAGTACGAGACCACTTGCGCGTCTTGTAGCTTAGGCTGCTTGGCAACGGTTTCGTCGCCGGGCCGCGGCTCTTCGAAGTGTTCCAACTGAAAGCCAGTCGAAATAAGCAGATTAAGCCAGTGGCTCAGTGTTCTTGTGAAGCGCGGGATCTTGAATTTGCGCAGACCTTGCTTTTCTTCAACTGGTGCCCCAGTGAAAAGCCACTCATCAAATTCGCCATTGAGTTCGCGAAAGTAGTCGCCGACTTCGATCGCATACGTCTTTCGATTCTCATCGCGAAGATTTCTCCGGTAAGGAGTCATGAAGCAAGGATGAGTAATCGAGAACTGTAGAAAGCCGCCGTGCTTAATGACTCGATATGCCTCGGCTAAGACACGATCGGTTTCAGGCACGTCCATTAAACTCATTATCGCCGTTGCGAAATCGAAAGACTGATCTGGAAAAGGAAGATCAACTGCGCTTGCGAGTCGATAATCGATGCCGAGCGGCTCCTGTTGCTCATGTTCTTTGGCGTAGCCGAGGAAAACTTCCGAGATGTCAATCGCACTCATCACGGCACCACGCTTTGCCAGCAGACGTGTGTTGTGGCCTTCGCCGCAGCCAATGTCGAGACCACGGAATCCATCGACATTTGGCAGCATCGCGAAGAATGCAGGTGTGTTCAAATGATCTCTGTAGACGTCGTACCCACGACGCGCGAGTCGTGTCCAAACCTCAGCACACTCATTCCAATACTGTCCGACTTCTTCGTGGTTCATGTGGTTGCTAATCCGTCAACGTCGTGGGTCGATAGTCAGTACCACCTCGCGGTAGCGGGTGGGTGCGAAGCCAAACCATTCCGATACGGCGCGTTGAGTGTTCGGGTGCTCGACGACAAACTGTGAAGTTTATCGAACATCACTTCCCGGTGAAGAGAGTCGTTTCGTCGACAAAGCACAAACCGTTGCCCCACGGATCCTCGACGTAAAATGAACGTTCTCCCCACGGGCGGACGGCAATATCACCGGCACTGTCTCCGTGTACGTCTTCAGTTGACAGACAGTTCAACTCTCGTGCGCGCGCATGAATCGACTCCAGATCCTTAACCGCGAAGTAGATGTAGTCAGGCAATGGCTTTGCCGTTTCATCATCGATCGAGGGATTCACCAGGGCGAGAATCACCGAGCCACAGTCGATGTAATGCCTCGATGCGCGCGGAATCCTTCGCCCACTGTCACCCAGTAGTTCGCCGTAGAAGGCCTCGGCCTTATCTAGATCTGCAACTTGGAGGATTATGCGAAATAAACTCGGAGCGGGCATGACGGTTCTCCTAGGTCATTGATGATTGAAAACATTGCCGATTGCCGATTGCCGATTGGCGATTGAAAGAGAGATTTCAGCAATTCCCTAGATTGCACTCGGCTAGACGGTTTTTTTCAATCGGCAATCGGCAATGGGAAATCGGCAATGTTTTCAATCGGCAATCGGCAACGACTTTACCGCGTTCTAAACGTGTCTCCCTGGTTAACGTCACCGGAATCAAAGCCGCGGCGAAACCAAGTGGCTCTTTGTTCAGAAGAGCCATGCGTAAAAGAATCGGGCACTACATAACCTTGCGCTTCACGTTGTAGTCGATCATCGCCAACCGCGCTCGCCGCTCCGAGCGCCTCTTCAATGTCTCCGGGTTCAACGATGCCGCGCCGTGCAGCGTAGTGTGCCCACACGCCTGCAAGAAAGTCTGCCTGGAGTTCTAAGCGCACTGAGAGAGTATTTGCCCCTTCTTCGCTCGTTCGGCCCTGCGCATTGCTGACACGACCCATCGTGCCGAGCAGATTTTGCACGTGATGACCGACCTCATGTGCAACAACGTAAGCGATGGCAAAATCACCCGGCGCGCGAAACCGAGTCTTCAATTCACGAAAGAACGACAGATCGATGTAGAGCTTTTCATCGGCAGGACAATAGAACGGTCCTACAGCTGCTCCCGCCCGACCACAAGCTGAATCTACGCTGTCGCGAAACAGGACCAACGTTGGTTTTCGATACTCTCTGTTCGCCTGGCGGAACATTGTGGTCCAAACGTCTTCTGTCTCTGCCAGCACGACAGCGACGAATTGCTTTAGTTCTTCTTCTTCAGGATTGGTCGAGCGCGATGCGGGAACCGACGACCCCGGATTGTCCGGTACTTGCTCGAGTAACTGCCGAGGATCGGCGCCAAGGATTAGTGCCAGAATCAAAACAACGAGGCCACTCAGGCCTCCACCTATTGCGATACCTTTTCCGCCAAACCCGCGACGATCTTCTATGTTTTCACTCTGCCGACGATCCCTCCAACGCATGCGCGATGCCTCCCTGGGGAAAACTTGAACCGCGATTACTTTGGACCGTACTTTACCAACTTCAGCTGTCCGTCTTGTAACAGTCCGATGTCAGGGGCGTAGTATTTGTATTCCATATCAGTACCGTTCGCGGTAGCGAATGGCCACTGCTCAACTTCGCAATATGCTATGTGAGTTGAGTAGCGGCCATTCGCTACCGCGAACGGTACTGAATCCACAGAATGTCACTTATTGACGGTTGTTTTCTTCAGCTTTTCGCTATCGATTTTGATCTGCTTGCTGAGGTCGAGGATTTCATCAAGCTCGCGTCGTGCCTGAACAGCATTGTCGTTGACGACTGACGCTTCTTTAAAAAACGGGTTGCGTGAAAAGCTGTAGATTAGTTTTCCCAGCCGCAGCATTGACTTCTTCATCTCCAGCTCAGTGTTGATGCTCGCAGCGGGCGCCGACTTGACACCGTTGGGCTCTGGGAGGTCGAGGTTATTCTTCAAACGATCCGCGCGCTTGTTTATTTCGCCGGCTGATTTTGCGACGAATTTGTAATCGAGTTTTGGGGCGTTGATTGCTTTGACAAATTCAAGATTGAGCACCTGCAAGCGAGTGAAGTCCTCTTGTAACTCCTCCACGGCCTGCTCGATTTTGTCGCTTGCGCGTGGTCTATGTGCGCGTTCCAGAATCAATCGTAGATTCATGGAACGAACTGTGATGTCATCCGCGCCGCGCTCGGCTTGTGCCAGAACGGTTGGAGCTGCGACCAATGACAAGAACAGCATCAACAGCAGTCGTAATTTGTAGGGGCCTCCCTCCGTAGGCGCACCACTCGTATCGATGGACGTGCGAAGATGGGGCGCCCACGGAGGGACGCCTCTACAAATTACGACACTACCAGATCTCATAAGATCCTTTCGTCGGGTCGCGTAGTCCTACCCCGCGACAATCTGCCAATACGGCGGTCACCATTCATAATCATCTCGCAAGCTTTGAACGCATAATTCTCGAACTCTTCAAGCTTTGACGGGAGTATCACCCACGCGTTGTCTTTGGACCGCCACAGATATCTTTTCGGCAAGCCCGGAAACTCGTCGCCGAGTCGGTCCACGTGTTCGCGAGTCGTAAACAACCACATTCCATTCGAACCGGTTTTCTTGTTGCTGTCGCGTAGGCCACAGAGCAGAAGCTCGCCTACGTAGAGATAGGTAAATCCAAAGGCACGCCTGATCGTAGGGCGCAAAGGCATCAGTTCATCTACGACAAATGGGAAGGGCAAGGGACTCGCGGGGGACGAAACTCTCTTCATCGCTGTTTGCGGGGTGGCGTGGGTAGTGCGCTTTGAGGCTTCGCTACTCTCTGGTGATAGTAATCCGAAATGTAGTCCTTCATATGGATTTGCCAAAAGCCGAGCCCAAAATGTCCTGCCTCTTGCTTTGCTTGGTCAGCTGTCCAGCCGTCGTGTGCGATACGATAGATGGCGACGATCACCCCCGTGCGATCCGAGCCGCGCTTGCAGTGAACAAAGACAGGTTGGTTCTCCGGCGCGTTGATTATTGAAAGTATTTCAGCAACCCGATCGTTGCCAGGCCTATTAAAACTTGACAGAGGTAGATTGAAGTAACGTAAACCTGCGGCGACCACGGCCGTACCCTCCGTATGTCCGCGCTCATCATCATCGCGCAGGTTCACGACAGTCTTGATATGTAGTTTAGCAAGCTGCTCTAGTCCAGCTTCGGTGGGTTGGCCGCCGCGATATAGCACATCGCTGATTCGGTAGAAGTTTGGCAGGTCCTTTTGTTTTGTGTTCTTCTGTGCGAGAACACTTTGAGCGCAAACCGCGACTGCCAGTATAAGGAATGCGAAACGATTTGCTTTGATACCTCGCATAAAACCTTCTAATAACCCAGAGCCATGCCATCTTTTCGAGGGTCAGACGCTCCCATCAGGGTTTTGGTTGCCGGATCTCTAATGATCGCTTGGCCGCCGCCCATGGAGGATCGCAAAACACCGGGCGGTGTAGCGCGAACGTGACCCATCGCAATTAGTTTTGTGATGACCGGTTCAGTCAGTTCGTCTTCAAGCAGGACGCTCTTCCCGGTCATGAAACGAAATCGCGGAGCATCGATAGCCTGCTGCAAATCCATGCCTAAATCGATCATGTTAACGAGCACCTGCACGTGTCCCTGAGGTTGAATCGCTCCTCCCATCACACCGAAGGACATAAACAACTGCCCGTCTTTGAAGACCATCGCTGGGATGATCGTGTGAAAGGGACGCTTGCCTGGTTCCAGCCGATTGGGATGATCAGCGTCTAAAGAGAACCCAGTTCCGCGGTTCTGCAGAACAATGCCTGTATCGCCAGCGACGACGCCGGATCCGAAAGCGTCGAACAAGCTGTTTATGAACGACACGGCATTACCGTCTTTGTCGACTACGGTCAGATAAGTCGTATCACTTCCGAGATTGATATCGCCCGGAGGCGGCGAATCGAGCACCTTGTCCGGATTGATCAAACTGCGTCGTTTGGCGGCGTAGCCTTTGGATAGAAGTTCTGCGACTGGAACCTTGGCAAATCCGGGGTCGGCGATGTAGCGATTGCGATCTGCAAAGGCCAGCTTCATTGCTTCGATCAGGGTGTGATAGTAACGCGCCGGCTGCGCACTCAGCGCGGAAAGATCAAAGCCCTCAAGAATGTTTAGGGCTAACAATGCCGTGAGACCCTGACCGTTGGGAGGGATCTCGTATACGGTATAGCCGCGATAGTCTGTCGAAATCAAATCGACCCAATCGGCCTTCGTCGCGGCGAGATCTTCCAGAGTGATGAAGCCGCCGTGCTTCTTGCAGTAATCGACGATCGCCCGCGCAATTTCGCCTTTGTAAAAAGCATCTCGACCACCACTCGCAAGAGTGCGAAGGGTGCGCGCCAGATTCGGTTGCCGAAAGATCTCACCGGCACGCGGTGCGCGTCCATCGATCAAATAGTTGGCTGTTGCAGCAGGGCTGCGTTTAAGTTTTCTGACCTCAGCTTGCCAGTCTTCCGCAGTTTTCTCCATCACCGGAAAACCGTTTTCCGCATACGCGATTGCCGGCGCTAAAAGGTCGGCCATCTTCATCGTGCCGTACTTATCGACTAACGTTGCCCAACCATCGAAAGCCCCAGGCACAGTGACCGCTTCCATTCCGCCATTCGGAATCGACTTGAGATTCTTCCTGGCGAAATAGTCGCGTGTTAAGGCGCGTGGTGCGCGGCCGCTCGCATTCAATCCTTTCAGTTCTTTAGTTTTGGACCAGTAGACTATGGCGAACGCGTCACCACCGATTCCTGTCATCATCGGTTCGGTGACGTTAAGCATTGCCGCCATTGCGATCGCTGCATCAACTGCATTGCCGCCGCGCTTTAAGACGTCAAGACCAACCTGCGATGCTAAAGGTTGACTCGAGGCGACCATGCCGTTTTGAGCGCGGACCACCGAACGGCCTGGCTTAGGATGGAGCGTGGAGCGCCTTTGCACTGATTGAGAGTTGATTGAGGGAAGCATCACAAAAGTAGTCGCTATCATCGATGCGATGAATACGAGCATGGCAGGTGGTAGACGGAGCATCGTTAATATCGCCTCGTGTTGTGTCTGTTTGTGTACAGATTATCTAATCCACTATCGCTTTAGCTAATGATCTCCCGGTCAGCCAGGGGATCACAAATAGCATTGCATAAGCTAACCAGATCGAAAAGTTTGTGAAATAGATGATCCCGGCCTTGAGCAGAATCACGAGAATGATAACGTCAAGAACAAAGTTAACTTCAGAGAACACAAGACCGAGTTTGATCCCGTCGGCTTCGGGCGTTCGGGAGTTCTTCAAGAACTGCCGCGCCAACAGATACGTTAATGGAATCCAAAACACAATGATCGGAAAGCTGATGGCAGGATTGGATGAGACATAAGGAATTGCAGGAGTGCTCTTAAGCGCCGGTGTCATAAAAACAATACTGCCCCAGATGAAACCAACCACCCAGATCAAAACACCATAACCAATGGCTTTGGCGATTGAGAATCGCATAACACGAATTCCTCCCGCAGCATTTGACCTTCAGTTGAAGCGTTTTTCTGTTTTTGGAGTGCGGCGACCTGTCGCCGCTTTTTCTCTCAGATCTGCCGACCTGCCCACTGCCGACCAAAAAAGCGGTGACAGGTCACCGCACTCCAAAAGTTTCTATTCCTGAATTCAGTAAGGGCACGGTCATTGCTATTGGACCACACGACCAGACGCGAGTTGTTGAAGCGGAGTCTACAGGAAAGGAACTCTAAAATGAATATGCGCATGATGCTTGGCGCGATGATGTTCATTGCGGCGGCTATTCCAGGGAACGCACAAACCAGTCAGCAACCGGCTGGAACCCCGTCGCCGCAAGCCATTGAGCAGCGAGTTGCTAATGAAATCAAAGAAAAGCAACTGCGCAAAGAAGCCGAAGAGAAGCTAGCTGTTGAAGAGTCCAATCGTATTGCTCGATTGCGTCCAGAGGAGCTTCTTAGCAGTGGCCGGACTTTCTATATCTATTCCGACACTGATTTTTTTGAGGAAGTCCAACTGCAAAACGCCTTACGCAAGCGAACTGAATTGTCCGACTGGCAATTGTCGATTCTCGATGGTTGGAAAAGCAGAGAGGTGGCCGACGTTTGGGTCGAAGTTGATCGACCCTTGTTCACCTACACGTTCACTTACCAGCTGATCCATCGCAGCACAGGCAAGGTGTTAGCAACTGGAAAGGTAACTGCGTTCGACGGCAACCTGGCGGCACCAAAACTCGCAGCACGCATCATTCAAGACATCAAAAAGGCAAAGGAATCGCCGAAGAAGCAGTAAGTCAGTCGCAGAGATTCAAAACCATTTCATACTGCTGCAATGTCAACTTGAAACCAACAGCGGTGAAAAACGCCATCGCCTCTTCCAGGTTCTCATCGACGTTATTGACCTTTATAAACTCCAAACTCGTAACAGAGTTCTGCAGTGCATTCAGAAGCATCGAAGCCACACCTTTCCGGCGATAATTCTTGTCGACTGCAAGCTGAAACAGGTTCCCGGACGTTTTCGATATCACGCCATAGCCCACACACTGATGGTCCACGTGATATTCAACAGTGGCCGTCGTGCCGGCGACTCTTTGGGCAGCCTCAATCGAGTTTTGCCAGGATGGGTAGCCAGTCCAGAAAGTTTGATACAAGTTCCAGTTTGGAACCTCCGCCTGGTGAATTTCGGCAACAGTCCCCGTACGGTTTGAGAGGCGATTCGTTGTTCGAAAGACAGCCAAGCGCCTGGTCTGTTCAAACCCCAGTCGTCGATATAGATTAACGGCAGGCTTATTAGAAGTTAGTACTTCAAGAAGGTAACGTTTGAATCCGCGTTCTTTCAATTGCGGATTCATGAACCGAAACATCTCTGACGCCAGTCCTTGACCGCGATAATGAGGCAGCACGCCGGTGCCAGCGTCGTAAACCGTAGGTTCACCTTGCCATGTTCCAGATCCGTTCAAACAGAAGCCCACTAGCTGATCGGCATCAAAAGCGCCAACGGATATCGTCTCGTCTACGCCGTCGCGCCGGAGACGAAATTCAAAATCTTCAATCGACATCCGCATATCGACTTGATAATCAGCGAATGCCGCTAGAAAGGCGTAGTAGCGAATGTCAACGGGCGTGTTGTTTAAGAAGCTGTAGCGTATCATCATATTTCCGATAAACTTCAGTTTGTCGTCAAGGTACGATATCAGTCAACGCAGTGGTGAACACGCGTCGAAAATCGTGACGAGACGACAAACTGAAAAGTTTATCGAACAGGGTCCTAACATCATGACATCCAATCAATCATCCGCTATTGAAAAGTTCCGCCGTCTTCACGAATCAGGCTGTTTCGTTCTTCCAAACCCATGGGATCGAGGAACGGCTCGGTATTTAGCACACGTCGGCTTCAAAGCTCTGGCCACCACCTCGGCCGGTTTCGCGTTCTCGAGTGGTGTTCCGGACAGGGCAAACTCACTGGAAGCTATGTTGGACCACGTGCGTGACATCGCTGAGGCTACGCCGTTACCCGTCAATGCAGACTTTCAAAACGGATATGCGGACGAACCCGAAGACGTGGCCGCAAGCGTCACGCGATGTATTCAATGCGGTGTAGCAGGATTGTCGATCGAAGACTCAACCGGAAATCGACAATCGCCGCTGTACGAAGAGCGTCTGGCTGTTGAACGAGTAAGAGCTGCTCGTCAGGCGATTGACAATGCAAAGGTGCCGGTTGTCTTGACCGCCAGGTGTGAAGCGTTTCTCGTTGGAGACCCGGCGCCTCAGAAAGTCGTCATGAAACGGTTGGTTGCGTTTGCTGATGCCGGCGCTGATTGTCTATACGCGCCTGGCGCGTTGAAGCTGGAAGAGATCCAAATGATTGTGCGGGCGGTTGCTCCAAAGCCGATCAATGTTCTCGTCTATCGTCCTGGAGTAACAGTGGCGCAGTTGGCTGATCTCGGCGTGCGACGCATTTCGGTTGGGTCAGCGTTATCACGCGTCGCTTGGGCCGCTTTCGCGCGCGCGACAGAGGAGATCGCAAACGAAGGCTCATTTGAAGCGTTCAAAGACCTGAGTGGGTCTCCGGATTTGAATAAGATCTTTGGCAGATAGACGTTGAAGAAACTTTAGAAGCTCAAGCTCCCCGGAATCGCTCAAGCGAATGTCCGATATGGCTTCCTAACCTGCATTTATCGGTGCTTGAGCTGTTTCAGTGCGGCTTGCATGCTGCTTTTGTTTACCTCGAACATACTACTGCGCTTGAATGTTAAGTACATTGAGGGCTTCAGTGGTGTCCATCTGCTACCGCGCCCGGCTGATAGGCAAGTAGGTCACTTGATCAGAGCTTCCTGAAGCATATCGGACATTTATTCACTCATTTCTGGGAGCTTGAGTTACTCGAATCTCAACGACAAACTTAAAGTGTATCGGACATTCGTTGACTCTTTTCTGTGAGGTTGAGTGGAGGCGAATCACGACGACAAGCTGAAGCATATCGGACATTTGGTTGAACTGTTTTGGGGAGCTTGAGCATGCCGTGACTCAACAACAAGTTGAGCATATCGGACATTTGGTTGAGCAGTTTCAGGCAGCTTCAGCGAACGTATTATTCATTCTTAACATACTCGTCGTAGGCGGCACGAGCCAACTCGGCGACTAGTTTCTCTTGCGCGCTATCAATCAACGTCGAGCCACTCAACAACACAGCCATCGCGAGAGTTCCCTTTCCGTTTGGAAGCGTGATGAGGCCGACATCATTCGTCGCTTTCACTGCATTTGTTTGAACGTCTCTTTCGCCTGATCCCGTTTTGTCCGCAACTACAGTGCCCGCCGGTAAATCGCCGCGTAATCTTCGCAAGCCAGTCGTAGCACCGCGCATGTATCCGATGAGTAGTTGTGACTGCGCAGGCTGCAGAATCTTTCCTTGCTGAAGTTGAGTCAGGAGAACCGCGAGGTCTTCCGCAGAGCCTGTGTTCACGTTTTGTCGCGCTTTCACGTAATCCATCACGTTCGCGTGGATGTCGAGATTGTTAAAGCCGAAAGAGCGCATCTGTTCGGTCACCCGCGCTGGGCCACCAACCAATTGCAGAAGTTTATCTGTAGAAGTGTTGTCGCTACGTGATATTGAGAATTCGATTAGCTGGGCAATTGTGTAATCAACTGGGTTCCGAAAGAGGGCGGTATTCTCGGGTGTGCCGGGAACGATTTCATCTGGCGTGATATGAACAGTCTGATCAACTTTCAGACGATTTGCTTCGACGTCTTTAAGCACAGTGATCGCCACCGGCAGTTTGAAGACACTGTAAAGAGGCAAAGCTACGTTGCCATTGATTGACGCAATCCGACCTGTTTCGACATGTATTACTGCAACACCAACCGCACCTTGCGCGCGGTCACAAATCGAAGCGAGTCTTTGTTCCAGTAATGTATCGGCCTCCCCGTGCCTCATAAGAGTTGGTGAGACCTGTGTGACCGGCGCGTTCGGTTGGGCTGGAATCGCATTTGAAGACGACTTGGTGCACGCCGCCAGCAAAAAGGCAACCAACGTTGAGAACAGCATGAAGGTCTTCATTTTCATCTTGAAATCTTGTAATCCTGAAATCCTGTCAAGAAGCTTACTCATCACCTACAGGCCATTGGAAGCAGATCACGTATCCGTCGGGATCGTTCAGGTACAGCTGACGCATTCCATAAGGAGCGTTCTTTGGTGGTTTTAAATCGATACCCTTATCGCGAAGATAAACATAAGCCGCATCAGGGTCTGGACAACCAAAGAACAACCCGGTGTCTCGGTGGGCGCGAACGCGCGCGGCATCCGGGCTCGGCGGCCGTTCGTCCAGTTCATAAGCAGTATTCAACATCAAGTCAACTTCTTGTAATCGCAGCAAACACCAGTCGCAGTTATCACCCGGGCTCGATTGTCCTACCACTTCAAAACCCAGGACGTCACGATAGAACCGCAGCGACGTCGGCATATCAAAAACTTCGATAAGCGGTGTCATGCGGCGTATTTCTAATCCCATCCAGGACCTCCTCCATGAAGACGTCAGGGTTGTTTGACTGGTTCGGTCTTTAGCCGTTGCACTTCGTTCTCGATCTGATCCTCTAGCCGCTGCGGCGCTGCTCGAGTTCGGAAAATTTACTTTGCTCTTCACGCAGTTCATTAGCCTGTTGCTTATACAAGCCGTTTACTCATATCAATAAAGTGACACGGCAACTTTGTTTCTACCTCAGGAGGAAATGGAGAAGTGCCCGTTTCAATGTAACCGCGTTTGCGATAAAAATCTGGTAACTCACTTCTGAGATTTACAATCTTGATGTCCATAAACTCGCAACCAAGCTTACGACCGTACTCTTCAGCGGCTTTTATTAAATGCGATCCAGCGCCGTTCTGTTGTATTTCTGGATTTACAGAAAGCAATCCGAAATAAGCACGCAGTCCATGTGGCTCGACGTAGACGCAACCTTCTAACTCCCCATCTCGCTCAGCAACCAGAAACACTCCCGTCTGCATGCTGGCGATAACCTCAGCTTCTGAAATTCGATCGCCCTCAACAAAGAATTGCTCGACCTTGGCAAATGCGAGATTGATCAGCGCGGTTATCGCCTTCAAATCCTCCTCCGATGCCATTCGGATTAAAAGTTGATCAGACATGGGCTGAAGAAGCTGTGAAAATAATCAGGCGGGCATTAACGACACCCCCCGCTTCACACAGGGCGTGGAATCGAGCTTGATCCGCTAAACCTGCAACGTGCAAACATCGGTGACTCAAGTTTCACTGTTACATCCATTGTTCCTCTCTGGTTCGCTGGGCACGGTGCATTTGAAAGCGTTCAACTTCAAGTTCCACATGCTCGCGTCTTAAGGCCAGTGGCCGCATATTTTCACAGCTTGTGAAGCCCGGGAAGAATGAGAAGCTAGAACAGCGATCTGATCCAGCCGCCGTCAACCTGGAGCGATGTTCCCGTGATATACGCCGC
>DATIBJ010000078.1:0-10831 GCA_035457565.1 Pyrinomonadaceae bacterium | reverse complement strand
TTCGCACCCACCCGCTACCGCGAGGTGGTACTGACTGCTCTGTCACAAGATTGAGAGCCTCACAACCACCCTGGCAAAATCAAGACCAGCCACGTGAGTAATGGTCCAACAGCAACCACAACCGCACTGTAGATGAGCATCTGACGATAGAAATGATCCTTGTCCACCACCTGTGAGTTCGCCACAACCAGAGCGCCATTCGTAGAGAACGGACTTACATCCACGATGGTGGTCGACACTGCAATCGCCGCCACAACGCCAACCGCATGAACATGTCCTTGAAGCAGAAAAGGTACTGCCAGTGGAATCGTAGTTCCGAGGACAGCAATTGACGATGCAAATGCGGAGACAACGCCGCCGATGTAGCACAACAACAACGCGGCCAAGAGTGGTGCACCGATGCGCGAGACACTGTTGCCTACCAGGTCGACTGCGCCTATCTTCTGCAGGACCGCGATGTAGGTGATGACGCCGGTTATCAGGAGAACGGTGGGCCAACTTACTTGCTCGATCGCGCGCTTTGAATCGTTGGGCGCCAGCAACGCGAGCAGAACCGCAACCGAAATTGCGAGGAGCCCGATGTTCAGCTCCATTGCCAGGGAGCCGACACCTAATGAGATCAAGCCCACCAAAGTCAGTGCCCGGTGTCTGTTCAGCCCAATTGGCACAGACTCATGCTCGCCCTCACTCAACTGATTCCGATCCTCGCGCTTATTTAGGCGACCAGTCCTATGACCTCTAAACAAAAAGAAGATCAAAACTGCGACGCCGAGGTTGAAGAAGAAACTCGCAAGAAAAAGCGCAAGATTATTTCGCGGTAGACCCGCGCGTTCGACGACCTGATTAGTGATCCCACCATAAATACTGATAGGCGAGAAGCCCCCTGCCTGCGCACCGTGGATCACAATCAGTCCCATCAGCAGCGGACTAATCTCGTACTTGTGCGCAAAACGCAGCGCGACGGGGGCAATGATAGCTACCGCGGCGGGACTGACGGCCCCGACTGCAGTCAGCAGAGCTGCGACGGTAAACATCACCCACGGAATAACAGTAATACGTCCACGCACCAGCCAAACAGCTCTTTGGACCAACCAATCAACGGTCCCATTGTTTTGCGCGATTGCGAAGAGGTACGTAATACCAACGAGCGTGACAAAAAGATCGCCCGGAAATCCCGCGAAGATGTCTCTGGGCGGGAGATGCGAAACAAGACCGATAATGAACGCACCGACAAGCGCAAGAGCGCCCATATTAATCGGCAGCACGGTCGCGATGATGAACATCACCCCAAGGAGGACAATGCCGACGATTTGCGAAGTCATAATCCCGGTCCTTTTGGCTGAACCGACTTGCCTTCTACAACTGAGGCTCGATTTTTAGCGGCCGATCCTTAGAACTGAGAGATCGATATAGTAGATGTCGCCCAAACCGTTGCGCGGGCTTTGCAGCTTGGTCATTAATTCTGGATAGTTCATCCGCTTCTCCAGAGTTTTTTCTGTGAAACTGCGCGTACTCGTCCAGAAGAAATATTTTCCGTCAGGTGAGATCGTCGGAGAGTATTCATTGCCATTTGAATTTATCTGATCACCCAGGTTAGTTGGTTTGGTCCATGTACCGTTTTGGTTGTGGCTGATATAGAGGTCGAAGCCGCCTTTGGCGTCGGAACGTCCGCCCGCCATGAGGATCAGGAAACTTTCGTCGGGCGCGATAAGCGCTTCGAATTCGTTGAAAGGGGTGTTAATGCTATCGCCGAGATTTTCAGCCTCTGTGTATTTTCCATCTACCAGACGGCATCGATAGATATCGGTCCTTCCCTTCCCACCTTCACGGTCCGAGCCAAAATAAATAGTTCCGTTCGCCGCAATGGTTGGATACCACTCGTTGCCGGCACCGTTTACGGGAGCGCCCACGTTCTTCGGTTCGCTCCAGGACGTGCCAGCTTTCTCCACCATCCAGATATCGAGATCTGGTTTTGATTTCCCAGGAACGGGCCGGTTGGAGATGAAATACAGGCGCGAACCGTCAGCCGTAATGAATGGGTCGGCGTCAGAGTACTGACCAGAGAACGGAGCGACCTCGGGTGTAATCCAGCGCCCATGTTCAAAATGCGAGAAGACGATTGTCCAAAGGTTGAAGTTAGGAGTGCTGCGCAGAAAGTAAAGTGTCTTACCGTCGGGCGTGAATGCTGGATGTGAATCGAAAGAACCGGTTGAAATAATGCCATCCCCAAAAACCGTTGGTTCACTCAGAGGTTTCTCGGACGCATACGGATGGTTTGTTTGGGACGCGTTTTGGGCGAGAACGAAACAACACGTTCCCACCAAGAACAGCGTGACGGTTGCTATGACTCTCTGTTCTGAAAGCGAGGTCATCTGGGAAAATCGAGTGATGCTAGTCCACGTTGGTCTAAACAGATTCAGATTGCGAGGACATATGAAACTCTTTGACTTTCAGTGCCGGCAATAGCGCAGCGTTACCTCCCTGCCCTTCTGAATTGCCGACTCTTTCGGATTTGCCAATCAGATCGACATTTCCCGGCGCCAGGAGCTGCATCACGCTCTGGTTGAAACGGAAGTTCTTCACGGCGTATTGGATCTTGCCGTTCTCGATATACCAGATCCCGTCTCGTGTCAG
The DNA here is from genome assembly GCA_035457565.1 of Pyrinomonadaceae bacterium. Taxonomy (GTDB): domain Bacteria; phylum Acidobacteriota; class Blastocatellia; order Pyrinomonadales; family Pyrinomonadaceae; genus PSRF01. The sequence continues at coordinate 8,197 of DATIBJ010000078.1, read as the reverse complement.
ACCGGTCTGTGTCGCCGTTCGTGGATCGAGGCCGCGTACATACCAGAAGCGACCGAGCAATAACCCGCGGTCCATCGATTTAATCATGTCTTCAAATGCAACAGGCGCCTGAGCACTCTCGATGATGCTGTTTACTGGACCAGGTGTAGGTTCTTTGCCTTTTTGTTTGGCCCAGAACCGTGAATAGACGAGATTCTCCAACACACCATTGCGCACAAGATAAATCTTCTGTGCGGGCAGACCACCTTGAGCGGACGGCGAGCCCGGCAATTCCGGATGCCACGGATCGCTGTAGATGTTTATCCGTTCGTCGAAGATCTTTTCACCAAGTCTGGTTTTACCACCAGGCGCGGAGAATGGACTGCGACCTTCTTCAGCACTCCGGGCATCAAAACTGAAACCGAAGAAACCGACTAAATCGGCGACTGCCTGAGGTTCCAGAATGGCCGGATAGACGCCAGCGTCTAAGACTCGTGGATTCCGTGCGTCAAGTGCCTTGCGGATAGCCTCGTTCGCTATGCGCGCGGTGTCGAGTTTCGCCACATCAAAATGATTTCGCAAAAAGTAGCCCGAGCTGCTCCCGTCTGGTGTTCTCGCTGTAGTAGACAGACTCACTAAACTCGATTGGTCGTAAATGAAGTTGCCGTTTTTAGTTAATGAACCACCAGCCGAGCCCCGCGCCTGATGGAAGCCGGCGCCAATCACTTTTGATCTTTCACAAGCAGCGATGACGTCGTTGATTGTCTTCGCCCGCGCAGTGACCGAGATGTTCGAGGTGGCTTCCGCATAACCGTTCACGGGTTTGTAGTTTTGTTTGCCCAGCGTGGGCATGTATTCGCGATCGACCGGCGATATTTGTGCGAGTTGTTCCGCGAGAGCGACAGTTGATTTCAAGGATTCGTCGTCGATCTCATTTGTCGACGCCGCGCCTCGTTTGCCACCAATCCAAACCGTCACTCCCACCGTGACGTTCTCTCTCGCGCCGCTCGTGGTGAATGCATTTGCGGCGAAACGCAAATGGCCGTAGTTTTCACTGCTCACACCCACGACTGCGTCATCGGCCTTGACGTAGCTCATCAACTTCTCACAAACCGCGCGCGTCTCTTTTTCACTGAGTAGCATTGAGAGTCTCCTAAATGAAAGCTGTTGCTATTCCTATGATCTTCGCGTCGCTGTGTTCAGCACATTGATTTGGCGGAATCGTGCGGGCGGACAACCGTGGCTCACCGCATTCGACTGCCCGGGCTCACCCTTGCCATCATTGAAGCTGCCACCAAGTTCGTAAGTGGCCGGACTACCTAGACCATCACATGAGTTCCAGAAGTCAGTGGTGCGTGATTGATAAGCGACATCGCGCAACATCTCACCACGCTTCCCATTCTTGATCTCCCAAAACACCTGACCACCGAATTGGAAGTTGTAGCGCTGCTGATCAATCGAATAACTGCCATCGCCGTAAATCAGAATGCCCTTTTCGACACCCGCAATTAGATCGTCGAGTGATTTATTGTCGCTACCAGGTTGAAGCGAAACGTTAGGCATGCGTGGGAACGAGATGCTTCCCCAGCTTTCACTGTGCAGACAGCCGTACGACTTCTTCTGTCCAGTCATCGCGGCGAGGTCGCGCGTTGTTTGCCAATCGATGAACATTCCGTCCTTGATCAAGTGCCAGCGCTGACCGGGCACACCTTCGTCATCGTAGCCAACAGTTGCCAGACCAGCTGGTTGAGTTCGATCAGCGACAAAGTTCATGATCTTTGAAGCGAATTGAAGTTTGCCGATCTTGTCTTGAGTTAGAAAACTTGTCCCCGCGTAGTTCGCTTCCCACCAGAGCGAGCGATCCAGTTCCGTAGGATGTCCGACAGATTCATGAATCGTCAGCCAGAGATGCGATGGATGAAGCACTAGATCATATTTTCCCGGCTCCACAGGTTTGGCCTTTAGCTTCATCACGGCCTCTTCGCCTGCTTGTTGGGCTTCCCGCTTCCAATCGTGCTTTTCCATGTATTCGTAACCCATCCCCTGGGGGCCGCCGAGAGCGCTGCGCGTTTGAAAGTCGCCATTTGCACGATTCACCGCGGTGACGTTGAAGCCGGGATTCGCCCTAATGATGTACTGCTCGATCCGTGAACCGTCGGTCGAGGCATAGAACTTCTGTTCGTTCACAAATCCCATTGAAGAATTGACGAAGCTCACGCCCGACGTTTTCATGGCCGACTGATTCAGCGACAACAGGAATTGGATCTTGTCATCGATGGAGACGTCGAACGGATCTTTTTCAAAAGCGCTCTTCCAGTTAGCTATGACTTTCTCCACGGGCACGAGTGAAGTCCGCTTGCGTTGGTAGACGGAGTTGGCGCGAGCGATCTCAACAGCTTGTCGCGTTATGCGGCGAACGTCTTCAGGAGTGACACTGCGGCTGGACGCAAATCCCCATGTGCCTTTGAAGAGCACGCGCACACCAAAGCCGAAGTTCTGGCTACGCGAAACGTTCTGGACCTGCTGCTCGCGTGTGTTAATCGACTCGCTGCGATAGCGATTGATCCGGATGTCAGCGTATGTGACGCCAAGCTTGCGCGCAGTGCTCAACGCAATCTCAGCCAGTGCGCTCTTATCGACTGCGTTTGCCGCGGCCTCTTCAGCAGCAACAACATCATTTATCCATGCGGGCAGTGCTGGTAATGACAGAGCGCCGGCAGCAACGCCTGCCGTCTTCAAAAAGTCGCGACGAGAGGTAGTCATTTTTTGGAAGCCTCTTCGGATGGGAATCGAAACGAGGGATGATCTAATGCAGACGCTAATAAAAGTCAACGATTTGCGAAAAGGATAGTTGTAATGCAACTCAAGGTCGAGTGGCACTAGTGGTTATCACTCAAGTTTTAGTGGTGCAGTCGGGAAGGGGGCAAGCTGTAATTACGGTCAAGTGTTGATAGCGTCAACCAGCGCGCCCCCGCTACTTCTGTTCCCATGATATCGACTAGCATGTGAATTGGGCGGGGGCGCGCTCGTTGAACTCATCGACACTTGATCGTAATTACCGCTTGCCCCCTTCCCGACTGCACCACTCGACCTTGAGCTGCTAATTGACAACTTCGATTTTTAACGTCAGTTCTGCTCAGAGAGTTCAGTTCCGCGACCTATCAACTACGAGGATGTCACCTGTGCCAGCCAAGCGCGGCCCTTAGCCAGGTCCAAAGTCAGATCCCACTTTATTAAAAACCTGGTGCCGATGTTGCCGTCCATGGTCAGCGTTTCGTTTACACGTGCCATGCCTTCAACAGGTATGCCTCCGGCGATCATAAAGCTGGCCGGCTGTGGTTCTTTCTTCGTGGGGTCCAATTTCAACAGGGCAGCCAGATGCTTGCCGATGACATTGGCTCCGCCGTTGCCGGAATCGAGTTCCATCCATGCCGTTCCAGCGCTGGTAGGCACAGCCACCACTACGGCTAACGCAGCACCTTCTACCTCGCGAACCAACTTGATTGGAACTTCCCTGCCGCGCCTGGCCCGCATGGCGAGGCTTGCTGCTGTCTCAACAATCAACTGCTTTTGGGCCAGGCTCAACGTCACGGCGCGCGCCGCAAAAACATCCAGGCCGATCGAGCCATCGATCTTCGGCAGATTTGGCGGCATGAACTTCATGATGTCAAAAACTCCCGATGTCGGTGCACCGAAACGATTGCCGAGAATGTCAAACGACACGCCGTCGCAACGCGCCATATCGAGTCGTTGTCCGGTCAGAGTGAATCCGGTGATTTGGCCCCATGGCTTGCAACCGATTGTTTGCGCGAATCCGGGGCTGATGTAAGAAATCCCGCCACCGGTGTCGAATATGAAATTTCCTTGGTGTCCTTCGACGGTTGCATGAATTGTCATCATTAATGTGCCGCCTGGGTGCGGCGTGAGTTGGATGACTAGTGGGGACTTTGCTGGAGTGGCCGCGAAGAGATCAATTGCGCCAATGATCAAACTCAGACAAATGAGAACGAAAACTGCACCCCTTGTAATCACTTCAAAAAAAGACCTTTCGAGTTAGTGCGTCAAACCGTCGATGAAAATACCAACTATCACCTGATGACGCCAACCGTGCACATTGAAGAGTGTAGATTGAAGATTGTAGATTGAAGATTGTAATCGCCGATTGAAGGATTCAACCGAGGTCTTTTCGCGACTTGACTCAAGTCACACCAATCGGTAATTGGCAATCTTCAATCTGCAATCTACAATCTACAATCTACAATCTTCACTCTACAATCGGCTCCTACTGGTATTTCTGACAGTCAAACACACTACCTCATCACACCTACAATTTATTTGATTTCCGCAATCGAAACAATCGAGGCAGTGCCCAAATGACTTCCTTAATCGAAAGTGTTCTTCACCCGACTGATTTCTCTGAGGGTAGCAAAGTCGCCTTTCACCATGCGCTCAAAGCCGCTTTGCTCGCCAAATCTGAACTGACTCTTTTGCACGTCTGCACTGACGGCACCTCGGAATGGACCGACTTCCCTGGTGTTCGGGAAACTCTAGAGCGATGGAAACTGCTGCCGAAAAACAGTCCGCGATCGGCTGTCGCTCAGCTCGGAATCGATGCCCGCAAAGTCGTCGCACGGAAAAGCGATCCTGTTGAAGCGGTGTTGGGCTATTTGCAGGCGCACCCGGCGGACCTAATCGTGCTTGCGACACATCAGCGTGAAGGGCGGGTGCGCTGGCTTGATAAATCGGTGGCTGAACCGGTCGCGCGGCGTGCAGAAGAACTGACCCTCTTTATTCCTGGAGACAGCGAGGGATTTGTATCGGGTGAAGATGGTTCAGTTTCGCTGAACAGGATCTTGATTCCCATTGCTGTGAGTCCGCGGCCTCAGCCGTCGCTCGATGCGACCGTGCGACTCGTAACCGGCCTTGGCTGTCCATCCGGAACGTTTACGCTGGTCCACGTGGGCCAAACGAACACGATGCCGACAGTCAATTGTCCGAAAGTTGACGGTTGGGAATGGAAGAAAGAGTTGCGAAGCGGGAATGTGATCCAGACAATCGTTGACACATCGAACGAAATAAATGCGGATCTAATTGTTATGGCTACTGACGGGCGCAATGGTTTTTTGGACGGCCTGCGCGGAAGTCATAGTGAACGCGTGCTACGCCAGATACGCGTGCCCCTGCTTACCGTTCCGGTGTTCGCCTAGGCAACCACCGACTTCACTTTGGTGGAGCGTCACTTTCGAATGGTTCAGCTCAACAGTCCTGAACCAGATCGAACCCTGTAACATTTGGGTTGGAGCTCGTAGGCCCGGGTTTTTGTGCGTCGCTGATGATGATCGTGCCATAAGCCTAGCGAAAGACCTTAAGCAACGCCTCGAACGCACCAAACGTCTTACCGACCTTTGCCTTGAGTTTTTTACGACACGACGCGTCGAAGCGCTGGTCGCTCACGAGGTGCTGGTAGTCTCTTTCCTCGTTGAACCACATTGGACAATCTGTCGATCGTCCGTCGTGCGATTCAAACTCTCCGTAATAACCAGCCAGGCCGGTAACCATTGCATTCGCGATTGCTCGATCTGTCTCCGGTCCCTCTGGCGACAGTTCTTCAAAGCCTGCGATAGAAAAGATGATAATTGGAGGTCGTTTGTCGCTCGGCCACCAGCCGTAAAGACCCAACCAATCGTCATCGCGCAGCCAATGTCTTGTCACGCATACGAGCAATTCAACTCCCAGCTCCATTGGCATCCGTTGCAGCCGATCAGCAAGCATTTCGGCCCACAGATAAGGCGTGCCCCTCTCGCTATCGAGATCCCAAACGCCGAGCGGCACGGAGAGATCGACTAGTTCGAAGCCAAAGTCCTTCTGAGTCTGGTTCATCCTTTCAAGCGTCTTGTTCAACGCCGGAAAGACATTATCCATGTCCCAAACACCCACACGACTCTTGTGAGCAATCGTCGAGCGCCTCGTAGACGCTCGCACACTCGTTGCGGGGATCATCATGCTTGTCGCAGGTCGAGTACACAGCGTTGCGTTTGCATCGCGAGCGTAAACAACTGGAACGGCCCAATCGATTGGCTCGCCGTGCAACAGATAGTTGACTGCGATGCGCGCCTCGCGTGCTGCCCTACCCAGTGACATTCCTTGCGCCAGTGACCAATAGAACTGTTGAGCAAACGACGTCGCAGACGAATCGAGCACGCTGTATTGATTCGCTACCAGCGCTGGCAATCCGTGCGCTACCAGCGATTGCGCCACGCCTTTGTTGAAGTCGGCGGCGCCTCCTCGTCCGCTTTCACAGGCATTAAGAAAAACCAAACTGAGGCCACGCCCGCGAAAGATCTCGCGCACGGAACGCTCACCGAGCGGGTATTCCCCTCCCTGTTCGTTGACGAACATCAAGCATCCCTCGCCGAGCTCTTCGTTGTATATACCGTGACCAATGAAGTGCACGATCTGATAGTTCCCAGTCGTGAGACGACCATGAATCATCGACGGCGTCGCGCGCGCCAACGTATCGATGGTAACCAGCCCGGCTTCGACCAGCGGTTCAAAGCCGCGCTGGATCACCGCGAGTTCCTGCTCGATCGACAGCCGGCCAAATCCCACTGGCTGGGCGGAGACGACAAGGATGCGAAGTGGACCATCAGTCTCCACAATTGGATCAGCAGGAACGTTTGTCAGAACATTCCGAATGAAGTGGATCTCCTCAGTTGCGAGAAAGCTCTTTCGACCGTGGTCGTAGCTAAACTCCCAGGGCTTTTCAGCGATCCAGGGAATCATCGACGTCAGCACGAGATCCAGGCGTCCACGCTGGCGTGTACGCGCTTCGTCATACAGCCGGCGCACGTCTCCCTGAAAGAGTGTGTCGAAGAGCTTTCCGCCAAACGAGATCATCTCGTCGTCGTCAGGTAGCGAGCCTTCTTCCCGATTTGTGTAAGCCTTGATGCGTTCATGCATCCGGATGATCTCTCCGAAGCGGGTTTTTTCTTCTCCTTTGTCCGCTCGCAGTCGCATCACCGACGTGACTCGCGCACCACAATAGCTCGCAAACACCTGCGCGAACTTTGGCGTCGATCCAGCCCGACGTGGATCGCCTCCAGACTTAAACTCATCCATTACAACCAACTCAAACGTCTCGCTTGCTTCTTCAACGCGGGGAACAAAGGCAGTCGATGTCGAGACAGGAACGTCAGTCTTCACCACCCGTTCGGTGATCGTTTGTAAACCGGTCGCAGGAACGTCTGTTGTTTTCGTTTCCTGTCTTTCGGGCGCAACGCCGGGTTTTGGATAAAGCGACGCAGCGAACGCAAAATCCTTAGGATTGATATCGAGCCCGCCCTTAACTGCTTTTCCGTTCTTCATGATTGAGCCCGGAAGCTGGTAACACATTATCGAGAGTGGATCGACTTCCTCCGTGCCCATGATCGACTTCTTCGCCAATGGCGTGAGGACCTGCTCTTCAATCTCCTCCTTTGTCCACCCTTCAGTACGATCGAAGAAGGCAAACGCCTTCTTGCGGTCAATCATCTTCACGATCTCCGAACGCATGTGCTCGTGATCGAAACCGAGAGTGTGCCCTGCCTCGTGCCGAACCACGCGTCGAAACTCGGCGTCGGAGGTTTTCATCGTAAAACCTTCAAGATTCATGGTTGGCTCATCAGGCTCGGCTTCCATAATTTCGGTGCCGACCCATGACCAGTAGCCTGACAATTCTGGAGGTTCTTTGAGACGTGCGATGCGCACTTCGCCGGTTCCGTCTGTTTCAGAAAACACGACGTTGGCGTGTTCGCCCCAGGCATTCATGTGGCGGATGATTCGCGTGCGTAGTGCGGCGGGAGGAGTGTCGAGGAATGAGACGCTTAAACGTACTCCCTTTGAGGGCCACTTTCGCGCAACTACGACCGCTATTCGACGTTGGCCACCACGACGCCCAATTGGTGTGCGTGCAACAGTGCGACGCTCTCGTGCGTTTTCCGGATTGATTTCGATAGCGCGGCGCTCGGCGGCGGCAAGCTTCTCAATAGGGAGACTCTTCGGTCGACAGACAATGATTGACATGGCGTTTTTGCGAGGCGTTGGTTTTAGACGAGCAGCATGCAGCGAAGACATGCCGCAGGAAAAATCAGGGTGTGCGAGGGCGCCCAGTTTAGCTGATGGTTGTGAGTTTCACCAGAAAAATGATTTTGTTGGCCGACGGGATCAACTTACGAGGGCG
>DATIBJ010000077.1:0-31188 GCA_035457565.1 Pyrinomonadaceae bacterium | reverse complement strand
TCCTAGTGTCGACCGCTAAGATGCAAGCAAGTTGCTCAAAGGTAGCCTCTGGAAAAAATGTCCGATACGTTTTCGGCCTCTACAGCAAGACACTGGCTACAGGAGTGAGCGTGTGAGAGTTGAGCGGTTTAAAAAACCACGCTTTTCTCAAAGAAGTTTGAAGAGTTGAAACGACTCCATCTACAATGTGCCGCATGTACAGCGGACAGTATCGATGCCCTTTCTGCGGCACCTCACGACCACCGCACAGCTATGAACAAATCAGCCCTGGTGGTTGGATCGTTTTTGCTGTGATGATGCTGGTGTGTTTTCCGCTTTTCTGGATCGGTCTGTTGATGAAAGAAACTCACCAAAAATGTTCTGACTGTGGTGTGCGGTTTAATTGAGTCAGTTCAACGTCCATAGCACTCTAGGCCCCGGAAACAGCTCAACAAATGTCCGATACGCTTTAAGCGTGTCGTCGTGATTCGCCGCCACTCAACCTCACAGAAAAGAACCAACGAATGTCCGATACACTTTTTTAGCTTGTCGTTGAGATCGTGTTGATTCAAGTTATCCGAAAGTACGCAACGACCCATCTGTCAGCTTGAGTGTTGGGCACGTCAACGACAAGCTAAAAGCGCGTCGGACATTTGGGTGACGCGTTTCTGCCAGCTTGCGTGTAGGGCAGGTCAACGACAAGCTGAAGCATATCGGACATTTGCTTGAGCAATTTCCTGGAGTTGAGTGAGGCGATCTTTCAGTCAGACTTTCTCAGTAGGCTGCGGTCTCTGTTGCAAACTTCTTCGGGCTAGGCTGATCAGAATCAACGCCAGTGCAATGCTGGAAGCCGTGAGCACCAAATAAATTAACCATGGCACGCGCTCGGTGAAGGGAAGTGGCTCAGGAGTGTAGTTGGGATTTGTCGTCGTTAAGCCGACGCCGAGGCGCATCGGATTGTCGGTCAACTTACCTCCTAACTCTTTCTCAAAATCGTAATGGGGCGCGGGCATGTTTCGATTACCGAAATACAAGCGCATCGGTTGCGCTGGCGACTCCTTTAGTTCAAACACCAACTGCCGTGCAGGCGCACTCGGCTCAATCCGCATCAACTGTAACGTGGGATTGCTATGGTCTGTAACTAACAATCGGAGTTTTCGGGTGTGCTCTTCATGATCAAAGTTGACTACGACCGGCTTGTCATCGCCTTCTCTTCGCGTTAACTCGCCCGACGCAACGAGCCGCACGTTCTGATCGTCAACTGCCTCGATTTGAAACGGTCTCGAGAACGATGAATCTATAAACTCGAAAGCTACTCGATCGACTGGTACACGCGCACCAAGATCGATCAGCCACGCAGACGCCGGCGCACCCTGATTACGAAGCAACTGATACGAAGGAACGTTTACAGCCCACGTGACGAGCTCGCCTTTCTCACGCACTGACATCATCACGTTCACCTGGGTGATGTCGGGTCGATCTTCGGTATCGCTCAGCTCGTCAGGGAATACACGGATGCGGAGGTAACGAAACCTGCTCGGCGAATAACTCACTCGATTAGAATTCACCAGCTTGTCCTGGGCATTAAAACTGAAAATGACGTCGCCTGTTTTTAGTGCGCGCCATTCAGTTTGCGTATCGCTTCCCTCGACGACGACTCTGCGCCGGAAGTTAGATCCGGTTGTCTGAATCTCCACCGCATTGTGTTCACCATGTTCTTCACCGAGATCTACAGACACTTCATGAGCAGAACCGCCGACAACAACACTATTGAAGATCGTCGCGTTAATCTGTCTTGAATCGTCGACGTCTCGTCTGACTCGTAGCGCGTAAGGAATCTCGCGACCGTTCGCATCAAACAATCGCAGGTCCGACAGATCCTCCCGCGACTTATCCATCACGTGAAATGGCACAACGAGATCGTACAGACCTGGAGTTCCCGTTGCTCCGTTCAGTTCAACATAGAAGGGCGACGCGGTGGTTCCTGTTTGAGCTCCGGCAGGCACTGCGATCAAACTGGAAATAATGAAGAGCAGCAGAGCTAACAGATACAGCCTTTTCATTTCGCTGTCTCCTTAGAATAGAACGCTCGGTGATAAGCCCACGCCACTAGCAGCAGCAGTACGCCCAACACAAAGAAAACGATGATCCGATAGAGTTGTTCGAGATAAGCAATGTCAACGATCATTGCTTTGACGACGGCGATTCCAAACAAGATCAAAGCGGCCCAACGGATGGGGGCGACCCGTCGAATAAATCCGATCGTGGCGAGCACTGCTGCATAAAGCGCCCACAGGACCGAGAGTGCCATCTGTCCCAGCCAACGTTCACGCCGAATGTCTTCCCATTCTTTGTATGCATAAGCTCTCGTCGCGAAGAAACTATGCGTTTCGACAGACATTAAGAACCACAGTGCGACGATACCGATAACAGCAGTAATGATTTTCATCCACGGAGCAAAGAACTCTTTATGTTCACCTAAACGGTGATAAAGCCACGCCGCGCCAAAGAAACAGCCAATCACGAACAACGACGACAGGAAATAACGATTGAAGACCGGGGTGAAATCTGTTCGCCAAGCGATTGTGGAAGTGTCCCAAACAACGACCTTACCGAGCGCAAGCGTGAACAGCGCCCACGCCAATCCGTGCAGTCGCTTTGAGTTCGTCTGGATACTCGTCCAAAGGACCACGAGTGCTTCAACGGCCCAGGCCATTGTGATCCAGTTCGATCTCAGCTGAATAGGAATCGCGAGCGTTACGAAAGTGATCGCGACACCAATCAGAACCAACGCTTCGCCGCGTCTCGCAGCCGATCGATCAAGCAGCAGTTTGGTTGAGCCTGCATAGACCACCGCCATGGCGATCGCAAACACACCCATCCAGTCGTGATAAGAAGGATTCAGCAGATGATAAGAAGTAGCAAAGTAGACGAATGGGTTGATCAGTAGGAGCAATAGGTCTTCAATCGTCGCGTTTTCGCGGTTGACTATCTGACGAACCACGTAAGCGGCCAGGAACGCAACGAAGACCGCGGTTTGAAAAACCATCACGGCCATCAGTTTCTGCGGGTGATATCGTTCTCCGTACCATAACCAAAAGAGTAAATGCGTACCGGCGAACGCCAGCGAACTCAAGCCGGGCCAATGCTTCAACAAACCGAGCGCGCCGATATCAAGTGCGAAAATGTAACCGAAGAGAGACCGGTATTGATCGTCGTCGGAATGAAGGAGAATCGGAGACAGAAAACCTCCGATCAGCGCCATGATTGCTATTGCGGGAGCTTCATAGACCAGTGCAAACGCTGCCGCCTCTGACACCAGAATAAGCAGATATATGAACGCGGTCTTCTGAGTTACGAGATGGTAGTAACCGAATGCTGCATACGCGGAGAGATAGAGGAGAACAATGCCGCCGGCTGTCAGAATCTGCGAGAACACACGCCAACCGCGGAGGTGATATCTGAACCCAAGCACCGTGAGAATCACACCAGCAGCGACGCCAATCGAAACGCGACCAAGTTCACCGATCCAACGGTTGTCGAAGGCATACTTCAGAAAAAACGCGGCCGCAAACAGAATCAAAGCCACAGCTGCCCAGCCCAACCAGCGACGGCCGATCGTCGACTCGAGTTGTAGGGCATCGATGTGCGGTCGGGTGAACGGCGGCGCCGAGATTGGCGCTGTAACTATCGGTGGCGGTGATGCTTCAGGTGTGCTCGGCCCCGGTCGAATCTCAGGTTGATCGATTGGATAAACTGGCTCACGAACTGGCGGGGGAACTGGCGGCCCAACTGTCGGCGGTTTGATTGGTCGCTGTTGTTCTCCCGGCGGCATGACCGCGGCTTCGAGTTCTGCCACTCGTTCTTGAAGCCGCTGAATCGCTGCTAGCAAATTGCGACTATCGCTTTGGCCTGTTGCAGCAAGCCCTGATGAGGCGAGCTGCTTTGTTACTTTGCTCCTTGTTCGGATGGCTACAACAAGGGCGACGATAGGCAGGACAGCAGCCGCTAGAATGACCGCAACAACGATCAGAAGAATTAGCAGGCCAAGTCCGTCCATTCGGGGGCGAAGAATATCACAATACCGTTCAGCAATTCGTGCAGCAGACGAACGGAACCTTAGTCAGAGGCGAAGTTCGCAGGATGCGACGATGGCCCAGTGCGTCGCCCAGCGGACTTGGTCCGCGATCAGGATCTGGTGGCGGAATTGTCGCAGGCTCGAGCACTGCCGTTGGTATTCCGATCAAATTGCTCTTGCTCGTCAGAATCTCGTTGTACGGTTCAACCAGGAGATCCGCCATCTGACGTTGACCGATCGGGCGAACATGGTCGGCGTAATTCGTGATTGTCGGAAGAAACAAAGGCGGGGGTTAACCAGGCCTCGCACGGCAGCCAAAGTTGTTACGGCGCGCGGAACCTTATGATTGTCTTGCAGTAATGTCAAGACTTTGCTTGTTAATAGACGCGTGCGATTTGACAGTGATAAGAAATCATTACGATGAACGTCGACCTAAACCTGCTTGCGTTTTATCAGAATGATCTAACGGTTATTAGTCGCATCTGGTACTACCTAACATATCCGTTCACATTTGGCCGGATTACGGTGTCAGCAGCGAGTCTTGCTGTTGGCCTTATCGTGCTGGCGCTCACCTTTGCCCTTGCGCGAGCTGGTGCTTCGCTTTTTGAACGGCGGCTCCAACGACAACGCATCGACCCAGGTCTTCGCTACACGATCAGCAGGCTTGTTAGGTACGTCGTAATCACAGTCGGCATTCTTCTCTCGCTGAAGCAGACATTTGCGATTGATCTGACGTCCATAGCAGTCGTCTTCACAGCACTCTCGGTGGGTATCGGCTTTGGCTTGCAATACATTGCTGCTGACATCGCTTCCGGATTCATTCTTTTGTTCGAACGTCCGATTCGCATTGGAGATCGAATCACTATTGGCGATGACGAAGGCGACGTTCACAGTATCAATCTGAGAACCACGACAGTCGTCACAAACAACGGCATAGCGATCATCGTTCCTAATTCGAAACTGGTTAGTCAACGAGTTGTGAATTGGTCTTACGGCGATCCACGCGCAAGGATTCCGATACTTGTGTCGGTGGCGGACGAGTCCGATATCGATGCTGTGACGTCTGCGCTGCTAGACGCAGCACGTGACGTCGAGAACGTGTTGGAAGTGCCGGAGCCGAAGGTGCAGTTTCTTGGGTTTGGGATTTCGTCACTCGACTTTCGCCTGCTGGTTTGGACCAGTCAACCGCGCCGGCACATCCAGATTCGCAGCGACATCAACTATCGCATCTCAAACTTGTTTCATTCGCGTGGACTCCGAACGGCAACGGCGAAACAGGAGCTGTTTGTTAGAGGCGTCGAACTCGAACAACTGGAAAGAGACCTTGTGTCGGAGGGTGCGCGTCGTGAGAGTGCGCCCTGGCGCTCGGAGCGGGAAACCCCAACGAAACCTTAGCCCCACGAACCAAAGACTCAACGATTGCAAGATGGCAGGCAGTTCAGGGTGGCTCGCCCTCGCCCGAGTTACATTGTGATCAAGCTTATTAAGGTTCAGAATTCAGTACAGAGCACCTTGCGATATATATAGCTGGCGTTTTTCAGTGAAGCTGGAACTCTGGTGTTTTTTACGTTGAATGCTGAAGCCGACGCATCTTCTGCCCTGGCGCTTCTTGCCAAAATAATTTCTAAAACCTACGCTAGATCCTGACTGAGTGATTGTTCATTCAGTGCGTATCTCATTCCTTAGTTCGGAGAACCGAATGGCTCGGGTACTTAATCCCGCGAAGCCCGTCGTAGCTGACAAGCGCGAAGCAATCCTGCGCGCGGCTATCACCGTCTTCGCTCATAACGGTTATTTCAATGCAAAGGTCGCCGACATCGCGCGTGAGGCAGGTATTGCCGATGGCACCGTCTATCTCTATTTCAAAAGCAAAGAAGAAATCTTACATTCGATCTTTGATCGAAGTGTTGACGAGGCAGTTGCAGAGGCAAAGAAACAACTTGCCACCGTCTCCGATCCCAGAGAAAAACTCCGGCAGATCGCATTGCTCCATCTGGAGCGACTCGGCGCCGATCGCGATCTCGCTGTGGTCTTTCAGGTCGAACTTCGGGGCTCAACCAAGTTCATGGAAGAGTTTTCGGCCGCGGGTTTTGCTGAATACCTGACGCTGATTCGCACAACGTTCGAGGAAGGGCAGCGTGCCGGCCTTTTCCGTGCCGACTTGAACTCCAAAGTAGTCTCAAAGATTCTTTTTGGCGCACTCGATGAAATGGCCACGAATTGGATTCTGTCGAAGCGTCGCTACAAGCTTGCACCGCTCGCTGACCAAGTAGTCGATATTGTTCTCAACGGAGTAAACGCGGCGTGAATCGACTTGCGGAACACGTTGAATCATCTCCGCAGCCTGGCATCGTGCGCGTACCTTTAAGTGCGGATGAGCCGAAGACGCTGGTCGATGTCTTCAAGAAGCTCGTTCGAAAACACAACCGACCCGACGCGCTCAACTTCAAACGCGATGGTTCGTGGCAATCGATCTCGTCTGATGAAATGCTTGCGCGAATCAGACGAATCGCTGCTGGCCTCTACTCGATCGGCGTTCGTCATGGCGACCGCGTGGCGCTTCTCTCGGAGAGCCGCGTGGAATGGACCCTCGCCGATGCTGGATGCATTTTCGCGGGCGCGATCGACGTCCCGATCTACCCCACGCTGACGCCCCCCCAAGTGCAGTACATTCTCAACGACTCGGGTGCGCGGGTATTGATCCTTGCGAGTCATGACAAGTTCGTTGAGTTACGAGACATGCTGCCGCAATGCCCGCAGGTGGAACAAATCGTCTTTCTGGATACGGCTGATGTCGCAGCTGCTGACGGGATCACTCTGCCTCAACTTGAAGAGCGTGGCCGGCAGATACAGCTAGACCAGCCAGAGCTCAACGATCATTTAGAACGCGAGGCCTCGCCTGAAGATCTAGCCACGATCATTTACACGTCGGGAACTACCGGAGAACCGAAGGGCGTCATGCTGACGCATTCTAATCTGGTTTCAAATCTCATCGACTGTTCGGGCCATCTTTCTTTTGGCGAACACGATATTGCGCTGTCTGTGTTGCCCTTGTCGCACGTGTTCGAGCGGCAGGCTCTGTACATGTATCTCTTCCACGGCATGGCTGTTTACTACGCCGAGGCAATCGAAACGCTTGGCGTAAACCTGCGTGAAGTTAGACCAACAATACTCGTCGGCGTACCCCGAATCTTCGAGAAGATCTATGCCCGCATTCGCGAACGTGCAGCCCAGGGAAGTCGATTGCACGTGCTGCTACTTTCGTGGGCGGTAAACGTTGCACGCAATTATGCGCAGCGAGTGGTCGTGCATCAACCGGTACCCTTGTGGTTGAAGTTGAAGCATTCACTGGCGTCACGGCTCGTGTTTTCACGTTGGCGCGAGGCGTTTGGTGGTCGCATGCGTTTGCTGATTTCCGGGGGCGCTGCGCTACCGGAAGACCTCGGCTACATCTACCTGGGCGCCGGTATTCCGATCATGCAGGGTTATGGATTAACGGAAACTTCGCCGGTCATTACTACCGGTCAGTTGGATGACAATCGAATTGGAACGGTCGGCAAGCCAATTCCCAACGTTCAAATTCGCATCGCCGAAGACGGAGAGATAGAAGTACGTGGTCCAAACATCATGCGCGGCTATTACAACAAACCTGCCGAGACGCGCGCGGTGTTCACTGTTGACGGTTGGTTTAAGACGGGAGACATCGGAACCATCGACGCCGATGGATTCCTGCGGATTACCGACCGTAAGAAGGAATTGTTCAAGACTTCAGGTGGTAAGTACATATCGCCTCAGCCAATCGAACAAGCGATTAAAGGATCACGCTTCGTCAATCAGGTTGTACTAATCGGAAACGGTAGAAAGTTTCCCGCGGCTTTGATCGTTCCGGCGTGGGAGAACATCGATGCCTACACCAAACTAAAAGGAATCGAGGTCACAGATCGAGCCGAGTTATGCCGGCATCCTCGCATTATCAATCTCTTTGAGCGGCAGATTGAGAAACTCACCGGTAACCTCGCGCGCTACGAGAAGGTGAAGAAGATAGCGTTACTTGAAAAAGAATTGACGATTGAAGGTGGGGAGCTGACGCCGACGTTAAAGGTGAAGCGGCGCGTGGTCGACGAAAAATATCGCGACATTATCGAGCAGCTTTATTCAGACGCTGAAAAGACTTAACCGATTAAACGCTTCCCGAAACGATGTGCAGTGCTTTCAGAATGCGATCGGCGGCATCTTCCGCGGCGCGCCGCAACATCTGCTCCTGATAAATCGTGTTCGTTCCTCCTCGCGGCGGTTGCACGACGATTGGACCTTTGCTATTTGCGTTCTGGTAACTCCTGCCACTAGTCGCAACCTTCCCCGTCACTGGTGCATAAACAATGAACTCAAGCTCGGCTTGTTCATTGGAGTAGTCGGCCATCGAAATGGTGGTAAACCTCAGATAGACGACGTAGGTCGTTTTCTCTGCCTTGGCTTTCTTGATCGCGTCTGCGCGCGTGAGCCGATCAGCGGTAGTGACCGTCGCCGATGAATTGTGGCGCAACCTGTCAGCGCAACCATGCATAGCGGTCGAATAAAAAGTCAAAGGTAGGTAGTTGAATCCATCGTTGCGATCGATACCGACGAGAAAGCCGAGATCGGATTTAGCTTCCGGTTTTGGCGGTGGAGTTGGATCGGGCGTTGGTGTTGGAACGGGAGCCGCTGGGGCGGGTCTTGTCTGGCGTCGTCCTGATTGTGCTTGCGCGATCGTGATAAATACAACGGCGGTTACTGAGACCAACAGCAAAGTTTTGAACTGGCGATTCATACTGTTGTTGCTCTATAGGACAGAGGTTGTAAGGAGACGCGCGAAATTGTAACAGCGAATCGAAGGGTGTGAAAGCGAATCATAACAACCACCCTACAATTGGACCTTGAACGCTGGAAATGAAGGTGAGGGTTTATGGATCTTGAGCGGGGGTAAACCGCCCTTCCGAACCTGCAAATTGTCGGAGATTGGGTCATGTCAGCGAAGATGAGTGCTGATGTTTTGCACGTTGCATTGTTTTTACACGTCTGGCGAATAGGTCTGGCCTATTTGCTACACTGAGTTGCATCGATGGAAACGAATCTCGCAAAGCAGCTCGTGATCACGTCTGTCCGTCAGGAGGCGCGTGATATCAAGTCATTTGATCTGCGACTCGCCGAGCCAGGTGAAATTTCGTTTCTTCCCGGTCAGGTTGCGATCCTACGCGTCGCAAACGAGGCACCCGCTTATTTTGCGTTCGCGAGTGCGCCTGAAGATCCGGAGCTTGAAGTGCTGGTGAAAAAGAAGATCGGCGCAAGCAATATCATCTTCGACATGAGTGAAGGAGAAACGATCGAGCTCACGGGAATCGCCGGACACGGGTTCTCGCTTGGGGCGCAGAGGGGAAGGGATCTTGTATTCGTGGCGATGGGTACTGGCGTAGCACCGCTCCGTTCAGCCTTGCGGCACGTGCTGCGCAGGACGAGTGACTTTGGGCAGCTCATAGTTTTGTACGGTGCCCGCACCCCTGATGATTTTTGCTATCGCGACGAAACCCAGAGTTGGGAGGATGCGGGCGTGGAGTTGCGGCAAGTGATCTCACTACCCGACGGCCACGACTGGTCTGGCCCAACCGGTTACGTGCAATCGCTGCTGGACCACGTGCTACCGGAGCTTAGATCGCCGGTGGCGCTCGTTTGCGGCTCACTCGAGATGATCCAACAGACGAGAGACCGACTACAAAAGATGGGCTTTAAGGCGGAAGACATCTTGACGAACTACTGAGGCGATTGAATAGCGCAGCAGTAGAGTTAATGAAAGCTGTTTCTTGTTTTCTCTCGCAGCAGGTAAGCGAGGATTAGTAAGACGACAGGAATGCCAATGATTGCTCTCGGCTCCGTTCCAGTTGTCACATTGATTACATTGCCAATGAGGTTTATGACTAGCATAAGTATCGCCAACCAATAGCCCAATCGTCGTCCTCGCCACAAACTTGCCGCCGTAAAACTGCAGGCTACACAAACAACAAGCATGAGCACTATGGCCCACCCTCCGATGTGGTTGAAGCCTTCCCGGGCTCTTGGATTGAGTTGCCAGAGCGGCTCCAGAAAGCTCCCGGGAAACAAAAGCGAGACTGCCGAAATGAAGCTCGCGCAGCTGCCGACGAGGAAGAGTGCGACGAGGGCGATAACACCAACGGGACGCTTGTTACTCATGCGAACTTTTTAGCTGCGCGAATACGAGTCGGGTCCTTTTTTCTGTGGGTTCGGTCGTAAGTGAAGTCGTCGCAAGGTGTGATTGCGAAAGCCAATAACACATGCAAGACTAGATATGACATCGCGTGACGTGAGACTTCACCTGAACAAGGAGGTGAGGCGTAAATGAAGACGGCTGTCATTACTCTAATACTCCTAATGGCCATGCTGTCTCTGATCGCTATTATTGGGCTTGCGGCGTTGTGGTTCAATGGAGGAAAGTTAGTTTTCTTACCCGGACTAGAACTTGTTATAGCTACGCCGCTTCTCATAGGACTTTTAGCGTGCGTCGAAGTGCTGATGCTTGGCTCTGCCTTTCTCCTCTGGCGGATGTCCTGGTAGTTATTTAGTTCTCCATTGGGACTCTCGTGTCATTAGGTAGCTGCGGGGTTTCCAGATGTGGACCGCGCCAGACAGCTCTTGCCAGAATCCGGGACACCTATAACTCCTGCGCCGAATGAGGCTTAGCGTATTCGGGGAAGTGAACGCGTAGTAATCATTCAAGCTCCAGGCGAGGGCTGCGCGCTCCTTTTTTCTTCGTTGCAGTGCTCCGTAGCTGATTGCGTGTTCCTCAAGCAGTCCTCGTGGCAGCAACCCTCCTGAGACAGTGACGAGTTCCTGCCTGTAATTCGACGCCGGAGAGACCCTTATCAGCTCTTGGAAAACAGCGGGTCTGATTTCGAGATGGGCCGGCGAAATTGATTGGCCACAGCCGCAAGAAATATGGACTGGAAAGGCTTGCTGAATGAGCGCTCATTCAGTATGATTCAGCCTCGCGGATTGGCGCTTCGCTAAGCGCAACAAACCAGGTACTAAATGGAGGCGAAGCGATGTCGCAAACAGTACTGAGGAAAGATCCCCCTCCCGATAGTCAACAGAAAACTGACAACCAACAACGAACTTCGAGACCAATGCAGCGAATACAAAAAGCCGCCGTCCTCGGCGCCGGCACAATGGGAGCGCAGATCGCCGCTCATCTAGCGAACGCCGGAATACCTACCCTCCTGCTCGATATTTCACCGCGTGAGTTGACGGCCGAGGAACAGGAGCGCGGGTTAGATCTTCAATCGAGTGTAGTCAAAAACCGAATTGCACGGAGTGGTCTTGATGCCGCAAAGAGCGCAAAGCCCGCCGCGTTCTTTAAGCCAGAACTAACCTCGCTCGTCAGCGTCGGCAACTTCGACGACGACCTACCGAAACTTAAAGAGTGCGATCTGATCATCGAGGCTGTCGTCGAAAATCTCGAGATCAAAAGATCGCTATATGAACGAGTCGACCAGCATCGTAAACTCGGATCGATCGTCGCTTCCAACACGAGTGGCATTCCGATTCATCTCCTGGCCGAAGGACGTTCCGAAGACTTTCGTCAGCACTTTCTCGGCGTGCACTTCTTTAATCCACCGCGATATCTACATCTAGTCGAAATCATTCGAACTGAATGGACCAAGCCGGAAGTGTCGTGCTTTATCTTTGGTTTTCTCGACGAGCGACTCGGCAAAGGCGTCGTACCGGCTAAGGATCGGCCAAACTTTATCGCTAATCGCATCGGTACATTCGGCGCGCTCTACACCATCAAGACAATGCTTGACGATGGTTATTCGATCGAAGAGGTCGACAAGATTACAGGGCCAGCGGTCGGTCGGGCCAAGAGTGCAACGTTTAGAACTTTTGATATCGTCGGACTCGATGTCTTTGCACACGTGATACGCAATCTTTACGAAGCGCTCCCTGATGATGAAGAGCGGTCGATGTTTGTTGCGCCCGATGTTCTGACAAAAATGGTCGAACGCAACATGCTCGGCAACAAGACCAAGGGAGGCTTCTACAAAAAGCAGAAGGGCGAAGGTGACAAGCGCGAGATCTGGACGCTCGATACCGTAACTCTTGACTATCGACCTTCTCAAAAAGTGAAGCTGCCTTCGCTCGATATGGCGAAGAACATTGAGGAAGTCGGAGAGCGAATTAAGGCTCTTGCGTGGGGCAAAGATCGTGTTGGAGCTTTTCTGTGGAAAACTCTGTCGCGAACATTGACCTACGCCGCGAAGCGCATCCCTGAAATTGCTGACACGGTCGTCGAAGTAGACAGGGCAATGCGTTGGGGCTTTGGTTGGGAGTTGGGCCCGTTTGAGGTTTGGGATGCTATCGGCGTCGAAAAGTCTGTGGCGCGGATGAAGGAGGAAGGCGTAACAGTTCCTGAAAACGTCGATCGCATGCTGGCGAACGGTGCGACCTCTTTCTACAAAAAGGAAAACGGTCAACAGTCCTATTTCGACTTTGCTGCCGGCAAGTACGTACCGCTCGCTGACTCGCCGGGCGTAATTGTTCTTAAGTCAGTAAAAGACCGGACCGGAGTAATCAAGAAGAATCCGGGCGCGTCGTTGATCGATATCGGCGACGGCGTGGCGTGTTTGGAATTTCATTCCAAGATGAATGCTATCGGCGGCGATACTTTACAGATGTTGAAGTTTGCGCTCGGTGAGGTGGAGAGAAACTTCGTCGGCTTGGTCGTCGGTAATCAAGGACCAAACTTCTGTGTTGGCGCCAACATCATGTTGATGTTGATGGAAGCCCAGGAGGAGAACTGGGAAGAGCTGGACATGATGGGGCGGGTTTTTCAAAACGCAACAATGAGTTTGCGTTATTCGCCTAAGCCGGTTGTTGTTGCCCCGTTCCAGATGGTGTTCGGCGGTGGTTGTGAGATGGTGTTGCATGCCGATCGCGTCCGAGCAGCGGCCGAGACATATATTGGTTTGGTGGAAGTTGGTGTCGGCATTATCCCGGCGGGTGGCGGTACGAAAGAGATGCTGGTGCGTGCTCTCGACGCTATTCCTAAAGGCGCCGACGATGCAGATCCATTTCCATTTGTGAAGCACGCCTTTGAGACGATTGCGTTGGCGAAGGTTGCAACCTCAGCCGAGGAGGCGCGTTCGTTAGGTTTTCTCTCGACTGATGATGCCGTTTCGATGAATACAGATCGGCTAATAGCTGACGCCAAGAAGGAAGTGCTCGGATTAGCAGCGAGCGGTTACGTCGCGCCGCAACAGCGGACGGACATCCTGGCTCTCGGTAATCCAGCCCTTGCTACACTGAAGCTTGGCATTCATCAGATGAAGCGTGCGGGTTACATTTCAGATCATGATGCGGAGATTGGAGTGCAGCTCGCGCGAATTCTGACGGGCGGCGATCTTAATCATCCGACTCGAGTGTCGGAGCAATACCTTCTGGATCTGGAGCGCGAAGCGTTTCTTTCGTTGATCGGAAAACGGAAAACTCAGGAA
The DNA here is from genome assembly GCA_035457565.1 of Pyrinomonadaceae bacterium. Classification (GTDB taxonomy): domain Bacteria; phylum Acidobacteriota; class Blastocatellia; order Pyrinomonadales; family Pyrinomonadaceae; genus PSRF01. The sequence goes on along the minus strand of DATIBJ010000077.1, from coordinate 17,592 downwards.
CGCATGGCGCACATGTTGAAAACAGGAAAACCGTTGAGGAATTAGTAGTAATTTGAACTTGGTGCTTTGTTCTTTGTCAGTTGTCCGTCGTCCGTGGTCATTACCAAGCACAAAGTTCAAAGAGCAAAGTTCAGTGAGGCAAGAAAATGAGAGACGCAGTAATCGTATCCGCAGTTCGCACGGCTGTTGGCAAAGCGCCAAAGGGAACGTTGAGGACCACGCGTCCTGACGAGATGGGGGCCGTCGTTATCAAGGAAGCAATCGATCGCGTGCCTGGTCTCGAGATGAACGAGATCGAAGACGTCATCATGGGCTGCGCGATGCCTGAAGCCGAACAGGGCATGAACGTCGCGCGCGCTGCTGCGATTCGCGCTGGATTGCCAGTCGAAACCAGCGCGATGACTATCAACCGTTTCTGTTCATCGGGCTTGCAGTCGATCGCGATGGCTGCGGACCGTATTCGCAGTGGTGGCGCTGAAACGATCGTAGCTGGTGGATTGGAAACGATGTCAATGATTCCGATGGGCGGACACATTATCCGACCGAATCCTTACTTGGTTGAGCACTATCCTGACTTCTATCTCAATATGGGATTAGCAACGGAGAATGTTGCGCGTAAGTACGAAGTGACGCGTGAGCAGCAGGACGAGTTTGCGCTCCGCTCCCATCAACGTGCTGCTGCTGCGCTCGATGCCGACAAGTTTAAAGACGAAACGGTTGCTTTGAATGTAACTTTGGAAGAGTTGGATGAGCGCGGGAAGAAACAACGACGTGAAGTAGTGTTCGTGAAAGACGAGGGAGTTCGTCGTGATACTAGTGCTGAAGGCCTGGCTAAACTTAAGCCCGCATTTCACATGAAGGGTACGATCACTGCCGGGAATGCTTCGCAGATGTCTGACGGTGCAGCCGCAGCTATTGTGATGTCTGGGGGGCGCGCGAAGGATTTGGGTGCGAAACCGCTGGCCCGGTTTGTCGCTTACGCAACTGCCGGATGCCCGCCTGAGGAGATGGGAATTGGTCCAGTGTTCGCAATTCCGAAAGCGCTGAAACTCGCCGGGCTCAAGCTTGAAGAGATCGATGTGATTGAGTTGAATGAAGCTTTCGCGGCGCAGACTTTGGCGGTGATAAAAACCCTGGGCCTCGATCCAGATAAAGTTAATGTGAATGGTGGCGCGATCGCGTTGGGCCATCCACTCGGATGTACCGGGGCGAAACTTACCGCGAGTATTCTCCGGGAGTTGGAACGACGCAACGGTCGTTACGGAATGGTGACCATGTGCGTTGGTGGCGGCATGGGCGCTGCCGGAATTTTTGAGAGAGTCTAGTTCTATGACCGAGTCGGAAGTATTCGAAGCAGTTACAAATGGCGGAAGCAGTGATTTCGCTATCCTGATCGATATCCTAAACCGGCACGGCTCCTGGTGTTTGATCGGTGGTCTAAAAAAGGATGAATTGGATTTAATGCGTATTCTTGAGGCCTATCCGGAAACGCGTGCGTTAATGCCAGAACAAATAAAGACGCAGGTGCCGGAGTAGAATTCTTTGTATTGAAGGAGAGATGCAAATGTCAGCCGTAGCCGAAGAAAGAAAGATAATTAAGGGTGGTGCGTTTCTGATCGAAGAGCGTACGCCGGAAGAGATCTTCACCCCCGAAGACTTCACAGAAGAACACCGGATGATTGCTGAGACGACGCGGCAGTTTGTCGACAACGAAGTCAATCCACGGATCGACGAGCTGGAAAAGCACGATTGGAAACTTTCGCGTGAACTTATCGGCAAAGCCGCCGAGCTCGGCCTCATTGGCGCGAACATCCCGGAGGAATACGGCGGACTCGGCCTCGATCAAACCAGCGGCGCTCTCATCGGCGAAAACATCGGACGTTCCGCGTCATTCGCGACAACACTCGGTGCTGAAAGTGGTATCGGTCTCTTGCCGATTGTTTACTTCGCAACCGAAACAGCGAAGCAAAAGTACCTGCCGCGGATTGCCGCCGGTGAACTTGTCACTGCCTATGCGCTGACTGAAGCGGGTGCCGGCTCAGACGCAATGTCTGGTAAGGCCACTGCAAAACTCAGTGATGATGGCAAGGAATACATTATCAACGGCGAGAAGATGTGGATCACTAATGGCGGCTTCGCTGACATATTCATCGTCTTTGCGAAGGTTGATGGTGACAAGTTCAGCGCGTTTATTGTCGAACGACAACCGGGTCTAACTTCCGGCGCTGAAGAACACAAAATGGGAATCAAAGGCTCGAGCACCACGGCGTTAGTCCTCTCCGATGTTCGAACGCCCGTTGAGAACCTGCTCGGTGAAGTCGGTAAGGGACACAAGATCGCTTTCAATATTTTGAATATTGGCCGATTCAAGCTTGGGGCGATGTGCGTTGGCGGCATGAAGCTCATGGTCAACGAATCAGTCCGCTATGCGAATGAACGGCAACAATTCGGCAAGTCGATATCAAACTTCGGCGCCATTAAGTCGAAGCTTGGTGAGCAGGCGATCCGCACGTGGGTAGGCGAATCGATGATCTACCGCACGCTTGGAATGATTGAAGCAGGTGTCGGCGCGGTGGATTCCAAGGACCCTGATGCACGGCTGCGCGCGATCGAAGAGTATGCAGCGGAGTGCTCGATCATAAAAGTGGCACTGTCGGAATACTGTGACTATGTCGTTGACGAGATGGTTCAAATTTACGGCGGTTACGGTTATTCAGCCGACTACCCGGCGGAACGTGCATATCGTGATTCGCGCATCAATCGAATATTTGAGGGAACAAACGAAATCAATCGAATGCTAATTCCAGGACGGTTGATGAAGAATGCGATGAGTGGCCGGCTCGCTCTGCTGCCGGCGGCCCAGGCGTTGATGGATGAAGTCTTATCGCCGCAGATGTCAGGTTTTGACGATGACGATTCGTTGCTCGCCGCGGAGCAAAAGCTCACCACCAACGCGAAGAAAGTGGCGTTGATGACGCTCGGCACTGCCGCCCAGAAGTACATGCTGAAGCTCGGAGATCAGCAGGAAATACTGATGGGCATTGCTGACATCATTATGGATGTCTATGCGATGGAGACGTCGATTCTGCGCGCGCGGAAGCTGGTCGCTGCCAAAGGTGAGACTGCGAGTGAACGCTATCTCGATATGACCCGCGTGTTTTGCAACGACGCAGTGGAGCGCATCGAGGCCCGTGCTAAGAACACGCTCTCGGGCATGGCGGAAGGCGATGAACTGCGAACCCTGTTGGCAGCCCTGCGACGCTTCACGAAGCTGCAACCGATGAACACAATCGCCGCACGGCAGCGAATTGCTGATGCGATGATTGAAAAGAACAAGTGGGTGTATTAGTGGGGCGGAGTGGATTTCAGATATGAGATCTGAAATTTGAGATTTGGACTCTGAGATCCCAACTAGAGATCTTCGATCTCGTAAATCTCACGGTCAAGGAACTGAACGCTCTCGGCCACTATGAACATCAGCATCACACAGGAACAAAGCGTGAATCGATTGCCTTGACGATCATGTTTTCCTATTGCGCATTTCCGCCAGCTCTTTGAAAAAAGCCTCACGATCGCGACGTCTTTCGTCGGCGCGTCTACTTTTATCTGTCAGATACCGTTGTCCTCGAATGTCACTGTTTTGAAGCGAATCCAACCATGCGCGAAGTTGACGGGAAACACTGATCGCTCTCGATATCAGATCTGAAATCTCAGATTTCAAATCGGCGAACCTTTACAGCAAGCTCGATTGCGTCTTGCCAGACCGGAAGATCTTCGAAGTTTTTGTACTTCATCGTGAGGAAACTCCATGTGAGGAAATAGATAGAACCTGCGCGTATTAGAGATCTCAAATCTGGGATCTCAAATTCCAAATCTGAGATCGTCAAATCTCAGATTACTGTTCAATCGCTCGTAAAAGAATGCGCATCATTCCCATTTCACTTCCCACACCCTTCTACATCGGACCGGTAAACGTCTACCTGATCGCTGAAGAGCCGCTCACTCTCATCGACACTGGTCCAAAAACAAAGGAAGCCATCGCTGCGCTTCGTGCAGGATTGCGCGCCGCGGGATTTCTTGTTTCGGATCTACGTCGCATCGTTCTCACTCACGCTCACGAAGATCATTGTGGACTCGCAAAGTCGTTGCGCGATGAGGCTAAGAACGCGGAGGTGCTCGTTCACGAATGGGAGACGGGACACCGCCATAGCCGTCTTGAGTACGAAGAACATCGTTCACTGCTCGTCCGCGCCGGAGTCCCGGATAGTGAGATTAAGGCGATGCGACGCATGTACGAAGGCGTACGGCAATATGCAGATTCGTTTGCCGATCACGAATATGGACCACTGTGGGACGACGCTGAGCTCGAGTTTGAGTCGGGCGCTCTACGAATCGTTCACACGCCGGGACATACTCCTGGATCGTGCTCCTTTGTTCGCGAGGCTGATCGCACGGTGATCGCCGGCGATTGCGTTTTAAAGAGAATAACTCCCAATCCGGTTCTTTCACCGGATCCGATAGATCCCGCAAAACGCTTTCCTTCGCTCGCTGAGTACCTCGTCAGTCTAGCGCGGCTCCGAACGTTCGCGCCCACTCTTGTCTATGGCGGGCACGGCGACCCCGTCAGCGATTACGAAGAACTTTTCAATCGCTATTTTCGTGCGATTCGCGAACGGCAGGAGTTGGTCTTACGGCTGGTCGGAAAGAACGGCGCCACGGCCTGGGATGTCGGTCAGGCAATGTTTCCGGGGACTGATGATGTTCACCGTTTCCTCGCTGTTTCAGAGGCTGCTGCCCACCTTGATCTTGCCCATTCCGAACGAAAACTCGCGCTCGAACTGAGCGGTCAAAAGGAAATCTACAAATCTCTTGCTGCCACAGCATGAAACCAGGCTCGGCGGTGTTTTCTATTCAGGCCGTTAACTTCCGCGCCGCTGTAAAAGACAAGAGATTTGCCGTCTGGCCGAGATTCTTTGGAACCTCATCATCGCCGTGACGTGTAAAGGGCAAAATCTTCCGGAGGATATTCCGCATGAAAACTAAATACGCTCCTGCTCTCCTGGCCATTATCGTTTTAACGGCTGGCCTGGTCATGGCTCAGCAGCCTACCCCGGCACTGCCGAGCGAACCCGATACAAACGTCTTCTCGTTTTTCGTAGATGGCTCCGGATTTTTGGGCGTAAGCGCTGAGGACATCAGTCGTGACAACATGGGTCGCTACGGTCTAACCCAGGTCCGCGGCGTTGGCGTCACGCAAGTAGTCAAAGATAGTCCTGCTGAAAAAGCAGGGATTCGAAAAGACGATGTGATTCTCCGATTCGACGGAGAAAATGTTACGAGCGTTCGCAAGCTCAACCGTCTGATTTCGGAAGTTGCTCCGGATCAAAATGTTCGCGTCGCCATTAGTCGTGGCGGTGCGGAACAGGAACTGACCGCGACAATCGCCCGCCGCAAGAATGCATTCAGCAATACAGAGCTGTTCAGTAATATCGATCCGAAGGTATTTCGCTGGGAAGGCAATATGGGCGAAGAATACACTCCGCTGCTCCAAGCGCTTGGTCACAGGCGTCGGATCGGCGTCACAACAACCGAGCTGACCAAACAGCTTGCCGACTACTTTGGCATCGCCGATGGACGTGGCGTGCTCGTGACCTCTGTCACTGAGGATGGTCCAGCTGCGAAAGCCGGAGTAAAGGCGGGTGATGTGATAACAGCAGTTGATGGCGAGAAAGTCGATGGTACAGGCGACATCTCAGACATCGTAAATCGAAAGAAAGAAGGCGCCGTCACTTTGACGATCGTTCGCAACAAGTCGCAACTAACGCTCAGCGTCACGCCGAAGGCAGGCGAGGCCACTTTCCGCACCATCACTCGTCCGACGCTTGGGCGCACGATCGCTATTCCAAGAATCCAGTTTCCGGCGATCCCAGACGTTGATATTACCGTTCCGGCCATTGATATTCCGGCGATCGAGATTCCAGCCATTGAAATACCGTCCATCAATATCTCGCACCCGCGAGTCGTCACTCCGCGAATTATGACTCCACGCGTAATTACTCCGCGAATCATCACTCCGCGAGCCAGGATCGTATGGACTACGGTTGGTCCCATCTAGATTGCTTCCAACACGTTGCTCGAAACAAGCAGGGTAATAGACAGGAGCAGGAGGCAGTCGGCAGGAGCAGGAAGTTGCAATACTTCCTGCCCTGTCTCTTCCTGCTCCTGCCTCCTGCTCCTGCCCTGATCTTGCGCTGGATGCTCCTGTTGTGTGATGATCCGAAACGATGAAAGTCGTCATAAACAGCCCTGATCTTTTGAGGAGTGCATAAAGAGTGAAAGCGGAATTGCAGCAGTTAGTCGCTTTACAGAACCTGGATACCCGAATACGAACACTGGAAAAAGACCTAGAAGCGATACCCGAAAGGCGCGCAGAGATCGAGAGAGAATTCGATCAGCGCGCCTTTGAAATTAGAGCCCTTGAGAACCGACGTGATGAGGCCAAACATACACGGGCCCGTTTAGAGAATGACGTCGTTGAGCAGAAGGGAAGAGCGGAGCGAGCTGAGCGGAATTTGATGTCGTCAAAGAAGCAGGAAGAGTACACCGCGGCGATTCGCGAAGCCGACGCTGCGCGGAAACAGATCTCAGCGCTGGAAACACAGATTCTTGAGCAGCTGGAAAGTCTTGAACAGGCCGAAGCGTCTTTGAACGAAAGAGCTGACCAGATCGCCAGTCTCAATTCGGATCGCGAGGCGCGGCTCAGCGCGTTTGACTCCGAAACAGGTAAACAATCAGAGGAGCTTTCGACAGCCCGTGCTGAGAGAGATCAACTCTTCGCAAGTTTACCGAAGCCCATGAGCGGTCTCTACGCCCGAATCAAAGCGCGTATTCGCGACGGCGTTGCGGTTGCCGAAGCTCGCAACGGCGCTTGCACCGCGTGCTTCATGGCTTTGCGGCCGCAGGTGATGGCAGAAGTGCGACGTGGAAATGAAGTCATCACTTGCGACAACTGCAATCGCATTCTCTATTACGCGGCGCCAGACTCAGCACCGACGAATTCAACAGCTCCACAACCAAACGTCGCCATTACCTAGCATGTTGTGTCTTTCGGAAGGTCTTAACTAGTGGGGTGTTCGTCTTTCGTTGATAGCCAGCGAGAGCAAGCATTGCTAGTGCAGTGAGGCAAATTACTAGCAAGAGTAGTTGTTTACGTGGAACTCTCAGCCTGATCAGACCTGACGATGGCTCTTCTGATAGTCCACTTCCGCTCTGATTGAGCGCCCGTGCCTCCAGTCTGATCTTCGTTTGTTGCATTACTGTCCTCAAACCACCTACTGCTTCGTGCTCGATAAGCCTGCGCTTTATGCCGGTGAATAGACCCCGCAGGCCATCCGCAAGCGAATGATTCTCGTAAAACAGATAGTATTCATCGCTACCTGACAGGTTTCTTGTGAGGCCTGTTAGCGCAATCGAAGCATCAAAATAGTGGTTCGCGTAGATCTGCTTAGAGAGAACCAGAATCTGTGGACCGACTTTCTGCTGACTCTTGAAGATCAAGGTATGGTTAATCGCAAGGACGGGCTTCAGACCGAATTTGATCTTCGACCAAACAATCGTGTTTTCGATCGGCACTAGTCCATTTTGACCGGCTTCAGCGACGGCGATTGGTAAAGACTCAAGTAAGGCCCTCTGCCCATCGAGAAGACTAACTGTCTTCGGCTTGTCAGTGTATTCAATCAGCGCCCGATCCCCCCGGTTGAGATAATCCCGTACATAGTCCAACAGCATTAATTTGTATACTTTGGTTGCCTGGGCTGCGTAGTCTGACGATTCCCAGTCGACACTTTTCTGAAACCGATCGATCATTTCTGCCGAAAGCTTCAACTCACAGTTTCCGACCACGCACTTCTTGAGATCTTCAATATCACCAGTCTCCAGCGTTAGCGTTTTCAAATCGTCGAACGTCGGCAGGCTGCTGAATCGTCCGATCTCAAGGATAGCGGGGTTACTCTTGGTCGCAAGCGTGTCCAGGAAAGATTGGAGAAACACTTCAGGCGGTGCTTGCACGCGTACGACTCCGTAAACAGCCACCTCCTCTTTGTGCCGCGGCGTCAACCGCGTTGCTATTGGCTCGCCCAGCTGCAACTCAGCAAGATCGGCCTCAGAGAACGACGCGTTTTCAGGGAGAAGATTTTGAGCGGTCCAGGACCGGGTCTGACCGTGACTGACGTGCGCGACCAATACAATCGCGAAAAAAGTGATCAATGCTCGGACACTGTTTGACCAGTTCCAGAATGGATCTCGTACAGCAGGATCTCGATGACGCGCCCGGGTAAGTCCCCGCTTGTGGAGATCGTTAGGCAATCGAGTAAACCTCTCTTAAAAATGACAAGGAGCGCCATTGCCGATGGCATGCGCTATGCCACTAAGTAAAGGCAATTAGATTGATGGGGGATCCTCAACGGGATTAGAAAACTAAAGGAACGTGAATTCCGGTTTTAGTTGCGTCGGGGCTAGACGCACGACTAAATGTGTGCCGTATGCCGGGGTCCCACCCAATTTCTAGCCGCATCTCCGATAAGTCGTATAGAATCCTCAACCGCACGACCACGTTTCGAAATGCGGTACCCGTCGCCGCTTACTCTCAACACAGCACGGGCCAACCCCAGAAGTTGGCGCTCTCCAAGTGACGATGACTCTCCCTGCCGGTACAAAGCTTGGTCGCTATGAAATCCGTTCGAAGATTGGCGCCGGCGGAATGGGAGAGGTGTATCGCGCCCGGGACACGGAACTTGGCCGTGATGTGGCGGTGAAGGTTATTTCTTCAAGCTTGACAGATAACAGAGATCGAGTGTCTCGCTTTAAGCAGGAGGCCTATGCTGCTGGCGCTCTGAATCATCCGAACATCCTCGTAGTCCACGATATCGGTGCACACAATGGCTCACCGTATGTTGTGTCAGAGTTATTAGAAGGCGGGACACTTCGCAAGCTGATCAGCGGATCTCCGTTATCACAACGTCGCGCAATCGACTATGCGCTGCAGATCGCCAATGGATTGGCCGCAGCGCACGTGAAGGGAATCATCCATCGTGATTTGAAACCCGACAACATCTTCATCACCAATGATGGTCGCGTGAAGATCCTCGACTTCGGTCTCGCCAAACTGACACACGACGACGGCATTCAAGGTCAAACAGATATACCAACACGCCGCGCAGATACGGACCCGGGCGTAGTGATGGGCACGGTGGGTTACATGTCGCCCGAGCAAGTGCGTGGCGAAACCATAGATCATCGCTCTGATATTTTTTCGTTTGGGGCGATTCTTTACGAAATGCTTTCGGGGCGGCGAGCTTTTCATGGTCCATCCGCTGCCGACACTTTGAGCGCGATTTTGAAAGAAGATCCACCGGAATTGTGTCAATTAAATAATGACGTCAATCCCACGCTCGAGCGCATTGTGATGCACTGTCTAGAAAAGAGTGCAGACCAAAGATTTCAATCGACACGAGATGTGTCTTTTGCTTTAAAGGCGTTGAGTGGTTTGACATCGAACAACACAACGACCAAAGCGTTGCTGCTTGGGGCAAATAGATTTCGAAAGGACTGGGTAGGGTGGGAACGGAACTCGGGTGCTTTTTAATGGGGACTCGTTGAACATCTATCAGAAGGCCGCGAGTGGCGCGGGGAACGCCGAACCTCTCATCAGATCCGACCACAGAGTACTTGCAAACGACTCGTCGGCAGACGGTCGATTCCTGCTCTATCAGTCGCAGGATACAAAAACGGGTTGGGATCTGTGGGTCTTACCATTATCAGGGGAGCAAAAAGCATTCACGGTTTTGCAGACTCCGTTCGACGAGAGTCACGGTAGATTCTCGCCGGACGGGAGATGGATTGTCTACACTTCGAACGAAACAGGTATACAGCAGGTATATGTTTTGAGCTTCCCCGCGTCTGGAGGCAAGTGGCTAGTGTCAATCAATGGCGGAACACAACCTCAATGGCGTCGCGACGGGAAAGAATTGTTCTACCTGTCGCCCAACAGGAAGCTGATGGCAGTAGAAGTGAAGGAGAATGGCTCAACTCTTGAGGCAGGAGTCCCCAAAGAGTTGTTCGAAGTTCCATTTCCTCCTGAAGGGATTGCCCGCGGTCGCAACGAGTATGCTGTAAGTGCCGATGGCCAGCGCTTCCTCGTGGTCTCAGCCGCCGACGAAATGCCGGCTACGCCGACCACGGTGGTGCTGAATTGGACTGCGGAGCTAAAGCCGTGACTCTAACAACCGGAACACGACTCGGTCGCTATGAAATCCGCTCGAAACTCGGTGAAGGCGGGATGGGTGAAGTGTACCTCGCGTTGGATACTGAATTGAACCGGACTATCGCCGTCAAGATCATTCCTGTTGGCTTAGCCGCGAATGAGCAACGGTTACGACGCTTTATTCAGGAAGCGCAGGCTGCATCCGCTTTGAATCATCCACACATCCTCACGATTCATGAGATCGGAAGTACGTCAGGTACGAGGTTCATAGCTACGGAGTTTATCGACGGCGATACAGTGCGGCAGCGAATTAACAGTGGGACGCTAAATCTAAGTGAAATTCTCGAGATAGCGATTCAAACAGCGAGCGCTTTGGCCGCCGCTCACACAGCCGGAATTATTCACCGCGACATCAAGCCCGAGAACATCATGGTCCGACGTGATGGATACGTGAAGGTGCTTGATTTTGGTCTCGCGAAACTCGCCGAGCCAGCGGGTTTTATTCGTGATGCCGAGGCGCCGACCAGGGCGATGGTAAATACGGGCGCCGGAATGGTGATGGGTACGGCGAATTACATGTCACCTGAGCAGGCGAAAGGAATCGACGTCGATTCGCGAACGGACCTCTGGAGTCTCGGAGTTGTACTTTACGAGATGATTGTGGGAAAAGGCCCGTTCGTCGGTGACACCCCTACTGACTCTCTTTCCCTCGTCTTGCAAAAGGAACCTGTTCCGCTCACGCACTACGTATCGGACATGCCGGCTGAATTAGAACGCATTGTGACCAAAGCACTCACGAAAGATCGTGAAGAGCGATATCAGACTGCAAAGGATCTCTTGATAGATCTACGGACGTTAAAGCGCAAGCTGGAATTCGATGCACAAATCGATCGTACTGCCCCTCCCGAGTCGGGTAGTTCGATCCGAACTGCCTCAGGAACAAGGGCTACACTTACATCGCCAACGGTCGAACCACATGCATCAAGTGCGGAATACATCGTTTCAGGAATCAAGCAACACAAAATGGCCGTGGCGATGGGTGCGCTGGTTCTGGTTGTCGCCATTGTCGGCATTGGTCTTTACGTCAATGCACGTAATAGCGAAGTAGCGATTGAATCAATCGCCGTATTGCCTTTCCAGAACAGAACCGTGGATCCTGACGCTGAGTATCTTTCGGATGGCTTAGCAGAATCGCTTATCTATCGACTATCGCAGTTACCCAACTTAAAAGTCAGCCCCACGAGTTCGGTCCTTGCGTACAAGAACCAAGAGATTGATCCGATTAAGATCGGTAGTGAGCTTGGTGTAAGCGCGGTGTTATCCGGTCGGATCGTCCAACGCGGCGAGAACCTCACCATTAGTGCTGAGCTGGTTGATGTTCGCCACAACAAATTGCTTTGGGGTGAACAATACGAGAGGAAAGCTTCGGAGCTGCTTCAGACGCAGAGAGAAATGGCCAAAGAAATCGTCGATAAACTCCAGCTGAGAGTTTCGGGCCGCGAGACAGCGCTAACTAAACACTATACCGAGAGCAATGAAGCTTATCAGCTTTACATGAAAGGAAGGTTCTATTGGAACAAGCGAACGGCGCCGGCGCTGCACAAATCAGTTGAGTTTTACGAACAGGCGATTCAACGCGATCCGAGCTTCGCACTTGCATACGCCGGTTTGGCGGACACGTACGCACTACTAGGCGGACCGGAAGCCGGCGGTGACATGCGACCAAGCGAATCTCTACCAAAGGCAAAAGCTGCTGCCCTCAAGGCGATTCAGATCGATGAGTCGCTCGCAGAACCCCACGTTTCCTTGGCCCACGTTCGTTACTTCTATGATCGAGATTGGGTGAGCGCCGAAAGGGAGTTCAAACGCGCGATCGAGCTCAACCCTAACTACCCAATCGCTCACCATTGGTACGCAATCTTCTTGTCTACGCTCCCCGGCAGGCTCTCAGAGGCATTGGCTGAGATCAGACGAGCGTTGGAGCTTGACCCGACTTCGTTGATCATCAACGCATGGTATGGCCGAATTCTTGGGGTGTCCGGTCAGCTCGACCAGGCGGTGGATCAGTTGAAAAAGACGGTTGAGTTGGACCCAAACTTTATTCTTGCTCATTACAGGTTGGGCCAAGCCTACGTTGAAAAGGGGATGTATAACGAAGCTATTGACGAATTCAAGAGGGCCCTGAATCTGCCGGACGGCAGGACTACTGGTTTGATGGGTCTCGCATATGCCTACGCCGTGGCTGGCAGAAAACAGGAGGCCCAGAAAGCTTTGGACGAGCTATTAGAACTATCCAAAAACCAATACGTGTCTACTGGTCAAATCGCAATCATCTACATCGCTCGGGGTGAAAAAGATAAGGCCTTTGAACTCCTCGAAATGGCGAACAGAGATTATGATTTGAATCTTATGCGGATGAAGGTTGAACGGAGATTCGATCCGATTCGCTCTGACCCGCGCTTCGAGGGGCTCGCGAAACGCATCGGCCTGCCTTAATGTCTTTTGATGAGCATTGTTCCAGGCACAAAACTTGGTCGTTACGAAATCCGATTGAAGATTGGTGCGGGTGGAATGGGAGAAGTGTATCGGGCTCGGGATACACAGCTCGGCCGTGACGTCGCTATCAAGGTTCTGCCCTCAACATTTTCAGTGGATCATGATCGACTACGCCGATTCGAACAAGAGGCGTGCGCCGCTGGGGCTTTGAACCATCCGAACATTCTCGTGGTCCACGATATCAACGCGCACGACGGCGCTTCTTACGTGGTTTCCGAGTTACTCGAAGGTGAAACGCTGCGCAAGCGAATCAGTGGCACTCCGCTGGGCCAGCGGAGAGCGATCGACTACGCGTTGCAGATCGCTAATGGATTGGCTGCAGCGCACGAGAAAGGGATCATCCACCGCGATCTGAAACCCGACAACATCTTCATCACGAACGATGGACGAGTAAAGATACTCGACTTTGGTCTGGCGAAACTTACCCAAGCTGATGGAGAGCAAGCACAAACCGATGTACCCACGCGCCGAGTAGATACAGATTCCGGCGTGGTGATGGGAACAGTTGGTTACATGTCACCGGAACAAGTCCGTGGACAGAAAGTCGATCAGAGGTCAGACATTTTTTCGTTCGGCGCAATTCTCTACGAAATGTTGTCGGGGCGTCGTGCATTTCATGGTCAATCGGCAGCCGACACAATGAGTGCGGTGCTGAAGGAAGACCCATCCGAATTGTCGGATACAAACAAAACGGTTTCGCCGGCACTGGAACGCTTGGTCAATCATTGTTTGGAAAAGAATCCCGAAGGACGCTTCCATTCAGCTCGCGACCTTGCCTTTGCTCTGGAAACTATCGCTGGTGTTCCGACAACTTCCGATCAGACGCTGACTGCAGTTACTGCTGTGCCAGCGCGTGGTTGGACATCCCGGAAGTTTCCCTGGCTCATCGCTGCAGCTTTAGGAGTGTTGCTGCTTGGTACGGTTCCGTTTATTTGGAATTACTTTCGCCCTGCTAGACAAGTCCAAACGGCGGAACAATCGAGGTTTATCGTTAGCTTGCCGGACAAGGCAGTCACAATCGGTCCTCCTGTGGTCTCACCTAACGGACGCTGGATCGTGTTTCGCCTCAATACCGAAGATCGGCGGGAACTGCTGTGGGCGCGTGCCCTGAACTCTCTCGAACTCCAGCCGATCAGTGGTACGGAAGGAGGTGCACAGCCGTTCTTTTCGCCCGACAGTCGCTCCATCGCATTCTTCGCAGGTGGGAAGCTCAAGAGAGTTGACATATCAGGTGGCCCACCACAAAACATCTGCGATGTGCCAACGCCGAACAATGCAGGCGGCACCTGGAATAACAACGGTCTAATTCTTTTCGCCCAAGCCCCGACCGATGGCCTTTATCGCGTTTCGGCAGCGGGAGGCACGCCCGTTCGCATAACAGAAGTAGACGCCTCGCACGATGAAGTCGGACACGCCTGGCCCTATTTCCTACCGGACGGCCGACACTTCCTTTACCTCGTTCGAAACACGCAACCGGAGAAGAGCGCCGTTTATATCGGCCTTTTAGACTCGAAGGAAACGAAGCGTCTTGTGCAAGTCCATTCGAGTATGGCATTCGCGCGGCCCGGTTACTTGCTCTTCGTGCGTGACGATACATTAATGGCTCAACCTTTCGATGCAGAGAGGTTGGAACTCACGGGCGAGCAGTTCGCACTTGCTGAACAGACGTCGCGCAATCCCGTAAACGGCCGGGCGTTTTTCTCTGTTTCTGACAATGGAGTACTGGTGGTGCGAACAGGGGAGCTCGTCCTGAACAAATTGATATGGTTCGACCGAACCGGCAAACAACTGGGAGCGATCACAAAGGAGGGTACCTACAATGCGCCAGCGCTGTCCCCAGATGAGAAGAAAGTTGCCGTGCGTCGGTTGGACTTCCAGGCGACATTAGCTGCAGATATTTGGGTCATTGATCTCGAGCGAGGGACCGAGACGCGGTTAACCTTTGATCCAGCCACGGACAGCATGCCTGGCTGGTCTCCTGACGGAAACTGGATAACGTTTGTTTCGACACGCGAAGGGTCGACTAGGCTCTATCAAAAGCGTGCGAATGGATCGGGTGCGGAGGAAACACTTGGAACATCAGAACAGGCGAAAGCCAGTCCCGATTGGTCTCACGATGGAAAATTCCTCCTCTATGGCCAAATGAACCCCGGCACGATTTGGGATCTCTTTGTGCTTCCATTATCGGGTGATCGAAAACCTCAGCCGGTTGTCCAGACTAACTTCGTCGAAATCCACGGCCGGTTCTCTCCCGATGGACGTTGGATCGCCTATTCGTCCAACGAATCAGGTCAGTTCCAAGTCTACGTTCAGAGTTTTCCGCCTTCCGGCAGCAAGTGGCCCATATCGATCGATGGCGGGGCACAGCCTCGCTGGCGTGGAGATGGGCGAGAGCTTTACTACTTCACTCCGGACCGAAAACTGATGGGGGTTGAGGTGAACGGCGGATCAGACAAATTTCAAGTCGGCGAGCCAAAACCGCTCTTCGAGTTGCGTGTTAGAGGCGCAGGCATCGACGTCGGTTTTCCCGGCAGCGGATATTACACCGTCACTCGCGACGGCAAGCGTTTTCTAGTTGCTTCGTCAGCCGAAGTACCTGAGAAGCAAGAGATTACTGTGATCCTCAACTGGCTGACCCGTTTGAATCAGTGAGTCTCAGTTCAGGCACAAAACTAGGTCGTTACGAGATCCGCTCGAAGGTTGGTGCGGGAGGCTGGAGACGGGTTTGAACCACCCCCACATCCTTACGATCTACGAGATCGGCACGGCTGACAATCTCCGCTTCATCGGAACCGAATTTATTGACGGCGAAACTTTGCGTCAGCGCATTGGAACGAATGTAGTGCGATTGAATGCTACGATGTTCGACACACACAGATTCTTTTCTTCAAGGGGAAGCAGGTAGCTCATGCGTGTTCTGGTCACTGGCGGCGCTGGTTATATCGGCAGCGTCGTTACCGAGCAGTTAGTAAAAGACAATCACGAAGTTGTCGTCTACGACAGTCTTTATAAAGGTCATCGTGAAGCCGTAGTCACCGGTGCGCGTTTTGTCGAAGCAGATCTGCGCGATAAGCAAACGCTCGTCGATACGTTGAGAGATGTGCGGATCGAAGCGGTAGTTCACATGGCCGCGGATTCACTTGTCGGTGAGTCGTACACCGATCCTGCAAAGTACTACGACAATAACGTTGGTTCGGGTCTTGTGCTGCTCGACGCCATGCGTGCCACGGACGTCCATCAAATCGTTTTCTCTTCCACGGCCGCGGTTTACGGCGAGCCTGAGAAACAACCGATTGAAGAGAGTGACGCGACAAATCCAACCAACCCTTACGGTGAAACTAAACTCGCTTTCGAACGCGCGATGCACTGGTACGAACGCGCGTACGGTTTGCGATATGCGAGTTTGCGATACTTCAACGCTGCCGGCGCAAGCGAAAACTGTGGCGAAATTCATGATCCCGAAACTCATCTGATTCCTATTGCGCTCCAGACAGCGGCGGGCAAGCGAAGTCAGGTCGATATATTCGGCGACGATTACCCAACCGAAGATGGGACTTGCGTCAGGGACTACATTCACGTGGTGGATCTGGCGCGTGCACACATCATGGCGCTGGATGTACTAAGCGATGGCAGCCGCATTTATAACTTAGGTTGCGGAGGCGCCGGTTATAGTGTTCGTGAGGTGATTGAGACGGCTCGTCAGGTTACGGGAAAAGACATACCGACGAAGATCGGTCCACGAAGAGCCGGCGATCCTGCGGTGTTGATTGCGAGTTCAGAAAAGATCAAACGTGAACTGGGCTGGTTACCGATGCACCAGGATCTGCGAGTCATCATTGAATCTGCGTGGGCGTGGATGCGCGATGGAAAAGGGCGAAAAGGTGAAGAGGGGAAAAGGTGAAGAGGACCCCCCCTTTTCCCCTCTTTCCCTATTCCCCTCTTCTTGTTATTTCACGGCGACGATATCGAACGTAAATTTCACCGTATCGCGCACCCGCACTAATCCATGGAACGCTGATGTGGCTTTCACCCCGTAGCCACCACGATCGATCGTAAAGTCACCAACTGCGCGCATTTCATTACCTTGGAGTGTCACGTGAGCGTGTATCTCCTCATTCCGCGTAACGCCGTGTAAGGTCAGCTTTCCTCTAATCTCCACATCATAGCCACCGCCTTCGGCTGGTTTCGACTTTACACTGGTGCTTTGAAAGGTGATGTCAGGGTACTTATCCGGATGGAGCACAATCTCACGCAGCTCCTTATTGATGATCTCCTTCTGCGGCTCGGTAAACGCCTCGCCGGTTTCAACGAGTGACCCCGCTTTGACGACCAGATGTAAAGACGCGGGTGTGATTGAATCAGGAGTTAGATCGACTTCACCCGAAAACTCACGCGCCACAAGGTGATGATCGTGCCCTTTGAACCATAGCAAGCCGCCGGCGAACGCTCTCGCGTTGAATTTACTTCGTGGAGTATCAATCACGTATCTTACGGTGGCAGGCGATGTGGCACTGTGTTGTGGGGGTCCGAGGCTGGCGATTAAAACCACCATCGCAGTCATTATCACCGCCCGCAGCCACTGTCTACCGATCTTTCTCGACCTCATTCCCGCACCTCCATAGCAATCTTAATCCTCTTGAAGTCGACCGAGTTGTTACCGCGTCTTGTCAATCACGTTGCGACAAGATGTAACGCGAACAACCAATGGTGGACCACGCTTCCAACTTTCGTTCGATCATAAGTCGGTGAGGTTGTGTGCTTATGACGGTTCAGTT
>DATIBJ010000076.1:0-3541 GCA_035457565.1 Pyrinomonadaceae bacterium | reverse complement strand
AGACGGTGGTTTCACATCGAGCTACGACGACGACCGTTACTGTTCACGTCGGCTCTTGTGTATCTCAGCGGGGTAAACCGCCCTTCCCAACTGCACTTATTTCACTTGAGTTAATGCGACGACGGTTGAATGTTGATATTTGCCACGTCGAGTCATTACGACTGCGTTGAGTGCGTAGTAGGTTAAACGACAAGTAATAGGTATGTCAGATATCAACATCCTCACTTCTTCGCTCTCACGTCGTACGCGTAGATCTTATTCTGATCGCGAATGTACAAGCGCCCTCCTGAAATCACCGGATGAGTCCACGTCGGCAGTGAATCCTGTTGTATGCGGAAGCGACCCTTCTCCAGATAGCCAGTCGGCGTCGCTTCGATCAGACCAACCACGCCGTTCTCACTGAACGCATAAAGGTATCCGTCAGCGTAAACCAGTGATCCTTTGCCAACACTGCGATCTCGCCACGCCACCGCTCCGGTATCAAATTTCATTGCGGTAAGAATTCCGCTCGAGAAGCCGTACAGATAATCACCTACGAGAATCGAACTGCTGTGGTGATTCTTCATATCTTTGGTGAAATAGACTTCTTGCGCGGTGCCGTCGGGTTTTATCTCGACTAACCCGGCACCGGTTCCGTAGTCAGACGAAATAAACACTCGATTCCCTTTCACCACTGGCGTAGCAACATTAGCGACATCATTCGCGGCTTTTTGATACTCCCAAAGCAGATGACCATCTTTGAGATCCACACCCAAAGCTCGTTTATGAGTAAAGAAGACCACCTGCGTTGTCGAACCGACTTGGACCGGCATCGCTGAAGAGTAGCCGGCATCATCGCTTTGGCTCTTCCAGATTAACGATCCGTCTTTCTTATTGAGCGCGATGATGGATGCTTCGGGACCGCCGGCGTTAACCAACAACTTCTCGCCAATCACCAGTGGTGATTCACTCATTCCCCAGTTCGGATTCTTGCCGCCAAACTTCTGGAGCACATTCATGGCCCAAACAATGCGGCCTGTCTTCGTTTCAATACATGAAAGATCTCCATTGCCTCCAAGCACGTAAAGACGATCGCCGTCGACGGTTGGTGTACCACGGGGACCATCGCCACGACTGTCTCTGTATCTGTCGCCGTTTGCAGTCGCCCAGACTTCTTTCCCCGTCGCCACGTCGAAAGCAATCACATACTCACGCTCCCCACGCACTCCCATCGTATAGATTCGTCCACCGGCGATCGCGAGCGACGAATAACCAGTTCCTGCTCCGGTAGCCGTCCAGACGAGCGGCGGACCATCGGCTGGCCATTGTTTAAGGAGTCCCGCTTCTTTCGAGACTCCATCACGATTTGGGCCACGCCATTGCGGCCACTCGCTGTTTTGAGCTGTAAGACGAGAAGCACAGAAAAGGATCAGCACAAAGCCCAGCACGGTTCTAATCTTCATAATTCTCCTCTGCACATCAGTTCGGAACAGGAGCGAAGCGACTGCTTGCTCGTGTAGGTTGTACGCTAGTAAAAGCAGTCGCTTCGCTCCTGTTCTGAACTGAAACACGATTGATCGATTGATGTTGGGGAGACACCGAGCAAGGCAGCATTTTGTGCGAGTCACGCAGCGCGCCCACAAACGTTTCACGCTTGTGAATTCAAACTCTACGATGCTGGCTTGAAATACAAAACCAACCCCGCACCAGTAGCAGCCAAAACAAATCCCAGGTAGAGCAACGGATTGGGAGACGTCTTCGGGGGATGCAGCCACATTGAATACAAAACGTTGACTAACGGTGCGCCGGCAAACACCAGTGGCATCACATATGTCGGCAAACCACCTGTGCGAAACGCAAAGATAATGCAGACGGCTCCCGCAGCACCTAACGCACCGGCCACCGTCGCGCCAATCGTGCCTTTGGTAGTGAAGCCGTGCAACTCACCTTGATAAGAAAGTGAGATGACCGGCACGAGCACTCCGATTAAAAAATATGCAACGCCGACGCAGAGCAGCGCGCGCATCGGACTTCCTAGTTGAACTTGTCCCTGATGCAACGCAGGTCCGTAAAGTCCCCAAGCGAGAGCAGCGCCGATAGCAAAAAGGATCCAGAGCATCGATCCCTCCGAGCGAAACGAGATGAAGGAGCTTAAACAATTGAAGATTGCCGATTGCCGATTGCCGATTCATGTTCGATAAACTTTATAGTTTGTCGTCGTTCGTAGGAAGTCTCAACCTATATCGGAGATATAGAACGCTCAGTAACATGACGACAAACTAAAGTTTATCGAACATAAATCGAAACTCGCCAAAGACTTTTGCCGTAATCTGACTAGACTCCGTGGTCGTTCGCATTCTATCAGTCAGTTTCTAAGTTTGAACAAATAAATTGTTAAGTTTCGCGGTCTCGCCTTAGACACCGAGTTGACTCATCTGGTAAGGTCTCGAAACTCCGGTCATCATCCAAAAACTCGTATCTGGAGAACCAAGCCTTGAATCAGAACTATCGCCTTCCTCTTCTCGTGTTGACCCTGCTCGCCTCAGTCACTTTTGTGAACGCACAAACCTATCGGGGAGCCGTGCGAGGCACGGTTTACGACCCGCAAAGGAGAGTGATCGCTGGTGCGCAAATCGAATTAATCAACAGCGAGACGAACCAGACTCGGCAAGTCCAAAGTGATTCGAAGGGAGAGTACTCGATTGCCTCGCTTCAGCCTGGCCTTTATCGGATCGAAGTCACGGCCCAGGGTTTTCAAAAGCTCGAGGAGAGAATCACGCTGGCAGTCAACCAGGAAGAACGGGTGGACATCGAGATGACCATCTCCAGTCACGATCCAGTGATCGTAGACGTGTCTGACGATCTCAAAGAAGATTCAGTCTCTTTGAGCACCGTCATCGATACCCCTCAGATCACGGGTCTTCCCCTCGACGGTCGTAATTTCTACGAACTCACCCTGTTGGTTCCTGGGGCCGTTCCCGCTGCTCAAGGCTCAGCTGGTTCAGTTCGCGGTGATTTTGCTTTTAGTGTGAACGGTGCCAGAGAAGATGGCAACAACTTTCTTCTCGACGGTGTCTACAACGTCGACCCGAAACTCAACACTTTCGGAGTTCGACCATCAGTAGACGCGATTCGCGAATTCGAAATGCTGACAAGCACCTACGACGCCTCGTTCGGCCGTAGCCCGGGCGCGCAAGTGAACGTAATCCTGAACTCCGGCACGAACCAGGTCCATGGCTCGGCCTTCGAGTTCTTACGCAATGCCGCGCTTGATGGACGAAACTTCTTTGCGCCATCCACTGAACCAAAACCCAAGTACATTCGGAATCAGTTCGGCGGCGCGATTGGTGGTCCCATCAAACGCGATCGGACCTTCTTTTTTGCTGACTATGAAGGCACGCGTTCTCGGGAAGGCATTACCCGAGTTTCAAACGTCCCCACGCTTGAGGAACGCCAGGGTAACTTCAGTCAAAGCTTGTTTGGTGTGCCGACTAATCCGTTCACAGGAATGCCTTTTACCGACGGAAGAATTCCCGATTTCTTCATACATCCAGTCGGCCGC
>DATIBJ010000075.1:0-50359 GCA_035457565.1 Pyrinomonadaceae bacterium | reverse complement strand
GATAAGTTTGCCGCCGCCCACTGGGGTCTCGCTCGAGCGTATGAGGGACTACTGCGTTATCCAGAGATGCATGAGGCGCTGTTGAAGACGATTTCTCTGGATGCGTCGAATTTGGAAGCACGCATCAAACTTGGCAACGTCTACATGATCGGTGGACGAGGTAAGCCTGAGGCCATCGCCGAAGCGGAACGACTCGCAAAGGAAGTTCTACAGAAGGATCCAAATAACATAGAAGGTCACATCCTCCTGGCGACCGTCCGGTTCCAGCAGAATCAAAAGGATGAAGCCCTTAAGGAGTTGAACCACGCAATACAGCTCGATCCTAACAGGGTGGAGTCGTATCTCAGCATGGCGCGTTTCTACGTTGCCACTAAGGATTTCACCAAAGCAGAAGAATTACTGCGCAAAGCCATTTCAGTTAACAATAACTCACCGGTGGCCCACTCCGAATTAGGAAAGTTTCTGGTTCAGACGAATCGAAGCGAAGAAGGCGAAGCCGAGCTAAAGAAGGCAGTTGAGGTGGGGCCCACTGATCGGAACGCGCTGTTTGTATTGGCAAGTTATTACTACGTAAGCAAACAACTGGATAAAGCGGAACAGTCCTATAAGGCGCTTGCAGACCTTGATAAAGACAAGCCTCAAGGCCCGGTAGTTCTTGCCGACTTTTATTCCGCGATCAGTCGACTCGATGAAGCCATCAAGATCTATCAAGATGTTTTGGCGAAATCGCCCGACTACATGCAAGGGCGATATCGTTTGGGTGAAATGTACCTGATCCGTGGCGACGTTCAGAACGCCACTGCACAGGTTGACGAGGCTCTGAAGAAGGACCCCAGAGATCGGCAAGCGCTGGTGCTACGCGCGCGCATACGATCAATCGGTGCTCAACCAGAAGGTTTGAAAGCGGCTCTTGAGGATCTAAACGAAGTGTTGCACCAGGAGCCAAACTCTCGGCCCGGTTTGTATTTCATTGCCCAAACACACTTCGCGCTGGGCAATGTCGATCAGGCTCGCAATTTCGCAGCAGATCTGGAACGAGCATATCCTGACTACCTGCCAGCGAAGTTAATGAACGTTCAAATCAGTGTGGCAGGAGGGGACACGAAGACTGCAATTGCGCAAGCGACGGACTTAATCGAGCGTCTAAACAAGACTGCGCCAGACACAGACAGTTCACCCCAGTTAATTGCAGAACTCAAGGAGAAAACGCTTCTCGCGCGCGGAACTGCGAATCTTCAACTCGGCGACAAGCCAGCTGCGCGACAAGATCTTGAAGCGGCACGAGCAGCCGCGCCGAACGATCCTGAGGTCTACAACGGCCTGGCAATGCTCTCTCTCTCAGAGAACAAACGTGACGAAGCTATTGGCTTATTTGAAGGAGCGCTAAAAGTCGATGCCACTAACTTTAATGCCTTGAGTGGTCTGACTAATCTTTACGCCCAGAGCCAGGAGCTAGACAAGGCGCATGCGCGCATCGATCAGGTGTTGAGTTCAAATCCGAACAAAGCACCCCTTCATTTTTTGAAAGCGCAAATCTACGGTTACCAACGCAACTCGCAAGGTGCTGAGGCTGAGCTCCGGAAAGCCCTGGAACTTGATCCCAACTACCTCGCTGCATATTCGGCGTTGGGCGCGCTGTTCATAAATTCTGGACAGGAAGAACGTGCCATTGCCGAGTACAGACAAATTCTGGAGCGGCGCCCTGATAACTCAACCGCCTACACGCTGATCGGAATGCTCGAATATGCGCGCAAGAACTACGACGCCGCCATCGACAATTATCGCAAGGCACTGGAGAAAGATCAGAACGCGGTGATCGCAGCTAACAACCTGGCGTGGTTGTACGCAGTGGAAGGAAAAGGAAACATCGACGAGGCGGTGCGCTTGGCCCAAGGTGTCGTTCAAAAAAATCCAAGAGTTGCCGGGTTCATCGATACGCTCGGGTGGGTGTATTACAAAAAAGGTTTACACAGTGCTGCAGTCGAGCAGCTTCAGCAAGCTGTGAAGGTGGATGAAGCCGTGTCGCGCGCGCAGAATGTCTCTCCGAGCGCCACTTATCATTTCCACCTTGGTATGGCATTGAAAGCAAAGGGCGATAAGCAGGGGGCGCGTCGCGAGCTCGAAGCGGCGTTGAAACTTGGTGAGAAGATAGCATTCCCTGACGCCGATGAAGCGCGAAAGGTCCTCCCTACTTTGTAAGTTTTTGAGCTATGGCGGCTATCGCTGAGATGGTCGTCTTTGGAACCCGCATTTAGGAGTGTTGTATGAGTGTTGAATTCCGACAGCGAACCCCGAGTGAGTACCTAAAGATACTGCGGCGACGCAAGTGGCTCATCATCTTGCCCGTGATTGCCGTAACGGCTGCCGTGGCGTGGGTGGTGCATCGACTGCCCGACGTTTACGAGTCGGAGACACTGATCGTCGTGAAGCCTTCAACGCTTCCTAATACTGTGGTCCCCACCGTCACGGAAGACAGTTTGACTCGGCAATTGACCAGCATCGCGCAGGTTGTCACGAGCCGCAGCTCACTGGAACCACTCGTTACGAAATATGATCTGTACGCAAGCGAGCGTCGTCGCGGCCAGCCGATGGAAGAAGTCATCAACACTATGCGTGGTGACATTCAGGTTGCGGTGAACACGAGCCGCAACGACATCACGAATGGATTCAACATTCGGTTCCATGGTCGCGATCCGAGAACGACCCAAGCCGTCACTGCGGAGTTGGCTAGCAAGTACATCGACGAGCAAACCAAGAACACAGTTAACTCAACAACAGCGGCGCGACAGTTCATTGATCAGCAGGTTCTCCAAACCAAGCAGGAATTGGACGCAGTCGATAAGCAGCGGCTGGAGTTCATGCAAACGAACGTGGGCAATCTACCATCAGAGGCTACATCGCTTGTCAGCCAGTTGTCCGGCTTAAGAGAACAGCAGAAAGCACTGATGTCGGAAACGGGTCGTCTGCAAGATCGAAGATCGGCGCTCAATAGCCAGCTGGCATTGTTGAAGAAGTCGTCGGAACAAACCAGAGATGATCTCGCTGAGAATATGACTGATCCAAAAACCACGCTGGCATGGGCTGAGCTCACGAAACGCAAAGCCGATTTGCAAGCCGAGCTTCAGCAGTTGCTGACAATTTACAAACCTAAGCATCCCGACGTGCTTTCTAAGCAGGCACAAATCGACGGCATTACCAATGAAATGGAGCAGTTGATTGCCGAGTGGAAAGAGAAGATAAAGCAGAAGCAAGAGAAGCTTGCAAATCGTCCCGATCTGAGCGTCGCCAGCCTTGGTGAGGAAGTTAAGTTGGTCGAAGGCGAGATCAAGCGCCAGCAGAAGTTGTTAGCGGATAACGAAAAGTCCATCGGCGATATCATCACTCGCATCAACAACGTGCCAGGTGCGGAAGTCGCGCTTGGCGCTATCGAACGCGATTATCAAACCAAGAAGACTGCCTACGACAATTTGCTGTTGCAGCAACAGAGAATCGCGTTAGGTAACGAGGCCGCAACGCAACAACAGGGTGAAGGTATTGAAGTTGTCGACCCTGCAAATCTTCCTTCGAAACCAGTCGCTCCGAAACGGTTGATGCTGTCGGGCATTGGTTTGGCAGTTGGGTTGAGTATCGGACTCTTCCTGGCAGGAGTGTTTGAGGTTCCTCGTCTGTTGACGATTCAAAGTACCGAGGACGCGCGCCATTACACTGGCTTGCCGGTCCTGGTTTCTGTGCCAGAACTTCTAACGCCACAGGAAGCGCGCTCCAGACCACGAAGGCGTCGCCTGCTGCTTGCAGCGGCAATGGTGGCTACGATCGTCAGTATTCCCGTATTGGCGCTGGTACTTAAGTTAACGCACGTTTTTGAGTTTCTGATGCAGTCGTCAGGACGATCATAATTCGAGACGGTTTCGCACTGGAGGATCAAGAGAGTGTACGCAGAATTCTACGGGTTGAAGGAATTGCCTTTCGCGCTGACACCCGATCCGCGCTTCATATATTTCACTCCTTCGCATACCGAAGTAATGGCGAACCTGCATTACGGTATCGAGAGTGGCAAGGGTCTGGTCGTGGTGACTGGTGAAGTAGGAACGGGCAAGACGACGATCCTGCGTTGGATGATGCAGCGCCTGGATCGAACCGTGTTGGTTGCGTACATCTTTAATCCGCGCCTATCAGTCGCAGAGTTTTATCAACACGTGGCGACGCTGTTGGACGTGCAAAAGTGGGAAACAAAATCAGAACTGCTGCTTGAACTTGGTCGAGCGCTTGAGTCGCGTCACTCACGTGGATTGCGGACCGTTTTAATCATCGACGAAGCGCAGGGATTGTCGCCGCACGTGCTTGAAGAGATCCGACTGCTTTCGAATTTTGAGTCTGACACTGCAAAGCAGTTGCAAATTGTGCTGACAGGTCAGCCCGAATTGCGGGAGGTTTTGAATGATCCTGACCTTCGGCAGTTGAAACAGAGAGTTGCCTTGCGATGCGTGATCAAACCACTGCCGAATGTTGAAGAAACCGATCGCTACATTACTTCACGCCTGCTCGTTGCAGGTGCCGCGCGTACCGATATTTTTTCGCCAGCAGCGATTGACTACATCTTTCGTTGTTCAGAAGGAATACCGCGCAACGTCAATAACCTCTGTGACAATGCTTTGCTGGCAGGTTATGCAGCCGGCGAACCCATTATCAACAGTTCAATTATCGAAGAGGTTGCCGAAACGTTCGACATGCTTCCCCGCGCCAATCGCGGCATGCAGGTTGGTGAAGAACGAGAAGCGCCTGCGCCGATCTTCTCTACTGCTACCCGTGCTGAGCTTTGGTCAGCCGGCAGCAACTCAAAAGAGAACGAGACAGAAACGATGACGCCCATCCCGGTGGAACGTACCGGCTGAGGCGAAACCGTTGGGGATCTGTGAAGGAGAACTAATCGAATGGGAAGAGTTTTCGATGCAATAAAAAGAGCGAGCGCCACCGAGGAAACGGGTGGAGCAAACGTTCAGTCAACAAATGCACAGCACCGTAGCGCAAACCGTGATCTTTCGAGTTTGCCCTCGGCGAAACAGGTTGAGGAACAGTTATTCGCCAGTTCATCAATCCTGGCCAAGCCGATAGATTCGGTGCGAAGTTCAGCGTCCACTGCGCACACTGCGGATGTACCCGACGGGTCGGCACTCCCCGGCGGAATGGCTTCGCGTGATGTTGGGGCAACTTTGGACGCTGCCGGGGCGACGCGTGCGGGGGGATTTGTCACTTACGACATTTCCGCCGCACGCGTCGAACCTCATCTTGTAGCGGTTAGTCAGCCTCGATCGGCCTACTGCGAACGATTTCGATCATTGCGAACACGGATTTTGCAATCAGCCGATCGGATGGAGATGCGTGTGTTTGTTGTGACAAGCGCGGGTGTCGCCGAAGGCAAAACGCTGACCGCACTCAATCTCGCGTGGTTGTTGGCGCAATCGGAAGGCGTGCGCGCCCTGGTGATTGACAGCGACCTCCGGCGACCCTGTGCGACAGACTACCTTGGAATTGATGCGCCGGTCGGACTCTCGGAAGTCCTCGGCGGTCAGGCGCGTTTGGAGGACGCCATCGTACGTTTGAATCCGGCGGGGTTGTATCTATTGCCGGGTGGGAAACCGAGAGACGACGTTGCTGAATTGCTCTCTGGTCCAACCTACGCGCGAGTTCTGAGTGACGTGCGACGGATGTTCGACTTCATCATCATCGATGCACCGCCGCTCGGCATCTTTACCGATGCGAGTGTATTGATGTCGCGAGCCGATGCGGCACTGTTGGTTGTGCGCGCAGGCAAGACTCGTTACTCCGTTATCGACAAGCTGCTCGACCAGATTCCGCGCGAGCGTTTACTGGGTGTGATCCTGAATCGCGCTGAAGAGCAACCAGATCCAACGTCGTATTACTACCAACATCGCTACTACAACCGGGATCGTAGTCTAAAGAACGAGCAATCGAAACAATTACCGCGTGAAGCTCAAGAGGAGGTGACGAGCGTCAATTGAGAGTGTCGCGCCTCAATAGACGAACTGTTCTACTGATATTGGCCGAAGCAGCACTGCTTTTTGGCTCGATCGTGGGCGCGGTCTACCTGCGCATGGGCAACATCGAAGGCGCGGCGTATGAACTGATCACAAAGTTCGGCTACTGGAAAGCCGCGCTTGTTACGTTCTTTTGCCTTGCAGCCTTCTATCTGTTCGACCTTTACGACTTCGTTGTTATGCACGATCGGCGCGAGCTGGTCCTGCGTCTGGTACAGGCGCTCGGTTTGGCCTGGGTGGGGTTGGCGCTGTCGTTTTACGCGTATCCACCGCTTATGCTGGGCCGCAGCATTTCATTGATCGCACTGCCGCTTGCGCTCGGTTTGATGGTTGGTTGGCGCGTGTCGATTCATTGGTTGCTGGGCCACCCGGATTTCGGCGAGCGAATCCTAATTGTCGGCTCGGGCAATTTAGCCGTTGAAGTCGCGCGCGAAGTTCTGAATCGACCTGACGCAGGCTATCGCATCGTCGGGTTTGTCGGTACGAATTCCGAATTACTCGGCAAGAGTCTGATCAACCCGCGTGTGATTGGACTAACTGAACAACTTGGCGACATCGTGAAGCGAGACGGCATCGACCGGATTGTCGTCGCGATGGGGGAACGGCGCGGACAACTTCCGACGGATAAACTTCTGCAGTTGAGTTTGGCTGGCGAAGTTTCGATCGAAGAAGGCGCTAGTTTTTATGAACGGCTGACTGGTCGTGTTTCGCTGAACATGATGAGGCCGTCATGGCTGATATTCACAGGACCCGGACGACAAGCTAAGTTGGCGTCCGTTACACGCACGGCCGCGCACCGCCTTGTAGCATTGATTGGCCTCCTTATTTCACTGCCAATCGTTATCGTGACAGCGATTCTGATCAAACTCGATTCGCGGGGTCCGGTATTCTACAAGCAGGAGAGAGTGGGTAAGAACGGGCGCCCGTTCGTGCTCACGAAATTCCGCTCGATGAAGGTCGATGCGGAAAAGGAAGGTCCCGTTTGGGCCAGCAAGGATGACGACAGGACAACACGCGTGGGTCGTGTGTTGCGAAAGATACGTGTCGACGAGATTCCTCAATTCTGGAACATCCTCAAGGGTGATATGAATTTCGTTGGACCGCGCCCGGAGCGGCCACACTTTGTCGCGCAGCTAGCCCAAGAGATCAGCTATTACGAACAGCGCCACCTGATTGAGCCTGGTCTGACGGGCTGGGCACAAATCAAGTATCCGTACGGAGCGTCGATTGAGGACGCGCGGCAGAAGCTGCAGTACGATCTGTTCTATATCAAGAACCAGAGTTTGTTTCTTGATGCCATCATCATGTTTGAAACGATCAAGATTATTCTGTTCGGGCGAGGCGCCCAGTAACAAAGCGAATTTTGGAGGTTTGGAAATGAAGCGGAACACATTAACGTTGCTAATGTTTGCATTGCTGCTGAGTGGGCAGACGCTTGTTGCTTCAGCGCAGTCGCAAAATGACCCGCAAAAGACACGACAACGAACAACCGGGTCCAGTCAGGAGAAAGACAAGAAGAACCAGAAACCGCCCGTGACGACCGGTGGCGATCGACTGGAGCCTGACGATCCCAGCAGAACTCCAACAGACGTGCCGCAGGACACGCAGGCAAATCGTCAGGAGCAGATCTCGGAAGAAGCAGCAGTTGTTCCTTACTACAACAATTTCTTCACCACTTACCGCTTGGGTCCGGAGGACATCATCTCGGTTAACGTGTTTGGCCAGGAGAGATATTCACGTGCTGGAATTACCGTTCCTCCCAGCGGTCGTGTTGCACTTGCTTTGATCCCTGGCGGCGTTTTTGTGAATGGAAAGACTGTTGAGCAGGTAGCTCAAGAGATCACGAAACGCTACGACGAATACATCATCGATCCTCAGGTTACCGTTTCGCTCGATAAGGCCGCTTCTTACAGGTACAGCATCATCGGCGACGTCGCTCAACCAGGTATTCGGCTGATGAGTCATCGCATGACCGTGACGGAAGCGATCGCGGAAGCCGGTGGCGTGCTTTCCACAGGTGACAAGAGCAAGGTGGTCGTGCTCCGTCGTCAATCAGATGGCATGTTGCAGCCAATCGCCGTCAACGTCTCTGCAATCTACAAAGGTCGTGCGGCGGACAATACTTATCTCGTTCCCGGTGACCAAATCGTCGTTCCAGGCAACAAGTTCAAGACGCTGCAGAAGATCATGAGCTTGACGCCAATACTTAGCTTCGCTCGGATCTTTACAGGTACGGGTTTCTAAGCGACAGGAGCAGGAGCAGGAGGCAGGAGCAGGAGGCAGGGCAGGAAGCAGGAGCAGGAGGCAGTTGGAGCCTCCAACTAACCTCGGCATCGATTCTATCGTCGCATTAAAACTACGAACCTTTCCTGCTCCTGCCTGCTGCTCCTGCCCCTGATTGTAGTGGCCATGAATTCTATTCGCATTAAAACGAATTCTGTTCGTCGCATTAAAACTACAAGTCTTTCCTGCTGCCTTCTCCTCCTCATAGCTTCCCTACAGATCAACGCTCAAACGCCCGGATGGGCCAAGCAGCCTGTCGGGACCCTGGCTTGGCTTCACGCTGTTTTCTTTCTGAATCAGAACCGCGGCTGGATTGTCGGCAGCAAAGGGACGCTTCTCGCGACGGATGATGGTGGTAAGAGCTGGAAGACCAAAACCGCTACGACCACAGACGTGTTGCGTGATGTTTACTTCGCAGACGAACAGAATGGCTGGCTTGTTTGCGAGAAAAACATTTACGACCTCAAAGAGAAAGACGAACCGCGCACCTATCTAATGCAAACTACAGACGGTGGAGAAAATTGGAAGCGAATCAATATCAAGGGCATTGATGTCGACATTGTCCTTGTTCGGGTCGTCTTCACTCGGGGTGGTCGTGGTTGGGCTTTCGGTGAGGCTGGATCGATTTACTCGACGCGCGACAGCGGCGAGAACTGGACCCGACTAACTTCTCCGACCCGACACCTGCTTCTCGGCGGCATGTTCATCGATGACGATCGCGGATGGTTAGTTGGGGCCGGCGCAACCATCATTCAAACGGCTGACGGCGGCGACACCTGGCATGTAACGCGGCTTCCGCAAGCGATCGAAAATGCGGTTCGTTTCTCGGCGGCATCGTTTGTCGACAATCGCTTAGGTTGGGCTGTTGGGAGTCGTGGCACGATTTATAGAACTGTTAACGGTGGCCGCACGTGGCAAATGCAGAACTCAGGAGTCTTATCAGATCTGTACGATGTAAAGTTTCTTGATGCCATGGAGGGCTGGGCCGTTGGTGCCGAAGGTACGGTTATCTACACGAACGACGGCGGCCTGAATTGGACCACGCAACGTAGCGATACCTCGCATCCTCTCGAGCGCATCTTCTTTGCCGGCCGCACACAGGGTTGGGCAGTCGGGTTTGGTGGAACTGTTGTTACATATGTTCGCACTGAAGCTCCTTTGCTGCATCGATAATCAATCACCCACATCCTTCATCGGGAAGTTATTACTTATGAGTATTCGCAAAACACTCTTCGCCCTGGCAATCGTATCCACACTTACGTTCACGTTTGCGTTTGCGCAGCACACCAGCACCAAACGCAAGCAGCCATCGCAGGTGAAACGTAAAACCGCGCCGGCTACTCCAACTCGGTCGCGACGTGTTGGTGGAGCGACGGAAACTGCAGACGCACAAACCGGAGCGCCTAAACCTGCTACGGTTACGAGTAGTGCCACCGCAGAACCTTCACCTATAAATTCGCCATCGCCAAGTGAATCACCAGCGCCGGCGCCGGCCGCCGCAGAGACAAAGCCCACGGAGAAGAGTCCGGCAAAGACAGCAACGACTGCGAGCGAAACTCGCTCTCAAGCCGTTTCCGACCCGATTACCGCGTTGCGGGCCCAAATCGATGCGGCAGCAACTCCCCAGGATCGAATCCGACTGCAATTGAAACTTGCTGAGGAACTTTCCGGTAACGGCAAAAAAACTGAAGCCGCTGCTGAATTGCGCGCGATAACGGGCTCAGACGTTTTCGACCCACAGGGTCTTTACAATACAGGAAACGCGCTTGCGCGATTGGGTGACACGGAAGGAGCCGTCAACGCATACCGCAAAGCCATCGAGCAACGCAAGGGCGGATATTCGCGGGCGCTTAATAATCTCGGAGTAGTGTTGCTTCGCGTCGGTCGCTGGGACGAGGCAGAAGACGCGTTTTTGTCTGCTTTGAGAGTGGAGAATTTCCATTACGCCGAAGCGAGTTACAACCTGGGACGATTGTATGCAACGAGAGGACAAATGGATTTGGCAGTGCGCGAATGGCGTCGCGCAGTTACCGTTGATCCTGACCACGCTGCAGCGGCGCAATCGCTGGCAAGGTCAGGCAATGAAGGTAGGATCACAGTGGAGCAAGCGCGCGGCGTTCTGAAGAATACAAGTGCTTCGACCGCTGCTGCCGAACGACAGCCGGCAAAATCGTCTTCGTCACGCGCTTCAGAAAAACCGCTCGTCTTGGATCCGACGAGCTTTGGTTACCTGCAAAGAGCTCGCAACGCTTCTGAGCGCGGTAACAAAACGGAGGCGATAGACAACTACCAGCGCGTTATCGCGAGGCAGGACGGATACTTCGGGCCAGCTAATCTGGAGTTGAGCTACGTGTTAATTGGTTTGAAGAGAAACAACGAAGCATTGCCGAGGTTACTGGAAGTTGTAAATCGTGAAGGCTCGCGTTACCCAATTGGCTATTACCACATTGCGCGGATTTATGAAGGCAAAGGCGAATTGAAACTCGCTGAAGACGCATTTACGCAGGCGGTTGCAGCGTACGGAACGAAGAATAGTCAGTTTCTTTTGGACCTTAGTCGTGTTCGCGAGAAGCAGGGAAACTTCAAAGGTGCGTTGGAGGCGATGGAGCAATACGTCGCGCTGGTGAAGAAAGAAGGCCAGGATATCACCTGGTCCGAAGAGCGCGTCATTGCCTTGCGTCAGAAGGCAGGCACACCACTCAGGTAGTTCACTCGTTACCCCCTCACTCAAGGTTGATCGTAATTCACCTTGAGCGGGGGCAAGCCACCCTTCCCAACCTGCGATCATTTCAGCTTGAGTGGTTTCAGGGCAGCTTGCGCGCTGATTTCTTGCACGTCGCATCGTTCCAACGGACGTTGGATCCGATGCGACAGTCAGCGGGGAAGCAAGCAGATCAAAAATAGACTTTCTTTACTCTGCTGATCTGTATCTATCTGCGAAAATCTGCGGCTTGATCTTTATTCCTCACCCTCAGACGCTGGCCCAACATTCTTCGGTTTCATGTGCGGAAATAGTATGACGTCCCGGATCGATTGCTTGTTCGTTAGTAACATAACAAACCGATCGATTCCGATTCCGATACCGGCGGCGGGTGGCATTCCATAGGACAGCGCCCGCAGATAGTCTTCATCCATTAGCATCGCTTCCTCATCGCCGCGCTCGCGTCGCTGCACCTGGTCCCTGAACCGCTCGAACTGTTCAACGGGATCGTTTAGTTCGGAAAACCCGTTGGCGATCTCCGCACCGCTAATGTACAACTCAAACCGCTCTGCGACGGAAGCGTCGGCTGGTGAGGCCTTCGACAACGGCGAAATCGGCTTCGGATAGTCGGTCACAAACGTTGGCTGAATAAGGGTGGATTCGACTTCTGATTCAAATCTCTCAAGTAGCCGATCGTGGTCTCCATTAAAATTCGCAACGCTGTCTTTCATTTTCAAACGTCTGAACGGCTGGCCGAAATCGATGTCGTGCTCGCCGAATCTAAGGTGCGTGTGACCGAGAACGGTAAACACAACTGCGCGCAGCATCTCTTCGCAAAAGTCCATCATCTGGTTCACGTCTGCATACGCCCAGTAAAACTCAAGCATCGTGAACTCCGGATTGTGAACTCTTGAGATTCCCTCATTGCGGAAGTTCCGGTTGAGCTCGAAAACCTTCTCAAATCCACCCACGAGTAAACGCTTCAGATATAGCTCCGGAGCGATACGGGCATATAGATCGATGTCGAGCGCGTTGTGATGTGTTTTGAAAGGACGTGCTGCGGCGCCAGTCGGCAGCGAAGTCAACATCGGTGTCTCAACTTCAATGTAGCCGTGGTCTTCAAGGATTCGTCGCATCTCGCGAACTGCGTGCGAGCGCCGCTCAAATACTTCACGCGGCGTCAACTCTCCGTCTCTTTCAAGCTTCAGGCTGCCGGCGATCAGATCTGCGTAACGCTGTCGCTGTCGAATCTCCGGATCGTGAATACCGTGCATCTTGTCAGGCAGTGGCAACAGGGCCTTCGCGAGAAACTGTAGCTTCTGAACGTGCACCGACAGTTCTCCGGTTTTAGTTACAAAGAGGTAACCTTCTACACCGATGAAGTCGCCGTGGTCCAATAGTCCGAATAGCGACCAGCCATCGACATCGCCTCCGGCGGCGTCGTTACGAATGCCTGTAACGTCACTGCGCCGGATATAGATCTGTAGCCGCGAAACGCCATCGGAGAGATGGACAAAGGCTGCCTTGCCCATCACGCGAGGAGGTGAAGCGATGCGTCCCGCGAGTCGTACCGTGAATCGATTGAGCTGCTGATTCGCCAGTTCGAGCTCTTCGGCACCGGGTCTGCCGTCACTTCCAACCTTCGGCTCGAAAGCTCGGAACTTCTCAACGAGGCCCGAGATCGTGTCTTCGCGACCGGCTTCGATAACCTCGCTGCGTTGGAACTTATTTGGATAGACGTTGCCAACCAGTTGCCGCAGAGCTTCAAGGTGCTCACGACGGGCGGCTGTTTGATCGTTTTCTTCGAGAAACTGAAGTGACATAGTAAGTCGACGGATTATAGTACGTTGCTCGTGTGGCTGGTACTTTGATCTTAGTGCTTTGTTCTTGTTCTTAGTTTGGTATGACTTTGCCGTCCGATGTGAGGCGATGGCTCTGCCTCGCCGTAAATGTCCGCCTTTCATTACGGGCTCTGCCCTTAGTCTGGTCTTTGACCTCGCTGTTGCGCAGCTCCTTCCAGCACTGAGTTGTTTTGGAACTTGAAAGGGCGCAGCCCGAACCAAGGGCATAGCCCAAAATGAAAACAGCACGTTCCGGCGAGGCAGAGCCATCGCCGCACATCAGGCGGCAAAGCCGTACCGAACAACGCACAAAGCACAAAGCACAAAGTACAAAGCACAAACCAACCCCTCCACTTCGCTCTCTGTCCTTCGCGTGCTACCTTTAGACAATCAATGTCAAACAAGATTCTGAGCCGGGATGAATTGCTCAGAGAGCGCAAACGTCTGCGCTATGGAGGGCTGCGCCTGGTCTTTACCAATGGCGTTTTTGACCTCCTGCACGTGGGACACGTGCGATATCTGGAAGCTGCGCAGTCGTTGGGAGACGCGCTTGTTGTAGCTATCAATAGCGATCGCACTACGCGTGAATTAAAGGGCGCCGATCGTCCGATCACCGCCGAACGCGAACGCGCAGAACTCCTGGCCGCACTTCGTTGCGTGAACTACGTGACGATTTTTGATGATGTTTCGCCGCGCCGCCTCATTACCGAATTGCTTCCCGATGTCCTGGTAAAAGGTGGCGACTACGCCCTGAATGAAATACACGGACGCGAAGAGGTCGAGGCGGCGGGGGGCAAAGTTATTGCGCTACCATTTGTAAATGGAGCCTCAACGACGGCGTTAATTGAAAGGATGCGTATGTCCGATAAACTTTAGTTTGTCGCGAGGTACCGAGGCGTCTATTTGCACTGGTAACTTGGATCTGACCGAACGTCGACGACAAACTGAAGTTTATCGGATATCAAGTTATGAGCAGTACTATTCAAGCAGGGACAGCATTACAGAACACGCTGCAACGCGTGAAGGACTCAACTGAGTTCCGTCAGCTTCTGGACCAACTACAACGCGGCGCGCGAGTAATTTCGATTAGTGGCCTTGTCGCCGGCTCTGCCAGAGCGCTTGCCATCGCTGCGTTGCAAAAAGAAGTCGGAAAACCATTCGCTGTTGTTACGCAATCAACGCGTGACCTTGAGCCGTGGGAGCGAGATCTTAGGTTCTGGTATTGCGCATTGTCGGGGAAGCAAAGCTGTGATACTGACGTTTTGGTTCTGCCGGCTTCAGAAAGCGATCCCTATGCAGGAGTTTCCCCTCACGCACAAACGCTTGAGCAACGGGCGCTGGCGCTGTGGCGTTTGCAACAGCATTCTCAAGATCTTGTCTTACTCACGGCTCGCGCACTTGCGCGAAAAACAATAAGCCCTTCCGCAATTAATAACGCCGGCACAATCCTAAAGCGCGATTTTGAAATCCCGCCCGACGTCCTCGTTGAAAAACTCATGGCAACCGGCTTCATGCGTGAAGATCCAGTGGCGGCGGTCGGTGAGTTTTCGATGCGTGGCGGCATTCTCGACATCTGGCCTCCCGGTCTCAGTGCACCCGTTCGCGTCGAATTCTTCGGCGACACAATCGATTCCCTGAGAGAGTTTGATCCTGAGACGCAGCTTTCAACCGGCCAACTGCGCGTTGTTGAAGTACCGCCGATGCATGAGTTGTCAGTGACTGCACAAGACTTTCAACTCTGGGCGGAAGCGGCTCGCGAGCGTTGGCCTGACGATCGTTACGCCCGTTCACTACATGACCGAACAACGTTTGCGGACGAAGGCGAAGCTTTTGCCGGATGGGAATGGTTGATACCGATTATCAAGGATTGCAACTCGAGCATCTTTGAACATTTGAAGGACGCGATATTAATTGTCGATGAACCGGGAGCAATCGAAGCGTACCTGAGCGACGACTATGAAGAACTTGAGCGTCGATATAACGAAATCGATGAAGCTGACGATATCGCATTGCTTCCCCAGGAGTTGTATCTATCTGTTGAAGAACTGCGAACGTTGATCGCGTCGCGACAACGAGTGGAGTTGCGAACGCTGGGTCGTGCCGCCGCCGAGCTCGATCAGGAGATCTCGCTCGACGCCGAAGTGCCCAAGGTACAGATTGGCCGGGGCCGAAATACGCGACGGCCGCTGTTTCTGTTTCCGATAGCGGTCGACGCAGCCGAATTTGAGTGGTCCGCTCAATCCGCCATGCGTTACCACGGACGTATCTCCGATCTAGTTGCTGACATTCGCTCGGCATCGGAAGAAGGAGAGACTGTTCTTTTCGTCATGCCGAGCTTAGGCGTTGCTGAGCGCGTCAATGAGATTCTGAGCGAGTATCAAATAGAAGCGCGGCTGTCTTTGATTGCTGAGCCTGGCGATGCTCGTGCAGCATCCGTAGACGTAACTGTCGGTCGCTTGACCGGCGGGTTTGAATTACCCAAATCAAAGTTAATCGTCCACGTTGAGTCAGATATTTTCGATGAAGTCGTAGAGTCTGTGGAACGGCGAGGCGCGGGCGTTGATAGCAGGCGACCTACGAGCGAGGGCCGGCGACGTCGTTCAAAGGCCGCGGCCTTTCTTTCCGACTTCCGAGATCTACGAACTGGCGATTTCGTCGTGCACATCGATCATGGCGTCGCACGCTTTGGCGGATTGCAAACGCTTGACCTCGGACCAAGGACAGGCGAGTTCATGTTGCTGTATTACGCGGACGACGCGAAGTTGTACGTCCCCGTCGAACGACTCGATCTGGTCCAACGATACTCGAGCGCAGAAGGGCATCAGCCACAGCTGGATCGTCTTGGCGGTCTGGGGTGGCAAAAGACAAAAGCCAAAGCAAAGCGCGCCATGCGCGACATGGCAGACGAACTGTTGCGGCTTTACGCGGAGCGCAAGCTTGTAGGCGGATACGCATTTGGATCTGACACGCCATGGCAGCAGGAGTTTGAAGACGGATTCCAGTTTGTGCTGACACCGGATCAGGAAACAGCAATTGAAGAAGTTAAGACTGACATGCAGGAACCAGTCCCCATGGACCGTCTATTGTGTGGCGATGTTGGTTACGGGAAAACCGAAGTTGCAATGCGAGCGGCTTTCAAATCTGTCATGGAAGGGAAACAGGCTGTGATCCTGACACCGACCACCGTACTCGCATACCAACACTACGACACGTTTCGGTCGCGCTTCGCTCCATTCCCGGTCAAGGTCGAACTACTTTCACGCTTTCGGTCTTCGAAGGAACAGAAAGAGGTCGTGAAACGGGTCGCGTCAGGTGCGGTCGATGTAGTCATCGGTACTCATCGGCTGCTTTCGAAAGACGTGCAATTCAAAGATCTCGGACTCGTAGTAGTCGATGAAGAACAACGATTTGGCGTGGCCCACAAGGAACGATTGAAACACCTGAAGAAGCGCGTCGATGTGTTGACGCTTTCGGCAACACCGATTCCGCGCACACTCAACATGTCGCTGAGTGGTATGCGCGACATGTCGTTAATTGAGACGCCGCCGCGCGACCGACTGGCAATTCAAACTCAGGTGGTCCAATTTTCTGACAACGTCATCAAGTCAGCGATCGAACTTGAGTTATCGCGAGGCGGACAAGTGTTTTTCATTCATAATCGAGTGGAAACAATCGAAACAGTCGCGGCCCTCGTGCAGCGCCTGGTACCGCAGGCGCGGCTGGCAATTGGGCATGGCCAGATGAACGAAAAAGAGATGGAACGAGTGATGCTCGATTTCATCGATTATAAGTATGACGTTCTCGTTGCAACCACTATCATTGAGAACGGAATAGACATCCCCCGGGCAAACACGATCATCATAAATCGCGCCGATCACTATGGTCTTTCTCAGCTTTATCAATTACGTGGGCGTGTGGGTCGCTCGAATCGTCGGGCTTACGCTTATCTGCTTATCCCGGGCGAACAAGAGCTAACCGCGATTGCGCGACGGCGCTTGGGGGCCATTCGTGAGTTCTCGGATTTGGGTGCCGGATTCCGTATCGCTGCTCTTGATCTTGAGCTCCGTGGCGCTGGCAACCTACTCGGTGGAGAACAATCCGGACACATGGAAGCGCTTGGATTCGACCTCTACACGCAGATGCTCGAGCGTACCGTTGCAGAACTCCGCGGTGAACAGGTAGAGGACGAAACGAGTGTCACGCTAAATCTCGGGGTTGACGTCGCCATTCCCGACGATTACATCGCTGACATGGGACAACGGTTAAGGACGTACAAGCGTGTGTCGTCATCTCGTGATGAGGCCACGCTGTCGGTCATCCGGGCCGAAACAGAAGACCGTTATGGTCGGGTACCGCTATCGGTCGAACGCCTCTTCTCTTACGCGCGTTTGCGACGTTTGGCCGAGGAAACCGGCGTGCTTTCCATCGACAGAGCGCCCGATGGTGTCGCACTGAAATTCAGTGAGAAGGCCCGAGTTTCTCCCGACAAATTGCGTGAGCTCATGACCTCGCGAGAAGGAGCGGTGTTTACCCCAACGGGGGTACTTAGGCTGGTTTTGAGCGAGGATCAGCAGGACAACGTACTTGATGTAGCGCACGGTGTGTTGCTCCAGCTCCGGGCCAGCGATTAGAATTGGCGCCTTACGCGGTCTTTGGGCTTCGGTTTGTGGTCTTGCCTGAAGGTGGCGCGTCTCGACGGAACATCCCCAAAAGACCTGAAACCCGAGAACAGAGACCGTTTTTCTTAGGAGTAAATTGTGAGAGTTAAATCCCTATCTGTCGCGATCATGTTGTTGTTCGCGATTGTTCTTTTTGGCGTGTCTTCGCTGACCGCAGTCGCGCAGGAAGGTGAGCAGCAAGTTGTCGATGAAGTTGTCGCGCAGGTCAATGACGACGTCATTACGCTTTCGCGGCTCAAGCGAGAAACAAGAGAACGTATTGAAGCGCTCAAGCAGAATGGCATGACTGAGCAACAAGCACTGGCCGAGGCGGCCAAGAAACAGCCGGAGTTGATCGCGATACTTATCAACGAGCAACTGTTGCTGCAAAAAGGCAAAGAGTTGGAGCTGGCAAATGAGATTGAAGCAGCGGTGAATAGCCGGATGCTGGAGATCGCGCGCGAACAGGGCATAACAACGATAGAAAAACTCGACGCGGCATTGAGAGAAAGCAAATTGGATCCGGTGCAAATCAGAGCCACTATGCGCGCTGAGATGATGAAGCAGGCGGTCTTTCAACAGGAAGTTGATCGACGGGTTTTTTTCGGCTTCTCGACCGAGGAGGTCAAGAAGTACTTCGAAGCTCATAAAGACAAGTTTCGTAAGCCTGAGTCGATTACGTTGTCAGAGCTTTGGCTGAGTACCACGAACAAAGACGATGCGGCAGTAAAGGCAAGAGCAAGCGAACTCGTTGCGCAGTTGCGTGCCGGCGCTGATTTCGCCGCCCTGGCAGCGTCAAACTCAGAACGTGAGAAAAACGGACAGCGGACTGCCCCTCAAGATAAAGGTCGTGTAGGAACGTTTGAGGTGCCTTCGCTGAGAGAAGATATTGCCGCAGCAGTTAAAGACATTAAAGTCGGGGGCGTTACTGATCCAATCAAAGTGGGTGAAGGCTATCAGATACTAAGAGTTGATGAGCGTACTGCGGCGGGAACAGCCCCGACGTTTAACGATAATCAGGTACGCGAAGCGATGATGATTGAGCGTCAGCCAAAGGAGCGAGAAGCTTTTTTGGCGAAGTTGCGCAACGAAGCGTTCATAAAGCTGTCGGATACTTACCGGGCGAGCGTTGAGCCTTTGCTCAAGCTCACGCCACCGGCGTCAGCGAAGTCGACGGAGAAAACCGACAAGAAGAAAAACTAGCCACTCGTGTTCGATAAACTTCAGTTTGTCGAATGAGCAGCCCGCGTCTCTAGCTGCGTTTAACTTGAGTCTACGTGACATTCACGACAAACTGAGCTTATCGAACGTTCAATTAAGCCGCAGATATGACCTGCGGCTTAATTCGTTTCTTGCATGGACGACTATTCAGTACCGTTCGCGCTAGCGGATGGCCACCACTCAGGCTTCGGTGTTGTATTCAGTACCGGTTGCGGTAGCGGACGGCCGCCAGTCAAGCTTCGATGTTGTATTCAGTACCGTTCGCGGTAGCGGATGGCAACGACTCAACATCCGCTGCGGTCAATGCTAACCAGTCGCGTTGAGTGCCGGCCATCCGCTACCGCGAACGGTACTGAATCTCGCTGTTATGCGCCTGGATCTCTACCTCAAAGCGAGTCGAATTTGTCCGAGAAGAACCGTTGCTCAGGACCTTTGCGATCGTGGGTTGGTATTAGTTAATGGCAGTCGGGCCAAGCCTGCTCATCAGGTAAGACCAGGGGATGAACTAACGGTTCGACGCGCCGACAAAGTCAGCACTTTCCGAGTTCTTGCAACCGCCGAGCGCGGCCAGACCTCAAAGCAAAAAGCTCGCGAGCTATACGAGTTGACCAGCGAACAAACAATTACTGAACTAATGTAGCAATCATCATGGCGAGATGGTCCACAGCCGCAATAGTCGCTGGGCTTCTGGCGGTCAGTGTTTTTGGTTGTCGCCAGATCGCAAAGTCGTCTGACATATCAGTGAATAGAGAAGACCCCGCGACTCAAACCGATAGACCGCGTTTGGAGCTCCCCTTGGAGAACCCGCGCATAGTTGTGCGGAAGGCGGCGCGCAGACTCGAACTCTACTCCGGCGATAAGTTGCTGCGGGCCTACAAAGCAGGCCTCGGCTTTAGCCCCGTTCCAGATAAACAAAAGGAGGGCGATGGCGCGACGCCGGAAGGCGAGTTCTACGTGTTCGTAAAGAACAATCGAAGCGCTTATTACTTGTCGCTGGGTATTAGTTATCCAAATGCTGAAGACGCAGATCGCGGGCTACGCGATGGATTGATAAGTCGCGCGCAGCATCGCGCCATAACCGGGGCGATCAGAAGAAAGACTGCGCCGCCGCAATACACAAAGCTCGGCGGTTTGATCTATATCCATGGCCACGGCGCGCAAAGCGATTGGACATGGGGCTGCGTCGCATTGGAGAATGAGGACATCCGTGAGTTGTTCGACGCGGTAACAGTCGGCACACGAGTGACAATTCAACCATGAACGCCGATATCAAACCTTTCAAGATTCGCGACGTGGAAGTCAATCCACCGTTGGTACTTTCGCCGATGGCGGGCGTTACTGATGTCTCTTTTCGTCGTTTGATTAAGCGTCGAGGCGGAGTTGGATTGAGCGTGTCGGAGTTCATCTCCGTGGAGGGATTGACGCGCAGTAATCCGAAGTCGAAACGGCAAATGCGGTTCTATCCAGATGAACGTCCGTTCGCCCTGCAGATCTTTGGCGGACAGCCAGAGCGAATGCGAATAGCGGCGGAGATGGCGGAAGAAGTTGGAGCCGATATCCTGGATGTGAACTGTGGTTGTCCCGCGCCCAAAGTCGTTAAGCACGGAGGTGGGTCCGGCTTGCTGAAAGATCATGCGCGGCTTGAATCGATACTGACAGAAATCAGGAAGGCCATCACCATTCCGCTGACGGTTAAGATTCGCGCGGGCTTCTACGATCACACCATCAATGCGGTCGAGACGGCAAAGCTAGCAGAGGGTTGTGGCGCCGAGCACATCGCGCTACACGGCAGGACCAAGGAACAGGGCTATCGCGGTCTTGCAAACTGGGACCTCGTTAAGCAGGTGAAAGAAGCGGTGAAGGTTCCGGTTTCAGGAAGCGGCGACGTGACAACAATCGAAGGCGCGTTTGCGAAATTCCGCGAAACCGGCTGCGATGGAGTTTTAATCGGTCGTGGAGCGATGGTAAATCCGTGGATCTTCCGCCAGATTGAGGATGCGATTCACGGTCGACCAATATTTGAACCGACCCTGGCTGACAAGCGCGCAATACTACATGAATACTTCGACATGCTTCGCGAAGATATGCCTGAGACTCCCGCGATCAATCGCATGAAGCAACTCGCGGGACAATTCACCCGGGGACTGCAAGGCGGTGCGCTGTTTCGCACGTCGATATATCATTCACACTCTGTCGAAGAAGTTCTGAATCGCATCGAAGAATACTTCGAAGCAATCGAATCAGGCCGTCCTTACTACGGCGAGGCCGGAGCTCCAATCGAAGAAGCGCCGGAGTTGGATTCATGCGAAGCCGCAAGTGTGGCGTAAGCAGGTCCACAGATTACACAGATTAAGAGCTTAGGCAGTTATGTTGAGTGGTTGAGCTACGCGCCTTCACCCTTGGAGCACGAACACAATCAATCAACTCAGCTGCCTAGCTCTTAATCTGTGTAATCTGTGGACCTGCTTCCTGAACTCACCTCACAGCAGCCACTGTCGGCGCTGGTTTTCCACTCCCGGTATCGAAATTCACCGGCGCGGGATATCCACGGCCTGACAGCGCAGCCAACTCCATCACAAATACATTCTTCGGTTTCTTTTCCTCGCGTTTGCCCTTCTTACTCGCCGTCTTATTTGCATTTGAATTCAGGTTCGCGTTCACGGCGTCTCTCAAGGGCGAAGGCGAAGGCATCGGTTTTGGTTTAGCTGACATCGCGTTCAGCGCATACAGCAGTTGGTTCTTTTCGTCAGCACTTAGATCGTCGAATCGCACGCCATGCGTTTCCAAAACCCTTCTTAGGTTCTCTTCAGTATTTGCATTCTGCGCATAAACGTCTTTGTAGATGTGCAACTTGCCGTCTTCTACAACAATCGTCTCATAGCGCAATTCCACCGGCACAGTCTGTTTGAGCTTCACGCTCTTCGTCGTGGTTCGATCTTTAAGATATTTCTCCATTGTCGCGTCGGCCAATTCCGTTCCCGATGCTTTGGCAAGCAGTCTTGCAAAGTCCTTTACTTGCGCAGTAGTGAGACCCACACAGCCATGGGATGCAAACGTACCAAGTTTCGCCGGTGATTTGCCGCCGTGTATCAACGACGGACCTCCAATCGGAATCTTGATCGGTCCAAGTGGATTCAACGTACTCCCGGCCTCAATTTTTTCACCGGGAGTGCGCCCCATTTTCGCAACCCATGGTTCATCCGGAGGCGTCCATGTTGGATTCACAATGATCGTCTGTGCCTTACGTAATCCCTGTGGCAGAGGAAACTCGGGATAACCGATGCCAACCTTGTAGGACTTCACTAGATTTCCGTTTTCAAAGAGGTCCATTCGGAAAGCCGGGATATTGACGACGATGCGTGTGTCTGTCGGCACTGAGTTTGGTTGCGAAGGCATTGCGCCTGCCACCTCACGACCAACGGTGCCTGCACCCTCTTCGCCCGCGTTAGCCCAGAAGTCGGACGCGAGAGAGGCAAACTGTTTCGCCTTCTCTTCACCCAGGACCGCGATGATTTGTTTGGTGGCCCGTTCGCGCGGCTCGGCTGCGTCACCTGTGGCATCTTCGGCGTTTGTTTCTCGTAACCGCGCGACCTCCCTGCTGGCCACGTCTTTCAGCGAACCGATCTGATCGTCAGTCAATTGAAGTTTCGCCTTCAATTCACTAGTAAATGTTTGATTCGCCAGTAACGCATCAAGCACTGGCAAGGTCACTTGTGAAATCGAGTCCGTCGCGGACGTGGATGGTGATGGAGTTGGCGATGCCGTCGTGGTAGTTACGGTCGGGTTATTGCTGTTCGGCGTGGTCGTGCACGAAGCGAAACCGATTGCTGAAACCAGGACAAGCAGAACGATTCTCAAGCGCATTCTTAAACCTCTCTCACTATGATTCGAGTATCCTATTCAGTATCCCGACGTGGCGGGTAGCGGATGGCCCATCACTCGAGCTTTGGGTGTTGTATTCAATACCGTTCGCGGTAGCGGATGGCCATCACTCAACGCGACTAGTGAGCAATGACCACCTCCGATGTTGAGTCGAGGCCATCCGCTAACGCGAACGGTACTGAATACGGGCTTGCCGGACACAGACGCAAGCATATCCAACCAACAGAACACAGCAATGTGCGTTCCCTCATTCTGTGACCGTGTTTAGGCCCATCAATAGCGGGCGTGTAGCGTCCGGTTGCATGATAAGCAGACAGACTACTAGCGATGAAGTAGCGGATATGGATTGATGTTGGTTCCTTCCCAAAATCGCTTTGGGTCGGCGACGATCGCAATCGAGAAGTGCAGATGGTAGTTACCCGTGCCCGCGTTTCCGGTGTCGCCGACATATGCGATGACCTGGCCCTGTCGCACGTACATGCCTTCCACCAGATTCGGGGCGTATCCTTGTAAGTGAGCGTAATAAAAAACGAGCTTCCGATCAGCACTTAACTGATAGACAGTAGTTCCGCCGCGTTCGCTCTGAAACAGTTTGATTATTTGACCGTCGCCTGCCGCGAGCACGGAAGTGCCTGCCGGCGCCGGAATGTCGATGGCATCGTGAACTCGACCTTCTGAACGCGCAACGTCAAAGGTATCGAGTAGCTGGTCCTGTCGCACACCTGCCACCGGAATTATGAGCTTAAGTGTTCCGACGAAGCT
Source organism: Pyrinomonadaceae bacterium (assembly GCA_035457565.1). GTDB lineage: Bacteria > Acidobacteriota > Blastocatellia > Pyrinomonadales > Pyrinomonadaceae > PSRF01. The sequence goes on along the minus strand of DATIBJ010000075.1, from coordinate 26,955 downwards.
GTTATCGATGACACTTGACGTCGATGGAAGTTGATCGATGACGGAGGGTTCAGGAGTCGGCGCAGCCTCGTCGATCGACGGCAATGGAGTGAGGGAAGGAGCGGGACTGACGGAGATGGGGGCGGTCGGTATTGGTTCGATTTGTGCGACTTGCTCGTTCAGAAGCTGGTAGCGTCTTGCGAGCCACCACGCCGTACCAGCCGCAAGCAGCAGCACAATTACCACTACGATCAACCGCCCAGCTGCACGACGCATTCGTGAGTCTCAGCTCGTTTGTTCGAATCCGAGGGGCAAAAGTGGTCGGGGAGTTGTTCCTTCAAAAAACCAACTGGCGCCAACACGCAGTCGATGATGCCACGTTGGCAGCCGCGCGGTGTACAACGCGAACCTTGCCTGACGCGCGAGTGCGCCACCAAAAGCTTTGCCGCCCGTTAAGACTGCGGCGCGCTCAGTTCCAAGACTGACTGTTTCGCCTAGTTCTTCGAAGTGTCGGGTCTTCAATTCTTTTCCGGATAGAAATGCCTCCACGTTATCGGCGACAAGATCTGCCTCCTGAAAGGCGAGTTGAGCCGTGCCCGCGAGAACCGGAGCTGCATCTGGAAAGTAAGCGATATCGCCAAGCGCAAAGACGTTTTCGTGGTCCAACAGCTGTAACGTCTTGCGAACCTGGACTAGACCTCTTCCATGCTTGGCTACAGGTAACCCGTCGAGAACCGGACTGATCCTGACGCCGCCGACCCAAACGACGGCTGCTACGTCGATCGTTTCCAGTTTTCCCTGGTGTTCGGTGACCACACTGGTTTCCGTCACCTTCACCACCCGAGTCAGCGTGTGCAGTTCCACATGAGCATCGAGCAATGCTTGTTCGACAAACTCACGAATCGGTTCACCCATACCGGGAACAACCCGATCTCCCATCTCGAGAACCAGCACGCGTGGTTCACCCGGCAGAGCGCGACGTTTGAAGGCATCGCGAAGAAGGTCCGACATCTTGGTCGAAAGTTCAACGCCGCTCGCTCCCCCACCGACGACGGCGAAGGTCAACGCGTGCTTCACATCCTGCGGTGGAAGATCTGGCGGAACGTGGTCGAGTGCTGCAACCATGCGGGCCCGCAGCCTGTCGGCATCCTGAATTTTGCGAAACGGAAGGGAGTGTTCTTCAGCGCCTTCAACGCCAGCGAAGTTCGTCACCCCACCGAGCGCGAGCACTAGAACGTCATATGCAAGTGGATCTGACCGACTGTGAACTGCCACCGTTTGCGCCTTGAGGTCAATCCTGGTCACCCGGCCGGTAACCAAATTCACATTGTCATCGAATAGTTCGGTGTAACGGGGTGCGATATGCCATTCTTCAACCTCGCCGCTCAAGTATTCGTAGAGCATCGGCGTAAAAACGAAGTGGTCTTCGTCGGAAACGAGCGTAACATCCGCCGAGCCAGCCAGGGAGAGAGCGGTGAACAGTCCACCAAAGCCACCGCCCAGAACGACAACTCGCTTTCGTGCCATCAAAGCCTCTATCTCTTTTGAATCTGATTGGATAACGGCCAGCGATAGTAACAGAGGCTACCTCAACTGGACAGAGTATGACTCAGATGTTACATTGCTCAACGATTTTTTAAGTTTAGCGGTTGCCGTGTTTACGGACTTTACTGCTGTTTAGGAGGCCATCCAGGCAAGTGGCGTTAGCAAAAGAAACGAAAGAAAAGGTAGTGTCTGAGTTCCGTACCCACGAGGGAGATACGGGCTCGCCTCAGGTTCAGGTTGCACTGCTCAGCAAGCGCATCAACGACCTCACTGAGCATTTCAAGACCCATAAGAAAGATAATCACTCGCGGCGCGGCCTGCTAAAGATGGTCTCGCAGCGTAGAAGTCTGCTCGACTACCTGAAGCGGACCGATATCGAGCGTTACCACGAGGTCGTGAATCGTCTCGGTTTGCGCCGGTAAATCAGTTTCGACAGATAACACAGAGAGAGCTTCGAATCTCCGTTCTTAAAGCCCACGTCTATCGAAGAGCTTGTGGCAGTGCCGAACGTGACGGCGTTTACTGGAAGCGAGCAGACGTGAACGGCCGAGCTTTAAAGCACCCAAGGCGGCATGAGCTTCACGGTTTTGAGGCTCGTGCCGCCTCTATTGTTATGTACCTTCCTTGCCCGCTTCACGTGGCGTAGCGAGAAAGAGTGAAGGAAACCAATCGAGAGGCGTATGAGACGCCCCGTCTGATCTGTTTCAGACGCGACTTGTGTCAAGGAGATAAAAGATGCCAGTTAAGAAATACCTCAAAGAGTCGATCAAGCTGGGAGAAAGGGAGTTGACGGTCGAGACCGGTCGCGTCGCCAAACAGGCAGATGGTTCTGTTGTGATTCGTTATGGCGACACGATGTTATTGGTTGCTGCCGTCGGCGCACCAACACCACGAGAAGGCGTTGACTTCTTTCCACTCACGGTTGAATACCGTGAATCAAACTACGCCGCCGGACGTATTCCCGGCAACTACTTCCGGCGTGAAGGCCGGCCCAATGAGAAGGAGATCCTGACCAGCAGGTTAATCGATCGTCCTTGCCGGCCATTGTTCGCGGAAGGCTATCGAAACGAAACCCAGGTGATTGCGAGCGTGATCTCAGCGGATCCGGACAACAACCCGGACGTCGTAGCAATTACCGGAGCGTCCTGTGCTCTTTACCTTTCGGATATCCCGTTTTTGAATCCAATTGCCGGTGTTCGTATCGGATTGATTGACGGCAGATACATCGTCAATCCAACTTACGACGAAGTGCGCGAGTCGCGGATGAATCTCATTGTCGCGGGCAGTGAAGAAGCGATCGTGATGGTTGAAGCCGGCGCGACCGAGGTCTCGGAAGAGATCATGGTTGAAGCGCTGATGGTGGCCCACAAGGAGATCAATCGCCTTTGTCGCTGGCAGAAGGAGCTCTTCAAAGCGCTCGACATTCAGAAGCGTGAAGTCGCCCCTGTGCAGTTAGATCAGGAGATGTTGGGGGAAATCAGTGAAAAGTACAGCGAGCGGCTCCGAGCGGCCCTCGATACATCAGCCAGGGACAAACGCGCCAGCTACAGCGCGGTCGATGAGCTGAAGAAAGAAGTAGTTGAGTCGTATCCGGAAGATCAGCCGGAACGGCAGCTAATGGCGAAGACTCTCTTCGATCATCTGAAAGAGAATATCTTCCGCGACGACATTCTCAACAAACGCCGGAGACCCGATGGACGCCGCTTCTCGGAGATTCGGCCGATTGCGTGTGAGGTCGGTTGGCTGCCTCGCGTTCACGGCTCCGCTCTGTTCACGCGCGGTGAGACGCAGGCGCTGGTTTCGACAACTCTCGGAACCAAAGAAGACGAACAGTTCATGGACGACCTTGAAAAAGGGGAAGTGAAGCGTCGTTTCCTGCTGCATTACAACTTTCCGCAGTACTCGGTTGGCGAAGTTGGCAGGTTTGGTTCTTCAAGCAGACGCGAGATAGGTCATGGCGCGCTTGCTCGTCGAGCTTTGGAAACGGTGCTGCCGGACGACGCCGACTTCCCGTACACGGTTAGAATCGTGTCGGACATCACGGAGTCAAATGGTTCGTCTTCGATGGCGACCGTTTGCGGCGGCACACTGTCGTTGATGGATGCTGGTGTTCCTCTGAAAGCTCCAGTCGCAGGTGTTGCGATGGGCCTGGTAATGGAAGGAAACAAATACGCGATCCTGACGGATATTGCCGGCGCCGAAGATCACTACGGCGACATGGACTTCAAAGTTGCCGGTACGCGCAATGGAATTACCGCCCTCCAGATGGACATCAAGATCGCAGGCATCAATGCGCAAATCATGGCCGAGGCACTGGAGCAAGCGAAGAAGGGTCGCATCTACATTCTCGGTGCGATGGAGAAGACAATTGCCGAGCCGCGCGAAAACATCTCACAGTATGCTCCGCGAATAATTCAGATCAAAATCAATCCTGACAAGATACGCGACGTCATTGGACCAGGCGGAAAAGTCATCCGCTCACTGGTGGAGGAAACAGGCGCGAAGATTGATGTTTCTGACGACGGTACCATCTCTATCGCCACCTCTAGCGGAGAAGCTGCTGATGCGGCAGTCAACCGGATCAAGGGACTAACTGCTGAAGCCGAAGTGGGCCAAACTTACCTCGGAACAGTTTCGCGCATTGTTGACTTCGGTGCGTTTGTAGAGATCTTTCCAGGAACGGATGGTCTATTACACATATCGGAGATCGCCGATCGGCGAGTGAAAGACGTGCGCGATGAACTGAAAGAAGGTCAGCAGATCCTGGTGAAGTGCATCGGACGCGAGGGAAACAAAATCAAGCTTTCGCGGAAAGCCGTGTTGCGCGATGAAAGCCGAAAGGCCGAAGCCGCAAGCGCGAGCGATGTTGAGTAAAACAAGTTTGGCAACAGTTGGTGATGTAAATACGTGGGAGGTTCGTGATTGCGCAAACCTCCTGCTTTATTGAGTTTCTGCTTCCGTCCTCAATACACGCTGGAATACGCTCCTCATTCGACATCTCCTCCTATCACCTAGACAATTGACGTTGCCTGCGAAGCAAGGTACGGTACTGGAAAAATTACAGAATCATAATTTCCTTACCACCATTTAGGAGAACCCCGACACGATGAGATATCGAGCATTCCGCCCCACTGCTGCGATACTCAGTGTGCTCTTGCTTGCAGGCGTACCCACTCACGCAGCACCCATCGTCTTCAGTGACGTCATTCAAGTCCTCCGGAATAATCAGAATCCTCCGGAACTTCGCCTCCGAAGTGTCTATCAAAATCCTACGTTGCCAGATTCATGGGTCCAAGGTTCATTGCAGCAGTCGTTGAGAGATGGCCCTTTAAAGATCGCAACTGGCCCAAGTGATCCAAACTTAGGTTCAGTTCTTGCCGGTGTGGCAATTGATCAGGATCCACAGAAGATCGACGTTATCGCGCAGGGTGATGTGGAGGGAACTGTCTGTGATTGCGGCGACATTTTTGTGGCGGGCGGTGGTTGGCCCAAGTGGCCTCTGCTGTTTTTAGGGGCAATTCCGTTTTTCTTTATTGATGACGATTGCGATAACTGCGACAGGTCTTCGCCAACACCTACACCTACACCAACGCCAACGCCTCCTCCCCCACCTCCGACGCCGACTCCCCCAGTTCCTGAACCGGGATCGTTGCTTTTGTTCGGTACAGGATTAGCGGCGTTCGGTGCGGTGGTACGGAGGCGCTATTCGCGTTCACGGCTGATGGCCCAGATTCACTCGACGAAGAAGGAGGGATAGAGCAATGTCGGAGGCCGCCAACAACTATCGGAAAATCGGACAATCTGTTTTTGCGGCGCTTATTGCCATTGCCTTCTGCGTTGTCACCGCTTCATCGTCGGTTCACGCGGAGCCAAAGAAAGCGAAATACGGCTCCATCAAGATTCTTTCAAACCCTGGTGGTCTGGCTCTTTCAATCGACGGCAAATCGTATGGAGAAACAACTCTCGAGTACCGAACCATCGATCTGCCACCTGGCATCCACGTAGTCGCAGTCACTTTACCATCGGGACAACTTTGGACACGTGAAGTCGATCTACCGGCGGGCCGAATCAAATGCATTGTTCTTAACTATCGACCGAGTCCGCCGCCACCGAAATCACCGTGTCCGTTCCCAGTGAACGTCTCTGCGCCATTGCAGGTTAACGAAGGTGAGATCATTACCTACACCACCGATGTGGCGTACAGCGGAACTGCGAAACTGAACTACAAATGGATCGTTAGTCCGTCTGATGCGCGAATAAGCAACGGTCAGGGAACGCCAACAATCACTGTCGACTCAACGGGCTTCGCTGGTCAGCGTATCACCGCCACGCTTGTCGTTGACGATGGATCAGGTGATTCAGCGTGTCAGCAAACCGCTGTTGCTTCGACGAACGTACCGCCTATCGAGAAACGGACCATTGTGGGACGTGAGTTTGATACGTGCTGCAGTTGTTCGCAAGACGATCAGAAGGCTCGCCTCGATAATCTCGCAATTGAACTACAGAACGATCCAACAACGTCGACCTACATATTCGGTTACGGTGGACGCACCAGCGCGGTTGGCCAAGCTGATCGCCTGCTGACACGAGCACGAGATTATTTGGTGTCTCAGCGTGGGATTGACGCCGCAAGAATCGTTCTAGTTAATGGAGGCTTCCGCGAAGACGATTGCGTTGAGGTTTGGATAGTGCCGCGAGGCGCAACAGCACCACAACCAACACCTACGGTCCAACCGAGTGAGGTACGACCGGCGAAGACAACACCTGCTCGCCGACCGCGCGGATAAACCAGTTTTCGAGCAAGGGGGGTCCCAGAGGAGGCAGGAGCATTAGCTCCCGTCTCCTTTGTATTTCGAGCACGCTAATTGACGACCTCGGGTCCGTGTGATAACAATCCTTATCCCCTTAAGATTGCTGCCCCCTGACAGATACTAATCGACAAGGAGCTACGTCATGGCCGACGACAATGGCGGTGGTGGTGGCAGTGCAGGCGTGGTCGCGATAGTCGCGATCTTTGTGATCATCGTGTTGGTTCTTTTGTTCGTTTACAGAGGGCGCCTGTTTGGAGGGGGCGGAACACAGAAGATTGACGTGAACATACAAACACCGTCTAAATAAGGATGAGGGATGAGGGATAAAGGATGAAGGGTTTACCCCTTTATCCCAGTCCTTCATCCTTTATCCTTCATCCCTCATCCTTGTTTTGTCTTTTCCCACGACCTCTTCTACTATTCCAGCTTTACTAAACCACGATGAGTTTCGTCTAACACTGTGCCTGCACCAAACATCGACACTATTGTTTCCCTGGCCAAGCGGCGTGGGTTTGTTTTTCCATCTTCCGAAGTTTATGGAGGCCTCGGCAGCGCGTGGGACTACGGGCCGCTCGGCGTAGAGCTGTGCAACAACGTGAAGCAGGACTGGTGGCGCTGGATTGTGTATGAGCGCGACGACATCGACGGCATCGATTCATCGATCATTCTCAACCGCCTGGTGTGGAAGTACTCAGGCCATGAAGCGACCTTTCATGACCCGCTTGTCGACTGTCGGGAATGCAAGACACGTTTACGCGCCGACAAGCTCGAACTACCGTCCGATGCCAAAGGGTCAAATGTCGCGGATCTTATTCACCAGAAACGCCTCAAGTGTCCGAACTGCGAGTCAGTTGATCTCACCGAGCCACGGCTATTCAATATGATGTTTCGCACCACAATCGGCGCTGCTGCTGTGGAAGATGACCCGACAGCACTTGCTTACCTCCGACCGGAAACAGCTCAAGGCATCTTTATTAATTTTATGAATGTACAGACCGCCATGCGCCGGAAAATTCCGTTTGGGATTGCCCAGATCGGTAAGTCGTTTCGCAATGAGATCACACCGGGCAACTTCATTCTTCGCACGCGCGAATTCGAACAGATGGAGATGGAGTATTTCGTAAAGCCCGATGCAGAACATCTGAAACTGGTGGACGAATGGGTCGAGCAATATCTTGAGTGGTTCAAAGGGCTGGGCGTCAGTGGTGGCAATTTACAACTGCATGAGGTGCCGCGTGAGGAGCTTGCGCATTATTCGAAGCGAACGGTGGACATCATGTACCGCTATTTTCCCGAACGACCGGAGGAAGAGCGGCAGTGGGAAGAGTTGATGGGAATCGCTTATCGAACAGATTTCGATTTGCGATCACACTCGAGCAAAGCGTTGGATGAAGAAGGAACGCGTTTGAATCCGGATTCTACAGAGGACCTCTCCTATTTCGACGAAGCGACGAAGCAGCGATTCTATCCGCACGTAATAGAACCGGCCGCGGGCGTGAACAGAACTGTGCTGGCTGTTTTGATGGATGCGTACTCGGAGAAGACGAACGATAAAGGTGAGACGCGAGTGATCCTGAAGCTTTCGCCGAAGCTCGCGCCGATCAAAGCAGCTATACTGCCGCTGGCAAAGAACAAACCGGAGATCGTGGGAATGGCGAAAGCGATCAAGCGTTCACTGCAACCGCTATTGCGCGCTGTTTACGATGATACGGGTGGAATCGGAAAGTTGTATGCGCGCCAGGATGAGATAGGAACCCCGTCCTGTGTGACGGTCGATCACCAGTCTCTCGAGGATGAAGCGGTGACTGTGCGCGATCGCGACACGTGGGAGCAGGAGAGGATTAAAGTGAGCGATCTGGCGGAGCATTTGCAGAAAAGATTAAAAGAATAGTTGCGAGTTTCAAGTTTCAAGTTGCGAGTTCCAAGTTGAGGGCAGGTGAACTCTTCTAAACTTGAAACTTGAAACTAGCAACTCGAAACTCGAAACTCGAAACTAGAAGCACCATGCCCGTAGTAAAAAAGAGAAATCAGCAAACCGAAACCCGCTTGCTCCTGGAATCAATTGAGCCGATTGATTTGCCGCCCGCCAAAATTGAGGATAGTGCGGTAATGCTTCAGTTCGAGAAATTTCGGTCCTGGGTTCCCGAGCTTCTGCACGCTTTGCGTTCAGGGACCATTGCCGAACCGATCCCGATAATGCTCGATGGATCGACCTTCGCTATTCACGGACAGACGCGGACCTTCTGGGTCAAGATCTGGCATGCTGCTGGAACTGACATGACCGAAATCGATCGCGTTCAAGTTATTAGTTGTTTGCCATCCACCCGCGGCGTCCAGGTTCTGATTGATACTCCGGATAAAATGGAATCGTTTTCCGCTCACGAGAAAGCTCAAACACAACCTTCAGACGATCCTGAATAATTGTCTTCTGTTCCAGAAAAGGTAGTTGATCTTGCCCAGACGGTCCGCTCGGCTGGTGGTCGCGCGCTCCTCGTCGGCGGTTGCGTACGCGATCCCTTGATGGGCAGTCAACCCAAGGACTGGGATCTCGAAGTCTATGGATTAGAGCCTGCGATGCTGCGCGCAATGCTTGATCGGTTCGGGTCAGTCAATGTCGTGGGCGAGGCGTTTACTGTTTACAAGCTCGGCTCCGATCTGGACGTTTCACTGCCGCGACGCGAGCGAAAGACTGGCCCCGGCCATCGCGCGTTCGTGATCGATGGCGATCCAACAATGAGTGTTGAAGAAGCGACCCGTCGTCGCGACTTTACAGTCAATGCGATCCTCAAGGATCCGTTGACCGAAGAACTAATAGATCCGTTTCACGGCCTGGGTGATTTGAAAAACCGTATCCTGCGCGCGGTATCGGCGGAAACTTTTGGTGAAGACAGCTTGCGAGTGTTACGCGCCGCACAGTTTGCGGCTCGCTTTGAGTTTGAGATTGACGAAGCTACGGTCGCGTTGTGCCGTCAGATCGATCTAGCCGATCTGCCGCCCGAAAGAATCTGGGGAGAAATTGAGAAACTTCTGTTGCAAGCTCAGCGTCCGTCACTCGGATTCAAGTGGCTGCGGAAGCTAACCCTTGTAGAAACGTTGTTTCCAGAGGTCGCTTCATTAATCGATGTGCCCCAGGATCCGGAGTGGCATCCGGAGGGTGATGTTTTCATTCACACTTTGCTAACTATTGATCGAGCGCGCGAGCTTATCGAGGGTCTTTCGTACGCAAGAAAGGTCACCGTCATGCTTGCGGCGGTCGCTCATGATTTTGGGAAGCCTTCGACAACAGAGTTTCTGGAAGGCCGTTGGCGATCGCGAGGTCATGAAGAAGCAGGCATTGCTCCGACGGAATCGTTCTTGAATCGATTGAACATTCACACCGTTGAAGGTTACGACGTCCGCAGTCAAGTGATTGCCCTGGTCAGAGAACATTTGAAGCCCGGAGAGTTTTATAAGAAAAGAGAAGAGGTTGGCGACGGAGCTTTTCGCCGCCTGGCGCGAAAGTGTGAGTTGGACTTGCTGTATCGCGTCGCCAGCGCTGACTCGCTGGGGCGCAACGCCGAATGGGTACCACGAGAGAAATGGTATGACGCTGAAGCGCAAGAATGGTTTATCGCGCGCGCGAAAGAATTGGACGTTTCCCAGGCTGCGCCAAAACCGATTTTACTTGGTCGTCATTTAATTGAACTCGGTGTACCACCAGGTCCGCGCATGGGTGACCTAACACGCGCCGTTTATGAGATGCAATTGGATGGGCGTGTCACGACTCTGGAAGAAGCGCGCGAGGCGGCGAAGAAATTGATTGGGTAGAACAAATTTCGGATTTCGTGTTCTGAAGTTGCTCGTCGACGTGAGGCTTCGTTAAATCGGATCGGCGACTACCGGTGCTACGTCCAGAACGGGAGCGCAGCTACCGATTTCAACTAACGCACTCAACACAACTTGAAATCGGTCGCTGCGCTCCAGTTCTAACCTTGCTCGACTGTCATCAATCCGATTCGTGAATGAAAGCTTCATTCGATAAGCTACTTGACAACACGAAATTCGAAATCCGCATTCCGAAATCCGAAATCTACTACGGTTCAGGTTGCTGCTGCGTCACGCAGTGGATAGTTCCCATCCCCCAAACCAGCGGTTCGCAGTTAATCGGGACAACCTTTCGAGCAGGAAAGACTCGTTGTAGTGTGTCAACGGCTCGTTGGTCGTTAATGTGACCAAACACGGGCGCAAGAATGACATTGTTTGCAATGTAGAAGTTTGCGTAGCTCGCCGGGAGACGTTCAAGATCTCGGTTATCTGTACTTGTTCCACCAATAATGCCCGGCATCGGCAAGCTTAGAACTTCGAATGCTCTGCCCTGGGCGTCTGTCATTCGCTGCAAACGTTCAAAGTTGTCCTCGAGCAATTCGTAATTCGCATCCTCTGGGTCGTCTTCGCGTGCGCAAATGATTACGCCGGGAGCGACAAACCTGGCGATGTCGTCAATGTGTCCATCTGTGTCGTCTCCGACTATACCTTCGCCAAGCCAAAGGACTTTTGTTACTCCCAGATAATCCCTCAACACCTGTTCGATCTCGTTCTTCGTGAGTTCAGGATTGCGATTGGAATTGAGCAGACATTGTTCGGTGGTAAGCACGCAACCAGCGCCGTCAACATCGATCGATCCGCCTTCCATCACAATTCCAGGTTCGAAACGTACTAATGCGAGAAAGGGTTCTAAGACCTGTGGAATCCGATCGTCTTGCTTGAGCTCCTCATACTTGTCACCCCATGCATTGAAACGCCAGTCGTTGTACGCGGTTGAGCCGTCCGCTCGAATCAGAAAGTTTGGACCATAGTCGCGAATCCAGGAGTCAACTGTTTTAATGCGATGGAAGTGAATATTTTCCGCTGCCGTAAAAGCGCAACGCGCGCGCACGCGTGCTTCAGTGTCACCATCGTCCACTAGCAGATTCACGATTTCATTCGGCGCCAGTGCTGCCATCATTTGCAAAAACACTTCTTCTACCTGATCGACTCGCTCGGGCCATGTTTCTGGATCCTTAGGCCAACTTAACCACGTGCCCTTGTGGCTATGCCACTCGGCCGGCATAAAGAATCCGAGCTCGGCCGGCTTCCTCTTTTTCGGTTCTGTCATAGCTGAACATTGGGGGTCGGTAACGATCGGCGCAGGTAACGAACGACACCGATCAGACTGATCAAGACCCAGAATGCTTCCATCAAGAATGCCGACAAGTTGAAGTTATCAAGGAGGGACAGAATGATGAGGCCCGCACCGATCGCGTTTAGTAGCGAATAGAGTAAGCCCGCGCTTTGGAGTTTGTTAACCTGAAGCAGAAGATAAGTGATTACGAGCAGAATCACGCCCGCGATGCCGAAGATGTCGAGCAGTCCATACCTCATGATCATTCACCATAACGAACATGCAAACCGCCGTAGGCATCAATGCGGCGATCGCGCAGAAATGGCCAGTTCTGTCGCGTTTCGTCGATCTTCGTGAGATCGCAATCTACGACGAGGATTTCTTCCTCCTCCGCGGACGCTTTGGCAATGATTCGTCCAAAGGGGTCAGAGACAAATGATTGTCCCCAGAAGTTGAGCTTGCCTTCGCGTCCGACGCGATTAACAACGACGACAAAAACTCCATTGGCAATCGCGTGACCGCGCTGAATCGTTTCCCATGCTGAATGTTGAGCCAGGTTAACTTCTGCTGCTTCATCCGGCAGCCAACCTATCGCGGTGGGATAGAAAAGTAATTGCGCTCCGCCCAGCGCTGTAAGTCGTGCGGCTTCAGGAAACCACTGATCCCAGCACACCAGCGTTCCAACTCGTCCGTACGCTGTGTCGTGACTCTGGAACCCGAGATCTCCTGGTGTGAAATAAAACTTTTCGTAATAGAGCGGATCATCGGGAATGTGCATCTTGCGGTACTTGCCGGCAATCTTTCCCGACTTGTCGATGATGACAGCCGTGTTGTGGTAAACACCGGCCGCTCTCTTTTCGAAGAGTGAAGCGATAATAACGATGCGCTTCTGCTTTGCAACCTTGGCGAGAGCTTCCGTTGATGGACCCGGAATCGTTTCAGCCAGCTTAAACAGCTCAATGTCTTCGGTTTGACAAAAGTATTGAGAGCGAAACAACTCCTGGAGGCAGACGATCTGCGCTCCGCGTTTCGCTGCGTTTGAGATTCCAGCAATTGCCTTTTTGAGGTTAGCTTGCGGTTTTTGATCGCAGCTCATTTGCACCAGTCCCACGGTGACGGTGCCTTCCTTCTTTTTTCCCGGCATGTTCGGGAGTATAGCAAAGCGGGATTGTGCTTTGTACTTTGGTTCCGTTGAGCTTTGTACTTGGTGCTTTGTGCTTAGTACTTTGTCAGAAAGTACCATTTCCAAAGGGAACAAAGCACAAAGTACAAAGCACGAAGTACAGAGCACAAAGTACCGAGGACTGAGAACGAAAGCGCCGCGTTTGGACATTCCAGATCGTCCTTCGGTAAGATGAGCGGTCATTTTATCGACCTGATTAGAGAGTGAGTAGTTCGCAATGATCGATTTTGAATTGAGTGATGATCATCGTGCACTGGTGCAGACCGTGCGCGAGTTTGCGCAAAAGGAAGTCGCGCCATTTATCAAAGAGTGGGATGAGAAGCAGCAATTTGAGCCGTCAGTGCTGAAGAAGATGGCGGCATTGAATCTACTCGGTGTTTGTATTCCAGAAGAATATGGTGGCGCAGGCTTTGACTACATCGCCCTGGGCCTCGTATGCGAGGAACTGGAGGCCGTCGACACCTTTCTTCGCGTGGTAATGTCAGTGCATACCGGTTTGAACTCGTTAACGCTCTACACGTGGGGCACGGAAGCACAAAAGCAAAAATATCTGGTTCCGCAAGCGAAGGGCGAAAAGTTGGCGACGTATGGTTTGACTGAGCCTGGCGCAGGTTCAGACGTGGTGGGTGCTCGCTCGACGGCCCGACGCGACGGCGACGATTGGATTCTGAACGGCGAGAAGATGTGGATCAGTTTGGCGGACGTCGCCGACAACTTTCTTTTTTTCTGTTGGACAGACGAAGAGAAACGGCGGAAGCGCGACCACAGAGGTATGTCTTGCTTCATCGTCGAACGCACTATGAAAGGGTTCTCATCCGGAACCATTCACGGAAAGATGGGCATACGAGCGGGCAATACCGGTTACTTCTCGCTGGAAGACGTGCGTGTGTCACAGGAGAACATGGTTGGCGAAGAAGGAGAAGGTTTCAAGATTGCGATGTTTGCGCTTGAACAAGGACGTTTCACTGTCGCGTCAGGAGCTACTGGAGTCATTCGCGCGTCGAGAGATGCGGCGATTGCATATGCAATGGAGCGAGAGACCTTTGGCACAAAGATCGCAAATCACCAGTTGGTGAAACAGAAGATCGCCGAGATGGAAGCGGACTATCAAATGAGTCATTTGTTGTGGCTGCATGCCGGCTATTTGAAGAACGAGGGCCAACCAAACGCGCGCGCGACTAGTTTGGCGAAGTGGCAAGCGACCACTCGCAGTGAAAAGGCTGCTTCAATGGCTATAGAAGTCCATGGCGCGAACGGTTATTCGAACGACTACCCGGTAGAACGATACCTCCGAAACTGCAAAGCGGCGATCATTTACGAAGGCACGCGCGACATTCACACATTGCTGCAAGCCGACTGGGCGTTAGGTCTGAAGAAGGAGAAGCCTGCTCGCCGCACATTGCCACGGTGGAATCACTGAGTAGCCTGACTGTTCGGGGAGGCTGAGCACAGATGGAGGATCAGGGTTTCTTCATAAGACCGCCTCTACAGTTGCCGCGAAGACAAAACCGCAGAGAGTTTGAAAGCTTTCGCTCAGCCAACTCTCTGCGGCGTTCCTATCAACCGAAGGAGAAAGAAGCTAGTGGGAGAGAAAAACGTCCCAGGCCCACCTTCCGACAGACCCTAGCTTCGTATCGTTCACCTTGGCCCGATAGCGAAACTCATTTCCGAATTCATCTGTCCTTTTTGATTCCTTGTAATCGAGCGCAAACGACTTGATATTCAGTGCAGTGAGTGTGTGTAACTCCGTGGCGTCAGATATCCCGTCGTGGTTCTTATCCTGCCACAGCCGCAAGCTCGAGAATATGGCATCGTTTTGATCGATTAATCCATCGCCGTTCCCGCCGTTTTCCTGATTGTCGAACTCGGCCAGTGCGAGGAATCCATTGCGGTGTGGTGCGGCGGGTTGTGGGGTAAGAGTGCCGAACAACTCGGCGCCATTGTCGATTGTGTTGTTCCCGTTGCGATCGAGGGCAAGCCATGCATCATCGGAGTTCTCACGTGTCCAGCCGAGAGGCTCAACAGCGCCGTCTCCGTTCAGATCAAAGTCGACACCACTCACCGCGTTTGTTAAGGCAATTCCGTCTCCCTTGATGTCGACAATTATTGGTGAGCTTGGGATGCACTCGCATGCGAACGGGTCGAAGATGCCAATAGAGCGAATACAACGAATAAGCTCGACGTTGCACTCAGTTTCCCAAGAATCCGGATTGACGCAACACATGCCGAACGCGTCCATGCTTGTACCCGGCGGACACGTCCCATCGATTCCGGGCGTCGTGCAGTTAGTGCCACCACCGGGCAACCGGCATGTGTGCCTGTGCGCCAACTCACCGTTCCATAAGTTACCTCCGGTCATGCGCACAGACGTGCCAGCTCCGGACAGTGAACCCGTTACCGCGCAGGAACCAAAGAAACAACTCGACACCGCGATCCCTCGGGCGGCCCAGCAACTAATCGAACTGTTGAGTGGTCCTGTTGCCGTTTCCGACTTTTCATCGACCGCCAACTGATGACCTCGAAAGAGTCCGCTGATAGTTCCTCGGTCGTAGGTATCGGTGAAGGGCATTTCCACGACGCAACGTTGCTCAAACCCTGGCTCTGAAGTGCAATTGCCTTGGAACCCAACTTTTTCTCCGTGTTCGCCGTCCAAATGCTCAGTTCTATCTTCCCTGACCTTAGTAACTAGCGAGCCAAGTCCAGCTTCAGTGCCGATAGTCATCGTCTCTTCGTTGGCGTCAGTAAGTACCGGCTCCAGCGGGTCATCCCCGCTATCGCTGATCAGAGTCGTATAATCCGCTCCGCCGGATTTTGATTGGACCTGAGTCGAGTACTCATATTCACCAGGCGAGTATGACTGAGGTATCGGCTCTTTCGCGGGTCGCCTCTCATCCAAGAGCTGATTCAGCGAACCGCCGCCCCCCAATACGAAGTCCCAGAACTTCGTGTCTAGCTGATTGCCAGGATCGAACGACTTACTAAAGAGGGCCAACGCCTTGTAATGCCGTGTACGCCCTTGAAGCACGACGGTCACTTCATATGATGCATACGAGCCGATGTCGTAGTAGTCGGCAGGATAGAACGCAAAGATCTGGGCCAAAGACCATTGAGATTCGTAAGCGGACGCATATTCTCCCTGGACCCACTCCGCCTTGAACGCAACTCGCTCCGGCTGTTTGTTATGAACACTAACCTGGCGGACCAGGCTTATCGTCTCGCCGCCGAACCCGGTGACAAACTCGTTATGGGGTCTGGAGAGTATTTCGCCGATTGGGCCAACGTGGAAAGACGAGAGTTCAAACTTTAGCACTCTCCTGCCATCCTGACTCTCATCAGTAGTTGCAAGATTGTTCGCGGCGCGGTTGAGCGCTGTTAGCTTGCCATAAACCGCCCGCACCGTTTGTTCCTGCGGCGTGACGGCGCGAGTTTTCGGTTGCGAAACACGACCGCGATCGTATTGAGACGTCTTTATCTGCGGGGCCTGTTGAGCAATTGTCGAGTGGGTGATGCTCACCAAAATGAAGCCCAGCACTGACGCGAGGATGGTTGAGGTTTGCTTCTTCATTTCTTTTGTCCCTTCTCTGATAAATCAGGTCATCTATTGCTGACCAGCGCTCGCTGACCGAGATTTCAACTCACGATCGATGATCAACTTGAATTGGTCTAATCTTGCCGCCCCTCGTAGCAGTTTGCCGTTGATGAGAAACGTCGGCGTGCTCTCAATACCCAGTCGTTTAGCTTGCCGGAGGTCGGCCATGACCGCTGAGCGACTCTCCAGCGACTCCAGGCACTCTCGAAACGTTTCGAGTTGTAAGCCCGACGTAACTGCCGCGTTCTCTAGAAACTCTGTTGAGATCTGATCTGCTGCAAACAACGCATCGTGATATTCCCAGAATCGCCCTTGCTTACCGCTGCAAAACGCTGCTCTCGCCGCAGCTGCCGCAAACGGATGTTGTTCGAGTGGCAGGTGCTTGAAGTCGAGTCTGATTCTGTCGCCATATTCACGCAGCAACTGCCTGATAGCTGGCTGTACTGCCTTGCAAAACGGACACTGGAAATCCGAAAACTCCGTAATCACCACTGCTGCCTTTGAGTTGCCTATTGAGGCGAAATCGGATTTTCCAGGCACAGGCAAGCGCGGCTCATCCAGCATCAACTCCACGTTCAGTGTCTTTCGTAATTTTGCGAGCTCTTCTCGATAGCGCTTCAAACGGGCCTGTGCCTCCAGATCGAGCCGAATCTTTTCTCTCGCTTCATCAGCACTCATGGAGCCAAATGCATTGATGTTCTCCAAATACACGGCTTCAACCTGATCGAGTGACACGGTCGCTGGACCACCGAGAAGTTGGTTCTTAAGTTCGTCAACTGAAATGTTTCTTCGTGCGGATTCCATCTCCAGGACCTTGCGTGAAATGAGGTTCTCAAGTGTCGACTTCCGCACCGCAAATACCTGTTGCTGTAATGAGAAAATCTTCGCGCTCGCCTCCGCATCAACTTCAAAAAGACGGACAGCTATTCCATTCACGGTAGCTACCACCCGGTCATCCTGCTGTGCGCTAACAACACCGGCACCAACTAGCATTAATAAATAGACCACAACGAAAACCAATGCGCGTTGTGGTGAACTTATTAGTTGGGGAGCACAGACGATTCCGGGTATTTGCGGCCGGTTTCGAGCGTTCGCGAAACAAGTGAAGTGCTTCGATGAGGGTAATGACTTCATTTGATTTTTCTTCGATGTGAGGATGGGTACAGCTATGCACACGTCTCAGGCCATCTTAATTGTTTTAGGTTTGAGGTGTGACGCTGGTGGTGAAGCGAAGGCTATGCTAATTGGCTGAGTTAGTCAATAAATTAGTATTGTCTAAAACGGCTAATTAGTATTCATTTTGCTCGCTTGTAATCTTTAGCTCCATGGCGAGCAGCTGAATTGCGAAACTCTGTCGGGGTCATGCCGTACGACTTTCGAAATTCCCTCACAAAGTAACTCGCCGTCGTTAGACCAACACTCATGGCGATCTCTTTGATCGACATAAAGGTGGTGCGCAGCAAAGTCGCCGCTCTTCTCAATCGAATTGTTTTGAGGTATTGCGCCGGCGTAGTTCCAGTTTCCTGCTTGAACAGATGGCGGAGGCGCGAACTTGAGAGATTCACGAGGTCAGCCAGTTCTGAAGTTTCCCACGACTTTGTGGGCCTGGCCTCCAGATTGGAAATGACGACTTCTATCCTTCGATCCATAAGTGATGAGGACCTGGACGCGAAGATGGAAATTCACTGAAGGAACCTTGAGGCTTCCCAACAAAGTTGATTAGTGATGTTGCGGGGCGCGGCGAGATTATCGCTCTCTCTGTGGTTTTGTCTACCAGATTATTCCTGCGACAGTTAGGAGGACAAAAGCACACGGGAAAGTGGGAGAAAAACTTTCTACCATGTCACCGAGCGCACGACCACGCATTCCTGCGCCGCTTCGGATTTCCTGATCCCAACTTGATTGTTTCCGGAGACGAAATCTAATCCGGTGGAAGACTTAATTCAACAAAAGAGTCTTGTCAAAACCGACTATTTATTGTCGATAGTGGCTGCGCCCCGAATTTAATGGCCCGTCAGTTCATTGCTCCGGCCCATCGATCGTTTGAACCACATCCGAATCGACTACGGCGTTTGTAATCAGCACCGGCTCCTTAGTTGTCTTGGACTTAGCTGCCAGGCCTGTCTCTACTTCAAGTATCTTGTGAGTGGTTTGCACAACAGTATCGGGATTCAAAGAGATCGAAGAGATCCCCTTTTGCACCAGAAACTCGGCAAACTCCGGGTAATCCGAAGGCGCCTGGCCGCAAATACCGATCTTCTTGCCAGCTCGCTGGGCAGCTTCAATCGCCAACGTAACCATTCGCTCGACCGCTCCATCTCGCTCATCAAAGAGGTGCGCAACCATCTCCGAATCGCGGTCCAGGCCCAATGTGAGTTGGGTCAGGTCGTTTGAACCGATCGAATAACCATCGAACACGCGTAGGAATTCATCGGCGTAAATCACGTTTGCGGGCAGTTCGCACATCGCGTAAATCTCAAGCTCATGCTCGCCTTGTTTTAGACCGAACTCAGCCATCAGACTCACGACACGCTCAGCTTCAGCGATCGTTCGGCAAAATGGAATCATCGCTTTGACGTTGGTGAGACCCATATCCTCGCGAACACGTCGCAGGGCCAGGCACTCGAGATGGAAACCTTCGCGATAACGTTCATCGTAATAGCGCGACGCTCCACGGAATCCAAGCATCGGGTTCTCTTCAACTGGTTCGAATTCGTGCCCACCGATTAGCATCGCATATTCATTCGACTTGAAGTCAGACATTCTCACGATTACCGGCTTCGGATAAAACGCGGCGGCGATGCGACCGATACCTTCGGCGAGACGCCTCACAAAGAAGTCGCGAGGATCTTCTTCGCCGATGCGGCGTTCAATCTCTTTAACGTCTTCGGATTTCTGCAAATGAGGATAACGGACCAAAGCCATCGGATGGATGCCAATGTGGTTGTTAATAATAAACTCGAGTCGCGCAAGGCCAACGCCGTCATTTGGCAATGTAGCAACAACAAAGGCGTGGTCGGGATCTCCGACATTCATCATCACCTGAGTTCTGGGCCGCGCTTCATTTCCGATTACTCGCCGATCTACAGCAAACTCGATCTCACCTTCATAGACGTTTCCATGCGCGCCCTCAGCACACGACACAGTTACCTGCGTCCCGGTCTCAAGAACTGACGTGGCGTTACCGGTGCCGACAATACACGGCAAGCCTAGTTCACGGCTGATGATCGCGCTGTGACACGTGCGGCCACCACGTTCGGTGACGATGGCTGCGGCCCTTTTCATAATTGGCTCCCACGCAGGATCGGTCATCGAAGTGACCAGCACGTCGCCGGCTTGAAACTGCGCAAGGTGATCAGGATCCGCGAGCACATGAACACGACCCTGGCTAATCTTTTCTCCGACAGCGATGCCCGAAACGAGCGGTGCGGCGTGCTCGCCAATTAACTTATAGCTTTCGACGTAAGGCTGGTAATTACTTGAATGAACCGTCTCGGGCCTCGCCTGGAGGATGAATAGCTCGCCCGTGTATCCATCCTTGGCCCATTCGATATCCATTGGCGTTGGTTTGTGCGCGAGGTCTGAATAGTGATCTTCAATAATGGCGGCCCAGCGTGCGAGCTCCAGAACTTCATAGTCGCTGAGGCAGGAGCGCTGTCGTTGTGCTTCCACAACTTCACGAGTGCGAGTCCCACGACCGTCAAGGCCGTAGACCATTTTCACTTCTTTCGAGCCGATGCGGCGGCTCACGATTGGACGAGCGCCCGTTCTTAGGGTTGGTTTGAAAACGATCCATTCGTCGGGAGTCGCCATGCCCTGAACGATTGCTTCGCCGAGTCCCCAGGCACCATTGATGACGACGACGTCGCGAAAGCCCGATTCCGTGTCGAGTGTGAACATCACACCCGAGCACGCCTGATCTGAGCGAACCATCGGTTGCACACCAATCGAAAGTGCCACTTCAAAATGATCGAAGCCACGTGCGGCTCTGTAGGAAATTGCGCGATCAGTCCAAAGGGAGGCAAAACACCGGTGACAAGCTTCGATGAGGTGTTGTTCGCCCCGAACATTCAGAATCGTATCTTGCTGGCCGGCAAAGGACGCTTCCGGCAGATCCTCAGCAGTTGCCGAAGAGCGTACGGCGACTTCCGGGGTCCGGCCGAGACGTTCACACAGTCGGAGGTAGCTCTCGATAATCGCCTCATGAACATTCTTTGGTAGCGGAGTATCGAGCATCAGGGCGCGCGCTTCGCGTCCAGCTTCATTCAACGCACGAATGTCGTTGTGGTCCAGTCCGTGCATCAACTCGCGTAGCCGTTTCCCTAGATTGTCAGTTTCCAGAAGAAGACGATAGGCCTCACTGGTGGTGGCAAAGCCGTCGACGGCCTTAACGCCACGCGGTGAGAGTGAGCGAAACAGCTCACCCAGGCTGGCGCATTTGCCGCCCACCAGAGCTACGTCGCCGGACCCGACCTGGTTGAGATCAAGCACGAGAGGTTTTGACGCTTTTGGCATATGAATCTCCCTCAACAACTTGTTAAGAACTGAGTAGGTCTATTCCCGAAAGAGCTGGTCGAAAGGGAACGGCCCGATGATAACCGGAGATAGTCGGGTTTTATTGAAAGAAAAGTGTTGAGGCAAAGGAATTTTCACTTTTTTCGCCGTTTCTCCAGTTAAAACGCCGTGCGACCATCCTCGGTCTGTACAAAATCGACGTTCGCTCTGCTAGTATGACCGCGCATTTCTTCAATCTGTGAGCACGTTACTTCACAGCTATTTCTTCCAGATCAGGAGAGTTTAATCGTATGGGCCACGAGTTACGGACTGAGCGTGAGTTGTCTTTGGATTTCTTACGTGTTTGCGAAGCGGCGGCGATCGCTGCGGCAAGAACGATGGGGCAGGGCGACCGGAAGTATTCGGATCATGTCGCGGTTGAGGCTATGCGTGAGGTTATGGACACCGTCCCGATGCGCGGTCGTGTCGTAATCGGAGAGGGTGAACGCGACGAAGCCCCAATGCTCTACATCGGCGAGGAAGTAGGCGGCGGCTTCGGAGTTGGCGAGGAGATTGCTGAGTCGTGTCCGGAAGTGGACATTGCCGTTGACCCGCTCGAAGGGACAAATCTTTGCGCGTTGGGTGCAAATAATGCGATTGCGGTTCTGGCTGCGGCCGAGCGCGGCGGCTTGCTCAACGCACCTGACATTTACATGGACAAGATTGTCGTTGGACCTTCGTCACGCGGTGTTGTGGACATCGATGCGCCAGTTAAAGACAACTTGAAGAACATTGCCCGCCGGTTGGGACGAGACATCGAGGATCTGACGGTAATCGTTCTCGATCGTTCGCGACATAAGAAGCTGATTGCAGACGTGAGAGAGGCGGGCGCGCGCATTCGTTTGATCTCGGACGGTGATTTGTCTGCGGGAATCTCAGCGGCTGTTGCCGGGACAAATATTCACGCTTTGATGGGGATCGGCGGCGCGCCGGAAGGTGTCATTACCGCAGCAGCGATGAAGTGTCTGAACGGAGAGATTCAAGCGCGTTTGGTGTTCGATCCGGAGAGACTTGGTGTCGATCGCGACAAAGTGCCGGCGCGAGACGAAGTGATGGCCCGGTTGAATCAGATGGGTATTCGCGATCCAAACAAGGTTTACGACACTGACGATCTGGCGCCCGGGAAGAAGATCATCTTCGCGGCGACAGGTGTAACCGATGGCGCGTTATTAAAAGGAGTGCGGTTCTTTGGATCCGGCAAGCGAACTCATTCGGTGGTCATGACAACCGAGTCGCGTCACATTCGCTTCGTCGATACGCTGCACATTGAAGGTGGACCAGACACGGTGATCAGATTCTGAAGAGTAATGCCACGATCAGCGACAGAGTATTTCCCGCAGAGTATTTCAACCTATAGACCGCGAATCTGGTGGCTCATACTAACCTGCGGAACGTTAGTTTTTGTGTCGCTCATTATCGCCGCCCCTTTGCTTGTAGCGAGCGGGCATCCTGCTCCAGCCGTGAGTATCTACTACGCGTTTGGTTTCCTCTGTCACCAGCTTCCCGAACGCTCCTTCTTCATTGATGGACACAAGTTAGCCGTCTGCTCGCGCTGCTCCGGCCTCTACTTCGGTGCGACTCTAACGTTGCTCTTTTATCCGTTGCTGAGATCCCTGCGTGTGGCCCATACGCCACATCGGCGTTGGCTAATCCTTGCCGCTATTCCGCTCTTCATCGATTTCCTTCTTACGTTTGTTGGCGTCTGGGAAAACACACACACCACCCGCTTTGTCACCGGCTTTCTACTGGGTTCAGTGACTGTGTTCTACGTAATGCCCGGTGTTGTTGAACTGAGCCTGCGAAGTTGGGGAAGCGGAAGCTCGCCGCAGCCAGCGGTTACATCGGTGGTGGCGAATTCAATCCCTGTTGGTCCGAGCGATTACAGCGCACCTGAGCGACGGATCTGAACATTGCCGATTGTTGATTGTTGATTGTTGATTGTCGATTGGCCTGTTCCAGCATCGATAACCCTTGTTTGTTGAGGGTTTCGGACGGCCAAGGAAAAAACGCGGAGACGCTGAGAACGCCGAGTAACGCAGAGAGTCGAGTTATTTGCGGCTGGGCGCGGCGTGACGGTTCTAACGGTTTTGCGCTAGAATCTCTTCCGCACTTTTGGCGCCGTCGGCCCTCGGGTTTGACGGCGCTTGGGATGTAAGGCCGAGAAAGAGAACTTAAACATCGGTCGCGCTTTCACCGTAGTCGCCATTATGTTTTTGCAGACCCAGTCCGCTCCCTCCGCAACGCCCTGGCCAACTCCGATCGGACCAAGTCCACAGAGCGTTTTCGAAACTTATTTCCACGACCTGGTAAATAAAACCTGGGGAAACATCAGCCCGCTCTACCAGCTCGACACATTCGACTGGATAATCCTGCTCAGCTACTTCACGATCCTTACGACGCTCGCTGTGTACGGCGGATACCGCATCAAGCAAGTGATCGACTTCTGGCGTTACCGCAAATTTGTGCCGGAACCGGAGGCCAGGTTCGCCGACGACAAACTACCGCGAATCACAGTCCAGCTTCCGCTGTTCAATGAGCTTTACGTTGTCGAACGTTTGCTAAAAGCCGTTACCGACATCGAGTATCCGCACGAAAAGTTTGAAATCCAGGTTCTCGATGATTCGACGGACGAAACTGCGCGTGTAGCGAAAGAGGTAGTCGATCGATACGCGCAACAGGGCTTCGATATTCATTACATTCATCGAGACGATCGGACGGGCTTCA
Organism: Pyrinomonadaceae bacterium; assembly: GCA_035457565.1. GTDB lineage: Bacteria > Acidobacteriota > Blastocatellia > Pyrinomonadales > Pyrinomonadaceae > PSRF01. The sequence continues at coordinate 3,430 of DATIBJ010000075.1, read as the reverse complement.
AGGCTGGAGCGTTGGAGAATGGTCTTAAGACAGCGAAGGGCGATCTGCTGGCAATCTTCGATGCGGATTTTGTTCCCAAGCCTGACTGTCTCCGCAAGTTAGTCGACTTCTTTACCGATCCGTTGGTCGGCTGCGCACAAATGCGTTGGTCCCACATCAATGGCGGTTACAACCTGCTGACGCGTCTGCAAACGATCATGCTCGATGGTCACTTTGTCGTTGAGCAAACCACACGGAATCGCACTGGCGGTTTTTTCAACTTCAACGGCACGGCCGGAATATGGCGCCGGCAGGCTATTGCGTTGAGTGGCGGTTGGCAACACGACACACTGACGGAAGATACGGATCTTAGTTTCCGCGCGCAGTTGATGGGCTGGAAGTTTGTTTATCTACTCGATGAAGAATCGCCCGCCGAGATTCCCGTAGAGATCAATGCCTTCAAGGCGCAGCAACGCCGCTGGGCCAAAGGCGTCATGCAGGTGGGACTTAAACTGTATCCTCGCATCTGGCTCGCACCACTTCCCTTTCGAGTAAAGCTGGAAATGTTTTTCCGTTTGACTGGAAACATCAGCTATCCACTGATGATCGTCGCTAGCTTTCTCCAGTTTCCGCTGTTGCTTGTCAGATACAACCAGCCGTTTTATCACCTGATGATCCTGGACTTGCCGTTGCTGTTTTTCTCTTCGATATCTGTTGTGCTGTTTTACGGAACGGCCGTGTGGTATCTCGACGACAAGCGCGCACCTCGGCTCCTTCATCTGCCGCTAGTTATGGCTTTGGGAATTGGCTTGGCGTTTTCGAACGCGCGAGCCGTGTTGGAAGCGTTGCTGGGCGTTAAGACTGAGTTTGTCCGCACCCCCAAATATCGGGTTGAAGATACGACGGATGCTACCTGGAAGCGAAAGAAGTATCGTCGCAAACGCGGCTGGCTGCCGTTGCTTGAACTCGCCTTCGCCTTCTATTTCATGCTCGGGATTCTTTATTCCGTCCGCCTTCACATGTGGGGCACAATCCCGTTTCTGCTCCTGTTCTTCTTCGGATTCGGTTACATGGGCGTCATGAGCCTGCTGCAAACAGCCAGCGGAAAACGGCTGGCTACGTTATGGCGTCCGCTCAAGCCGTCAGGCGCCGGCCAGTAAACTTCTCACCTTCAGTTACCTGTTCCGGTATAAACTAGCCATTGGGAGTCTCGCCTTATGTGTTCTCGCTCCGCCACTCTCTTAGCTTTACTCCTACTGACCTCGCTTACGTTCGGCTGTAACGTTATTGCGGCACGCGTCTACAACACGCGCGGCCTGCAGCATTACGATAAGCGTGAATTCGATCAAGCGCTGGCCTGTTTCGACCAGGCGATTCGCTTTCACGCGAAATTCGCCGAGGCGTTCACGAACAGAGGATTGGTTTACACCGAACTCGGTAATCAGGACAAAGCAATCGCCGACCACGATCGGGCGATCGCAATTAATCCAAAACTGGCGATTGCTTTTAATAACCGCGGTTATGCTCTGTATCAGAAGGGTAATTACGAAAAGGCCATCGCGGATTACGACGCGGCACTTCGCTTGGATGGAAAGCTTGCGCTCGCCTACAGCAATCGCGGATTGGCCTATTACGAAAAAAGAGAATACGAACGCACAATCGACGACTGCACCAAAGCGATAAAGTACAACCCGAAGTTAGCCGTCGCTTACAACAATCGTGGTCTCGCGCATTACATGAAGGGTGATCTGACGCCGGCCATTGACGATTACGGTGAGGCATTGCGAATCCAACCCTGGCTTGGAATCGCGCGAAGTAATCGTGGCCTGGCGCATTTTGATGCCGGCAACCTTGACCTTGCGTTGGAAGACTTGAATGAGGCGGTTCGCTTGTTACCACGCGATTACCAGGCATGGATAACACGCGCGAGAACTCACCAGACGATGGAAGCCATCGACAGCGCAATCGGAGACTACACGAAAGCGATCGAACTGGCCCCCGCGTCAATCGAGAGTTACTACAATCGCGGACTTTGCTACATGAAGAAGGGAAGCAAGTTGGAGGCTGCCAGTGATTTTGACTGGGTGCTAAAAAACGCACCGTATGAAGAAACCAGGGAAGAAGTGGAGGGTTTACTTCATAAGCTTGGCGTCAAGAACTTTGGAGTGCGGTGACCTGTCACCGCTTTAAGTCTACTGCGACCTGTCGCAGCAGTCTGCAAACCAAAGCGGCGACAGGTCGCCGCACTCCAAAGTTCTACTTCCGTTCCAGTGCCTCACGATCCCAATTAGCCAGATTCGCTCCCGCTTCGTACGTACTTTCGAGAAAGTCCATCAGCGTCTGTTCAGGATTGGACGAATTCCTCATATCGTCGTAAGGCAGAAGAAACAGACCCATCTCCGTGTTGTAGAAGGCAGTCGAAGGCTTCACTTTTACTTCCGCGAGACCATCAGGCGCCGGCGCGGTGTAGGAGTAGAAGGCAGCTTTACCTAGTGGGCCTTGTCCCGGCCAGAATCCATGACTGATAACCTCGTGTGAATAAGCTTCACGCGTGATCGAGTCCGCATCGGGTCGTTCAGGCGCAATCCGACCAGAGAAACGTGTGACGGCCAGATCAAAACTGCCCCAGAAGAAATGAACGGGACTGCATTTCCCGATAAACCGCGCACGGAATTCTTGCAGCAGCTCGTCGCTTAGTGACAGCACACGCCAGAACCGATGTGCATACTCTGGATCGTAGCTCTTGTGTTCATTGTCCTCGTCGAACCGTATTGGGTTCGGAATCTCGACAGGCATGGGCCATATCTTTATTTTCAAGCCGATATCGCGTAACCCCTTCATCGTCTGTTCATAAAAGACGGCGACTGACTTTGGCTCGAGTTTCACGGCCGCATTGGAGCCATCACTGCAGTTGATGTGGAGTTGATGATCGAGAAAATCAAACTCCATCTCAAACAAGATGTCTTCGTAAGGCATCGCAGTGGTTGTGAGTCCGCGGGAAGAGACGTAAAGCGGGACATTCCACCAGTGATTCACGAGTGGTGTTTGTGCTAAACGGATCTTCCCGACGATTTGCGTCCACATGTGCAACGTTGCACAGGTGTCAGCCCATGCTTCGAGCGGCAGAGATGGCCATTCGGGTGTAGGTGCTGCTGACGTCCTCATACGGAAACCTCCAATAATGCAGATTAAAGTATCGCCAAGCATAAGCAGCGAGCGCCAGTACCTGCGCATGAAGAATCATCCAACTCAGCAATCTGTTGCGGAACATTGAAAGCCGAAGCGATATAGTCGGCCATATCCTCGGCGTTGTTTTCAGCGGAGAAAGTGTCCTGAAAAGTGCGCGCGCCCAATTCAGCCAGCAGCTTCGCATCATCAGCCTTGGCACGGCGCACCGTGACGTTCGGTTTTTGGGTCATAGTCTTGCCGACTCAGGTGTAAGGCAATGTCG
>DATIBJ010000074.1:0-4287 GCA_035457565.1 Pyrinomonadaceae bacterium | reverse complement strand
CGCAGCGGTTTTGGTCCATGACGTTACTGCGATTGTAAATCAGTCGGCTCCGCACCCACCCGCTACCGCGAGGTGGTACTGACCTCATTCCACTGCGAGTCTCCCCGCATAGTTGGTTTGGAAGGAGGGAAGAATGACAATCCAACATCATCTCAAAACGGCTTTCTTTGTGCTGATTGTAGTTTTCGTTCTATCAATTCAAGCGTTCGCTCAATCTGAGTGGTCGCAGTGGGGTGGACCAGACCGAAACTTCACGACCAAATCAAAAGGCCTCGCAGAAAAGTGGCCATCAGAAGGACCAAAGAAACTCTGGTCGCGCCCACTCGGTGAAGGTCATTCCTCCATCCTCGTCGACCGCAACACGCTTTACACGATGTACAGCAGCGGGGAGCAGGAAGTTGTTATTGCTCTGTCAGCGGATACTGGTAAGACGATTTGGGAGCACAAGTACCCAGCCCCAACGACGGGAATGAATTACAAAGAGGGACTCGGACCACATGCAACACCTTTACTCGTAGGCAACCGAATCTTCACTGTGGGGGCAATCGGTAAGCTTCACGCACTCGATAAACAAACAGGGAAAGTGATCTGGTCCCATGATCTCTGGACCGAGTACAACGGCAAGAAAATGGACCGTGGCTATTCGTGCAGTCCCATCGCGTATAAAAACACAATCATCTTGACGCTCGGAGGACCGGGTCAGGCTTTCATCGCTTTCAACCAGCACGATGGCAGCGTTGCGTGGAAGAATCAAAGCGTCGACATGTCACCGACTTCGCCGATCCTGATCAGCATCGAGGACGAGGATCAGATGGTCGCATTCATGGGAAAACAGATCGTCGGCATCAATCCAAACGACGGCGAGCTGCTGTGGTCACACGGTCACGTAACTGACTGGGGACTGAACATCAGCAATCCCATTTGGGGCGCAGACAATCTTTTGTTTGTTTCGTCTGCGTACAATGGTGGCAGCCGGGTTCTGAAGTTAACCAAAAAGGACGGAAAGACGACGGTCGAAGAAGTTTGGTCTCATAAACGTTTCCGCTTGCATCATGGAACGGCAATTCGCATCGGCGATTACGTATATGGCTCGACCGGTGACTTCGGTCCAGCACCGCTTGCTGCCATAAACGTCAAGACAGGCGAGATTACATTTCACGATCGAACATTTCCGAAATCGAACTTGTTATATGTCGACGAAAAGCTGATCATTCTGGACGAAGATGGCACGCTGGCGCTCGCCACCGTCACTCCGACGGGATTGAACGTTATCTCAAAGGCTGCTCTAATGCAGAATCTCGCATGGACTGTGCCGACTCTGGTTGGAACAAAACTTTATCTACGGGACCGTCGCACAATTACAGCTGTTGATTTAAGCTAACTCTGCACACCAAAAAACAACTGGAGGATGTCATGAGGTTTCGCTTCGCTCAGCTCCTGGTCGCTGTATTGTTCATGGCTGCTGTTGCTTATGCCGAGAACTGGCCGCAATGGCGTGGGCCAACGCTTAACGGCGTGAGCGGAGAAAAGAACCTTCCGACGCGCTGGTCCAATGATGAGAACATCGTTTGGAAGTTGGCGTTGCCGGGCTTGTCAGGAGCCACGCCAATCATCTGGCGCGATCTAATCTTTCTAAACGTCGCTGATGGCGACAATCTTGAGTTGTGGTGTGTAGATCGTAAGAAGGGCGAGGTCGCATGGAAGCGGCCTCTGGGCGGCGGCAATGTCAAGATGCGTAAGCAGAACATGTCGTCACCTTCACCGGTTACCGATGGTCGAAATGTTTACGTCATGACCGGGACAGGCATCCTTAAAGGTTTCGATTTCAAGGGTAAGGAACTTTGGTCGCGCGACGTTCAAAAAGAGTATGGCCCGTTTGGTCTCAACTGGGGATATGCATCATCGCCACTGTTGCTGGACGACTCGTTGTACGTCCAGGTCCTGCACGGTATGAAGACTGACGATCCTTCGTACGTGATGCGCATCGACAAAAAGACTGGAAAAACACTCTGGAAGGTTGAACGTGCTACCGCGGCAATTCGAGAGTCACCCGACTCATACACGACACCTGGCCTACTTCGTTATGGCCGCAACACTGAGATCGTAATTACTGGTGGTGATTGCGTGACGGGACATGATCCCGCGACGGGCAAAGAGCTCTGGCGCGCGAACGGTCTGAATCCGGATAACAATCCGTCTTATCGCATTGTCGCGTCGCCGGTAATCTATAACGAGATTATCTACGCCCCGACACGTGTTAAGCCTTTATTGGCGTTAAAGGCAGGCGGCCGCGGCGATATCACGACTTCACATCTGCTTTGGTCAACAGCGAATGGTCCTGATGTTCCGACACCGGTCACTGACGGGAAGTATTTTTATGTTGTTAACGACCGGGGCATCGTATTTTGCCTCGACGCGAAGACCGGTCAGGAAATCTATGGCCAGCAACGTGTAAAGCCGGGAACGTACAGCTCATCACCAGTATTAGCGGACGACAAGATCTACATCACGAACGAAGATGGACTGACGACCGTGATTAAGGCTGGACCGAAGTTTGAGGTGTTGGCCGAGAATCCACTGAATGATTACTGTCTCAGCTCGCCGGCAATTTCTGACGGACAGATCTTCATTCGAACGAGTAACGCGCTGTTCTGCATAGGCGGCAAAGGTCCACAGGTTTCCGGAAGATGAAAACTAAGGTCGATGGGTTTGTTTCGCGCAACCTCCTTCGCGTGGTTGTCGTGCTTTGTTTCGCCGTCACATCTGTAAACAATTCCGTCTCCGCGCAGAATTGGCCGCAATGGCGAGGACCCGACGGCAGCGGCATTTCAGCTGAAACGGGAATTCCCACTGAGTGGAGCGATTCCAAGAACATCCGTTGGAAAGCAGCAATCGCCGGGCGCGGTCACTCCTCTCCGATCGTGTGGGGCAATCGCATCTTTCTAACCACATCGATCGAAGGTCCAATCGTTCCTGGCGCGCAGGCCGTTCGCCATGTTCGAAAGGGTCAGGAGTACTTGCATCCTGATAGTGTAGGAGCAAACCACAGCTACACCCTGAAACTGGTTTGCCTCGACTTCGAGACCGGTCGCATACTCTGGGACAAAACAGTTTATGAGGGAACCGTCTACGACAATCGACACAAGAAGAATACGTATGCCTCGTCAACTCCCGCTACTGACGGCCGTTTTGTTTATCTCTCATTCGAAGCAGAGGGATTGTACTGTTACGACTTCGAGGGCAAACGTATTTGGAAAACCTCGCTCGGTCGTATCGCTAAGGGCGGAATGGGGCCCGGGACATCACCTGTCCTGTTCGAGAATCTCCTAATCCTGCAATGCGATCAGGAGTACGGCGAAGCAAGCTTCATTGCAGCTGTCGATAAGAAAACCGGTAAAGAGGTTTGGCGAGTTCCACGAGATCAACGTAGGAGTTGGGCCACTCCGCTGCTGGTTAAAGTAGCAAATCGAACTGAACTCGTAACAAGCGGTCCGGATAAGATCATTTCCTACGATCCGGCAACCGGGAAGGAATTGTGGACTGCTCCGGGTGTTGTCAGCAACCCCATCCCAAGTCCAGTTGCCGGTAGCGGACTAGTCTTTGTTACCGCAGGCAGCGATGCGAAACGTGTGATTGCAATCAAGCTCGGCGGGTCTGGCGATTTAACTGATACCGCGAATTTGGTTTGGCGTTATGACAAGGGGACGGCATACGTTCCTTCACCGATTCTTTACAACGACTACCTGTACTTACTCACCGACGGCGGCGCGATATCGGGCCTCGAAGCGGCAACAGGCAAGCTCATCTACCAGGCGCGGCTCCCGGTAGCAACTAAGTTCACTGCATCGCCGGTAGCTTTTGAAGGCAAGATACTCCTCATTAGCGAAGATGGTGACGGCTTTATCATCAAGGCTGGACCGGTTCCAGAGGTTCTGAATGCGAACGGTCTTGCCGAACCGGTTTATGCGTCGCCGGCAATCGTCCGTGGCAGAATCCTGATTAGAGGTGAGAAGAACCTCTACTGCATTGCCGATGCCGCAGAGAAATAGATAGGTAGTCAAACTCGACATTCCAAACACTCAACGGATGTCCGATATGCTTCAGCTTGTCGTTGACTAATTTCACCGTCGATGCACTGAGAACGACGCGACGTGCCAAAACATCAACATTCAATTCTCATTGAAAATAACTCAAGCGACACAAATGCAGTCGGGAAGGGCGGTTTACCCCCGCTGAGCTGCACAATACTCAAGCGCGACGAAGAGACGGTGGTTTCACATCGAGCTA
>DATIBJ010000073.1:0-8969 GCA_035457565.1 Pyrinomonadaceae bacterium | reverse complement strand
CAGGATTATTTCCCCGGCGATTGCAAACTTCTTCCGGCCGAACGCCCCAAACTACTTCCTGGCGCAGGCCGCCAGTGGTGGGCTCGTTACTCCGGCAGTGTTGAATTCCCAACTTCCGGGAACCTTGCGGACAGCTGGAGCGATTTCGCCATTCGGTTCGATTAACGCCCAGACTTCAGATGGCAACTCCACCTACCACGGGCTGAACGCCGATCTGAAGAAACGCTTTTCAAATCACTTCCAATTCCTTGCTTCTTACACGTGGTCGCATTCGATCGATGACTCTTCTGACCTGCAGACTCTCCTGCTGCCGCAGGACAATCGCCGGTTCAATGAGGAACGCGCTGATGCGCTTTTCGATCAGAGGCACCGGTTTGTATTCAGCGGTGTGATTGCTTCGCCGTCGGCGTGGCGTTCAGGCGATGGGTTCCATCGCTTCCTGTCAGACTTTACGGTAGCTCCGATATTTGAATGGTCATCCGGCCGGCCATTAAACATTCTGAGCAATCAGGATACGAACAACGACCAGTCGAACCAGACGGACCGGCCCAGCGTGTTATCAGATGGAACCTTGTGCGTGCCTGGAGAATTTGGCTGCGTGCCGTTGATCACGAACGGCGATTTCACGCGCGGGAGTTTGCCACGCAACTTTGGTTTGATTCACAACTACATGTCGTTTGATATGCGTGTGTCGAAGATGGTTCGGCTAGGCGAGCGAGCCCGGCTGGAGTTGATTGCCGAAGGTTTCAACCTCTTCAATCGCTTCAACGAAGCGGCAGCATCGCCGTTTGTCGACGACGTTCGATCATTCAACCAGCGCGCTGGCAACGGTCGCTACTACAGCCGTCCGACGGCAGCGTTTGATCCACGGCAATTTCAGTTTGGCGTGAAGGTGAACTTCTAGGATCTCTCAGACAGAATCGACTGGATTACAGGATGACAACGGGACCAGCAGAGCGGTTCTCCTAAACCCGTAATCCTGAAATCCCTTCGAATAGTCTGAACCTAAATTTGTCGGATCTTGAATGAGTTAAAGAATCTGCTCGTCTGGACCGAGTCATCCTGTCCCTTTGGTGTGCCGATTACGATCTGGTAGGGGCGGCGGCCCACCATATACACGCGCGATTTGAAAACCCGATCCGTAGTTTCCGCAACGAACTCGATTGCCTGATACCCATCAATCGTTGTCGGGCTGCTCGTCAATAAGGTCGCGTTGATCCCCTTAACGAAATTATCGCGATTCGCTTCAAGCTCCGACTGTTTGTTGAAGTTGAATGATGGATCGTAATCGACCCAGCCGATGAGATAAACGCTTAACGCATCCCGCACAATAAACAGGTGAGTGGTGTAAGGACCATGCTCACTTTTCGTCGTCTCCATTTTGTCGGTTGGTGTTGACGGCATCGCCACCGTAAAACGACCTAATCCGGATGTAAACTTCACCCAACCGCCGATGTCCGGCACGCTTGTGTCCTGCATCGGTTGCGGAGTGCTGGTGCCAGGAGGACGGGGACTGCTGGTGCTGGGAGGACGCGGGGTACTGGTCCCCGGCTTGCCGTGTTCCTGGGCGCTGAGGGAAAAACTTGACGCTAGGGCGAGTGCTAATATCGCTAAGAACCGTTTCATACCTGGTATCCCTTCAATTCGAAAAACAAAAGAACTTCTACGCCTTATACCTATTGGCTTGTTCGCCAGTCAATGAACTTTTTATCTGGAGCCTTTGCGGAGGTAATCTGCGAAAATCGGTGAATCTGCCCACGAGACCGGCCAGGCGGCAACCGATATGGGACCTCGGGGCATCCGAAAGGGTGTTTCCGAGACGTTTATCTGAGCTTTCAAACCCAACCCTCTCCCGAATACAATCACTAGCCATGACTCGATCTGTTTTTACCCGACTCATCAGCCTGACAGGCGTAGTCCTGTTAATGTTCGTGACCGCGACTGCCCAATCGACCCGACCGCGTCGCGCTTCGAAACAAGCGCCCAAGACCTCTACAACATCGGAACGACCTGCGTCTGATCCGTTACTGAAGCCGGAACCTAAGTCGTCGCCAAGCGCACGACGCACGGATCCGAATAGCCCGCTTCTCGACGTGCAGCCGGTTAAGCCAGTCGTCAACACGGTCGCTCCAGCCGACACAACACATGCCTATGCATTGCTTGAGTCGAAGCAGTTTGCGGCAGCGGCAAAGGAAGCAAAGGAATTGACTACGCGTTACCCGAACGATGCCGAGGCTTGGAAGATCGCAGGCTTTGCTGAATTGAACCTGAAGCAGTATGCGGAGGCTGCGAGCGACCTGGAGAAAGCGCTGACGTTGCAACGACAAACCAAGCAGGAAGATCCGAATACACGCACCGCCCTGGCTCAGGCTTATGTTCTGTCAGAGAAGTATGAACAGGCGCTGCCGCTCCTAACTGCGGCGACTGCGAATACTGGCGGCGCGCCGGATCCATTGATGCTTTACTATCGAGGCGTTGCTGAATACAAAACCGGCAAGGTTGCCGAAGCCGAACAGACTTTCAATGCTGCAATAAAAGCTAACGCGAAGGATTCGCTGTCGCTCTTTTATCTTGCACAGATAGCACTTGCTAAAAACGATCTTGATGGTGCAATCGCGTCTTTGAATCGAGCCACCGTAGTCGATGCACGAATGACGAGCGCATGGACCTTGCTCGTAACCTCTTATCTCCGGCGCGCCGCAACGAGCACGGATCAAGCAAAAGCTGACGCCGACTACACTAGTGCAGTGCGAGCGGGTGAAGGACTTATTCGTCTTCGCACTGATGCCGAAGCTGTAACGTTGTTCGGGCAAGCGTTGATTGGATCAAAGCAATATGCGCGCGCAGCTTCAGTCCTTGAGAGAGCGAGTGCCGGCGCAGATGCAACAGGCGTGACGTTCTATCTGCTGGGCGTTGCGCATTCGCGGTCGAATAACTTCCCGAAAGCGATCGCTGCGTTAGAGGCAGGAGCCAAGAAGTCGCCCGATGACGTGAACGTCTATCGCGAACTCGGTTACGCTTACGAAGTGACGAAGCAATACACGAAGGCCCTCGGCGCTTACCAGCGAGGATTGACATTAGCGCCAGGTGATGGTGACCTAAAGGAATCCGTTGAGCGCGTTAAGCCTTTCGCGAAGTAATAGACCGAAGAACCGGTGTCGACCGTATGGAAGATAACCGCGGCGGCCTCGCGGCAACAGCGAAAGCGTTCGCAACCTACTCCCTCGTGCCATATCTCGGAATCCTGTTTTGTCCGGGCGCTGTTTTGATTGGCAGTCTCGGAGTTGCGCGATCTTATCGAGAGGGAGATCAAGGGCGCGATCGAAAGAGTTGCTACTTTAGCCTGATCGCGGGTGTGGTTGTGCTGCTGGTGCAAGCGCTACTCTGGTGGATTCTTTATAAAGTACCCGAGTGGGCCAAAGAATTTTGATGTTCGAGACCAAGGAGAATTGAAATGAAATCACTTGTGCTGATCTTGTTAGTCTTGATTGCCCCCAGCGCAATTATCGGCCAGCATCCGCGTTCGGTGGAGACCGAGAAAACAACGAAACCGGCGCCTGCGCCAAGCACAGTCAAAGCGAAGTATGAAGGTGGGGTTTTTGGTTATACCAAGACCATGGAAGGTATGCTGACTCTCGACGATACGAATCGCAGGGTGTACTTCAAACACAAGGGGTCGGAAAAGGAGTTACATATCCCATACGACGCGATAGTGTCAGCGTTTGCCGATACGAAAAAAGTTCAACCAGCGGCTGCCACCGTCGCCAGCAGTGTTCCTACTATCTTCACGCTTCCAGCGCGCTTTATTAAGACGAAGGTGCGTTATCTAACTTTGCAATATAGCGATCCAGACACAAAGATGAATGGCACCACCAGTTTCAAGTTGGAGAATCAAGCGATTCTGAATTCGGTACTGGTTGCGCTTGCGGAAAAGACAGGCATGGTTCAGCGCGGCGACATCTACGTAAAGAAGAAGGAGTCGGATCAGACGAAGTAGTTGGTCGCGACAGAGGTTGTCATGAAGGCGGGCGTTCGGCGCCCGCCCTTTTTGTGTCCAAAGTTCAACGTCACCCTGGACGGACTTACATTCGACATTCGACATTCGACGTTAGCTTTTTGGACTCGCTTAGCTTTGCCTCAAAAGTCGATTTCGGTGGTAAGGAGTTTCGTGTTTAGTTCGTGTGACTTCGTGGATCGCTCCGTTGGTCCTGAAAAACAAGGACGATCCACGAAGTCACACGAACCAACACGAACCACTTCCGACTCGAGCTATATATGACTTTTGAGGCAAAGCCGCACTCGCTTGCAAGAAACCACCGTCCCGTTCGTTCAAGCATCAACACGGCGCCATACGAATGGATGCCGCGACTAACCTCAAAGTGGGTGGGTGCCCCCGGTTTTGTGAGGGCCAGCCTTACCAATTGTGGGCACCACCCCACTTTGTAATCCGCTGCTTCACGGAGGTTCTGTATGCACTCGCTCGTATTCCGCGTAACCACCGCAGTTCTTACGTTTCTAATCGGTATCACTGTCGCCGCGGCCTGGGTTTTCAATGATCGCGGCTCCACAATCGATCCAGTAAAGATTGGTGACAATGAGCGGCCCTCTTCTGCAGCGACGCTCGAGATGGTCTTTGTGCTTGATACCACCGGGTCCATGGGTGGTCTGATCGATGGTGCGAAGCAAAGGATCTGGAGCATCGTCAACGAAGTAATGCAATCAGAGTCACACCCGGCAGTTCGTATCGGACTGGTTGCCTATCGCGACCGCGGAGATCAATACGTGACTCAGGTGTTGCCGCTCACTGAGGATCTCGATCAGGTCTATTCCACTCTAATGGCGTACCAGGCAGGCGGTGGTGGCGACACTCCGGAAGACGTTAGGCGAGCATTACTCGAAGGTGTGACACGCGCGGGTTGGTCCACTCAGTCGAACGGTGTGGCCCAGATACTTTTTCTGGTTGGTGATGCACCGCCGCATGATGACTACTTCGACGCACCCGATACGCTTTTAACTGCTACGGACGCGGCAAAGAGAGGCATAGTCGTTAACACAATTCAGTGCGGGAGCCTTGCAGGCACCCGCGCGATTTGGCAGGCGATCGCGCAGAACGGCAACGGACAGTTTTTCGCAATCGAGCAGAGCGGTGGCGTCCGCACGATCTCGACTCCATATGACGAACAGTTGGGCCAACTGGCAAACAAGTTAGGCGGGACTTTCGTGGCGTACGGAGGTGGCGCTGGTGACGCGGGTGACGAGGTAAGGTCAGTTGCTCGGAAGCGCGTTGCAGATATCGAGACAACAGTGGCCGCAGCAGCACCGGGTGAAGCCGTCGCGGAACGCGCCCTCAACAAGGCTGTAAATAAGAGCGCCTACATTGGTGATTTGATGCAGAGCATTGAAAACGGATCGTTGGAGATGGACAAGATCGACGCCAATCAGTTGCCGCCGGAGCTGAGAAATATGACGCCTGAAAAGCGGAAACAGGAAGTCGAAAAGCGGCTAGCAGAACGTCGTGAGCTGCGCGCTCAGATCGTCGCCCTTTCAAAACAACGCGCGGAGTTCGTGGCCGCTGAGCGCAAAAAAGGAGGAGTGAAAGGCGACGCGTTTGATACGGCCGTTGTCGCCGCGCTCAAGGAACAACTCAAGCGAAAAGGAATCAAATAAAGCATTGCCGATTTTTGATTGCCGATTGCAGATTTGTATTGCTGGGAGTCTTGATTCTTTAAGAATAGAGTTAATCAACTCCGGCCCTAGAAGTTCTTTCAATCGGCAATCGGCAATTAAAAATCGGCAATAATTCCAATCGGTAATGAATCAGTTCGCCGATGCCGCTGGACGACTCGTCCAACGTTCTAATAATCGCCGTCGGTTCTCCAGCTTCTTGTCGATGTTATCCACGAGTCCTATGAGTTGCTCGAGGTTTAAGAGGTAGTCAGGTTCGCCGATCGCTTCTCTGATTTCGTTGAGGAATGGCTGCAGTTTCGCAAATACCACGAGATGTTCGGTATTGGCAGCGAGAAACATCGCCTGGTCGATCCCGCCATTGTTGACGAGAGCAGCAGCGATGTCCCAATGCGACGACACCATTCGGTAAAATGCACTTTCTTTCTCGCCACTCTGCATCAACATCAGAATCTCGAGGCCACTCTTCGGATCGAACTCACTGAAGAACCACCTGCGAGCCTCTCGCATTAACGGCTCGCTCCTCAGTTCATACAACTTAAGAATGGCTAAGGCGTCGTCAGGTTTAGTAGGCATCCTTATTTCCCTTCAAAACGAGCTAATCAACGATAAAGATCCGCGTTACTCGTAACGAGGCAAAATCCATTTCATCAGCACCCGAGAGCAATCGCTGGCAAAGGGCCAGATTGTGAGCTGCATCTCTGAACTCGTTGTTGGACAGTCGTAGAGCAACGGCAAACTCTGTCTCCGCTTCTTTGAGTCGACGCATTCGCGCGAGCATTACGCCTAGATTGTTATGACTGGCAATAAGGTGTTCGCCCGGGCGATGTAACGCCTTTCGAAAAAGCGCTGCGGCAGTTTCTGTATCACCGCTATTGGCCGCAATAAGACCAAGCCGGTAATCTGCGCGCGCGTAGTTCCCGCGTGTCGCAACCAACGCTTGTTCGTAGGCTGACTTCGCCTCGCTCGACCTGCCTTCGTCTTCGAGAGCGACACCGAGCGCGTAAGAAGCCTGCGGATACAAGCCATTTCGTTGCTTAATGGCGCGTTGGTAGTAATCAATGGCATCAGCCGTGCGCCAAAGTTCGTAATAACAGACCCCAATGTTGTAGAGCGCGACTGAGTAGAGATCAGTGGAGTTTGGCCCAATCCTTTCGTATTCCCGTAGCGCTAGTTCATAACTGCCGTGCGCGACCAGCAAGTTCCCCTTCGCGATCGCTTCGCGGGCAGCACCCTCGGCTGATTGCGACGTTGCCGGTACGACCAAAAACGTGAGCAGCAACAGCGCTGCGAGCACATTGACTTTCGTCACTTCCATCACCTCCTTAGGCTTGGAAGCTTAGGGAGTCATTGACGACGCGTCTTTCCCGTTTTTGCTGCCGTTGACGATTCTTGCTACTAAGACTCAAGTGCAACGCGATACAAGTGCGGAGTCGTACCTGTGATTCGGCGAAACAAGCGCGTGAAGTGACTTTGGTGACTAAAGCCGGCACGCAACCCTACCTCTACCAACGGCAGATCACGGTCCGCCAGAAGAGCCTTTGCGTGATCCACACGAAACTTGATCAAGTACTGATGGGGTGTCGTTCCTGTGGCCTTCTTGAACTCGCGGGCAAAATGAAAACTACTCATGCCTGCGACTTGGGCCAATTCGGCGAGGGAAATGTCACTGGCGAAGTTATCAGCAATGAACTCCGTGACCCGTCGGAGTTTTTGAGGCGACAATCCGCCCGCACTGACCTGTCCGTGTTCGCCCTCAGTGGTGTAGTGACGGAGAAGATGAACGGCCAGAACGTTCGTAAGCGATTCTGCATAGAGTCGTCCGCTCAGACCTTCGGAATCGAGTTCAGCTAGTAACGCGCTTCCAATGTTTGCGATGATCGGATCACCACGCGAGTATCGCTCTACAATTTCATAACGCGTCGAAAGTTTCGACTGAGCAGCCGCCCGATTGATTAGTGAAGGATCGACGTAGAGCGCCAGGTGTTCGCAAGGACCACTGAGACGAGCTTTGTGTCTCAATCCCGCCGGCAGCACACAAATGGATCCCCGCGTTTGGGTGCCGACGATTTTTAGACCACTGCCGGTCTGCATTTCAGCATGACATCCGTCAGTTAAAGAGATCAGCACCGTGTGATCGGAATGACAGTGTTCAGGCAATTCGCCACTGCGAAACTGATAATGCTCGAGGCGCAAACCATCCCATGTCGCTTTCCGCTTCATTAACAACGGAGACGCAGGATTTATTTCAGCTGTTCGTAGTGATTCAGCCATCACGTCACCATGTCCGATAAACTTTCAGTTTGTCGTCACCGTTCGTGACACTCAAATTGAGAGAAACCAAGATCCAACGACAAACTAAAAAGTTTATCGAACGTCAGGTTTCTGAAATCGCGCGTGAGAGGAGCGTCGAGCCCGCCCTCGTTGAATGGCGAGTCAGCCGTTCGTGAATTGCCTCTCTCGCGCGAGCGAAAGCGCTCTTGTCGCCGTAGAGCTGGAAGGCCCAGTTTGCCCCGAGTTCCAGCGAGTTGAATTCGAATGCCAGTTGAATTGGATCGATGTCCAGTTTGAGTTGGCCCGCCTTCTGTGCCTCGATGATTGCGTTGCGTAGAGTTGTTAGCCATTCCTTCATGATCTCCGCGATGCGATCCCGAACTGGCCCAGGCCGACTATCAAACTCGGCGGCCGCCGCTGCGAAGAAACAACCCCCGCGAAAAACGCCCGCCTGAACATAACTGAGCCAGATGTCGCACAACTTCCAAAGTCGACTCAGACCCTGCGTTGCTTCGAAAGCAGGTTTGACAACTTCTTTGATAAAAATTGCACGTGCGGCTTCGACGGTTGCGACCTGAAGATCTTCTTTTGATCCGAAGTGGGCAAACAAACCACTCTTGCTCATGGAGAGTTCGAGTGCGAGCCGGCCGATAGTCAAACCTTCCAGACCTTCAGCGGAAGCAATGTGGACAGCCATTTCGAGGATGGCCTTGCGCGTACGCTCGCCCTGCGCCTTGCGACCCTTCGCGGCCACCACTTTTGCTGCTTTGCGGAGTTGAGCTTTGGTCAAGGTGTTTCTATATAGCACGAACGTTCGTTTTACTGCAAGATTCTCCGTGTGGATGCTCGTGGTGAGAGTTTGGCCTATCTTTTCACCACAGAGCTGCCCTGCTTGTAGAGACACGCAGATAACGAGATGAAACTTTGATTGGGCAAGACCCGAAGTTTAAGATGCGCTGACTTGCAGGTCGAGAAGGCCGTTGTGCCACTGGCGCGTCTTATGCCCGCCA